>CASEFP010000102.1 GCA_949287225.1 uncultured Lentisphaeria bacterium
GGCGGACTGGCAATCTGGGCGCATCCCGTTTACCGCGCCTCGGGCGAACGCGCCTTTGTCCGGAAATACCTGAAGCGTCTGATCAGACACGGTCTCGACGGCATTGAGGCCTACTATTCGCTCTATTCATTCGCACAGCACTCCATGCTTCTGGACGCTTCCGCCGAACATCACATCCTGATCTCCGGGGGAAGCGACTACCACGGGAAAAATCAGCCATCCATCCGCCTCGGGACGGGCGGCGGGTCGCTCGCCGTGCCCGACGAGGTGCTGGACAATCTGGAACAGGCATGGCGGACGCGGAAATGATTCCTTTCACGGATGCACATACCCATACGCCCCCTGCCCCCGGAATTCTCGCGCTGCGGAATCTCGCATATCCGGAAGAAAGGGCGGAACACTTCTCCGGCGAACTGTTTTCCGCCGGGATTCATCCGCGCGATGTGCTGAAATATGATTTTGAAGCGCTGGAGTCCTATCTTGCGGAACACGGCTGCGCGGCAGTCGGGGAGTGCGGGCTGGATCGTACGGCGGAAGCGGACTTCGCGTTTCAGGAGGCTTGTTTTCTCCGTCACGCGGAACTGGCGGAAAAACGGACATTGCCGCTGGTGATCCACTGTGTCCGCGCTTATCCCGAACTCATCCGTCTGAAAAAGAAGAGGAAAAAGACGATTCCGTGGATCATTCACGGATTCCGGGGAAATGCGAAAACGGCGCATGAGCTTCTCAAGCACGGATTCACGCTTTCGCTCTCTCCGGTCCTGCTCCGGCACGCCGGAAGCCTGAGTCCGGAAATCATGGATGTCGGTTTTCTTCTGGAAACGGACGATGCGCAGGAATACATCGAAGAACTTTACGCGATTGCCGCGCGTCTTGCCGGAGTCGCGCCGGAGGAGCTCAAAGAACGCGTTTACCGGCTTTTTACAAGGATTTTTCAATATGAGTGACTCGATCAGGAATACTCCGGACTGGCAGAACCGGAGCGCGCTTCTTCTCGGTGAAGAAAATCTGGAAAAACTCCGCCGCGCCCATGTGTTTGTCGCGGGACTGGGCGGGGTCGGCGGGATTGCCGCGGAACTGATCTGCCGCGCGGGAGTCGGGCGTATGACGATCGCCGACGGTGATCTGGTTGAAGAGAGCAACCGCAACCGCCAGCTTGTGGCACTGACCTCCACGGTCGGGCAGCCGAAGGCGGAGCTTCTCGGCGCGCGGCTTCTGGACATCAATCCGGAACTCGAACTGACGGTCCTGAACGAGTATCTGCGCGACGAGCGGCTGTTCGAAGTGCTCGGTGCGACACCGTATGACTGCGTTCTGGATGCGATCGACACACTCTCTCCGAAATTCTATCTGACGGTCTACTGCGTGGAACACGGGATCCGCCTCGTCAGCTGCATGGGCTCCGGCGCGCGGCTGGATCCGGAAGCCGTCCGCTGCGCGGACATCTCGGAAAGTCACAACTGCACGCTGGCCCGCGCAATGCGGAAGCGTCTCCACAGGCGCGGGATTTACCGCGGATTCAAGGTGGTCTACTCCCCGGAAGCGTCGATCGAACATGCGGTTGTGGCGTCGGAAGGACTGACGAACAAGCGTTCCGTCACGGGAACGATTTCCTATATGCCCGCACTGTTCGGCTGTCACTGTGCCGCCGCGGTCATCCGGGAAATCACATCCGCCTCCTCCGCGGTCACCGGCACCTCCTGAACCTCCCGCCGCAAAAACCGGGAAGAGAAACCTCATGCGTTCCACGCGCAGGAGCGCTTCTCCTAAACAGAGCCCCGCATGAGGGGACCGGAAGAATGGAACGCCTGACTTGCAATTCACAGGGATGGCACGTATAGTAAAAAGAGTTTTTCCCGTGTGTTTTTTTCAGGAGGAACGTCTTCATCCCGGAAAAGAAATGAATTGAAACATCCCGGAACGTGACAATCCATTTCAAAACGGGGAATCAGAACTGAGCGGGAGTGAGGAATGCGCATCGAACCAGTCCGGCTATGATTCCCGCTCCAGCAGGAAAGTGAGAGTTTATGAAAAAATTCCGTTTCATCGCGTTTTATCTGCCGCAGTATTATCCGACCCCCAGCAACGACCTCTGGTATGGAAAGGGATTCACAGAGTGGACCAATCTGGGAAAAGCCAGAAAATGCTATCCCGGACATGATTTTCCCCATGTTCCCGGCGAGCTGGGCTACTATGATCTGCGCCTGCCGGAAACCCGGGAGGCGCAGGCGGATCTTGCGCGCGAATACGGAATAGAAGGCTTCTGCTATTACCACTACTGGTTCGGCAATGGAATCCGGGAACTGGAACGGCCGTTCCATGAGGTGCTGACTTCCGGCAAACCGGATTTCCCGTTCTGTCTCTGCTGGGCGAATCAGACCTGGAAGAAAAAGATGTGGAATAACGACGCGGTTGTCGATGCGAAAATTCTGCGCGAACAGTGTTATCCCGGTCCGGAAGACGAAAAGGCGCATTTTGAAACATGCCTTCCGGCCTTCCGTGATCCCCGCTATATTCATGTGGACGGCAAGCCGCTCTTCATGATCTACCGACCGCTGGATCTGCCCGATCCGGCCGCATTCGTCGCCCACTGGCAGGAGCTGGCGCGCAAAAACCATTTGAAGGGAATCTACTTCATCGGCCAGACCCCGGATGCGGACCGGGAACTTTCCGCCATCCTGCAGACCGGAATCGACGGAGTCAATACACTGCGCATGCATGATTACAGAAGGCGCTGGAATCCGGTCAAATACGCGTTGAAACGGCTCTGCTGGAACTTGTCTCCGTATCCCAAAATCGTTGATTACAAGGATATTTCCCGCTTTTTCATCGCGAAGGAGGATTCCTTGGAAAATATCTTCCCCTCGGTATTGCCGAACTGGGATCACTCTCCCCGTTCCGGCTGCGGCGGAAGCATCATTCACGGCTCATCGCCCCGACTCTTTGAGCGCAATGTCCGTGCGGCGCTCAAAGTAATGGAATCGAAGCAGCCGGAACATCAGCTGATCTTCATCAAATCCTGGAATGAATGGGGGGAAGGCAATTACATGGAACCGGATCTGCGGTTCGGCCGGGGATATCTGGAAGCGCTGAAGCGCGCGGTCGAAAATTTCCCGGCGGAAGAATCCTGATTCCTCCGCTTATTCCATCCGTGCATCCTGGAAAAAGAGCTCCACATGACGGGTGCGCGGTCCGTCGAACTCACAGAAATACACTCCCTGCCAGGTTCCCAGTTCAAGGCGGCCGTTGACCACGGGCAGGCTCAGGCTGATTCCCGTCAGCATGGACTTGAGATGCGCGGCGCTGTTGCCTTCGCCATGCTGATAATACGGCTCATGAGCGGGGATCAGCGCATCGAGTTTCGCCAGAAGATCGTGCTTCACATCCGGATCGGCGTTCTCGTTCACGGTCAGCCCCGCCGTGGTGTGCGGACAGTGAATCAGGCAGACACCGCATTGCAGATCGCGCGGAATTGCGCGGTTGATCAGGCTTGTGATGTCGATCAGTTCATCCCTGCGGTTCGTGGAGATAGTCAGGCGCATTGCATTACCCGCTTTTCCTGTCATTCTGAATCCGGGAGCCGGACTCATTCGTCCGCGTCGGGATTGAACTTGAACGCCTTGCGCATCTTTTCTGCAATTTCGTCGCGCGAAGCATCGGACTCGTATCTGAGCTGCCGCCAGTTCCAGTGGAAGGAGTCGTCGGTGCTCCGGGGAACGACATGCAGATGGGCGTGCATAACCACCTGTCCAGCGCAGGAGCCGTCGGCAAGATGCAGATTGAACGCGTCCGCGTCGATCGCGCGTTTGAGCGCCACGCCGATCCGGGAGCCGACATGGAACATCCGTCCGCAGGTCGCTTCCGGAATGGTCGCGGAACTGGTGTGGTGCTCCTTCGGAATGACGAGCGTATGCCCGAAATTGATCGGCGCGATGTCCATGAAAGCGTAGACAAGATCGTCCTCGTAGATTTTGACCGACGGAATTTCGCCCCGGATAATCTTGCAGAAAATGCAGTCTTTCATCGTTGTTTCTCCTTTGTTGAAAAAGACAATTCGTTCAATCGCGGTTCATGCTGGTTGCGCGGAGGATGTAATAGAGCAGCGTCAGAAGCGAGCTGATCACCGCGGCGACATAGGTCATGAATGCGGCGTTGAGCACTTTGCCAGCGCCGTCGCGCTCCTGTTCGGAGACGATACCGCTGGAGACCATCAGCTTTTTCGCCCGTGCGCTCGCGTCCCACTCGACCGGCAGCGTGACGATTGAGAAGAGCACGACCGCGCTGAAAAGAATCGCGCCGATCATGACCAGATGTCCGGAGTGCATAAGAAAGCCGACGATGATCGCGCCGTAGGAGAGGTAGGATCCGATGTTCGCCATAGGAACAAGCTGGCTTCTGATGTGCATCGGAAAATATCCGGCGGCGTGCTGAAGGGCGTGTCCCGCCTCATGGCAGGCGACGCCGATCGCGGAAAGGGAATCCTCGTCGTAGACCTTCGGGGAGAGACGCAGCGTTTTTGCGAGAGGATCGTAGTGGTCGGAGAGGAATCCGTCCACCCGCTCGATCTTCACATCGTTGATTCCGGCACGGGCGAGCATTCGCGCCGCAGCCTCGGCTCCGGTCATGCCGGAGGAGGCGCGCTTTCGGGAATACTCCGCAAACATGCTGTGGGTGTACATGGATGCGAGTCCGGCAATGATCAGGCCCGGAATCGCAAAGACAAGATACATGGGGTCAATGTAGAACATGGACAATCGGCTCCTTGTTGTTTTTTCCGTTTTTTCTCTGTTTCCGCGGCATTGCGGAATCTTGATCACCCCTTGCGGGGGACGGCGCCGCGCCGCACATGGGGAAATGTAATCCTGTTTTCAGACAAGGCAAGGAGGGAAATGTTTCTTTTTTCAGGAAAATTCATTGAAAAAATGGAAAAAGCAGTTAAATTACACGGACTTCTTTTCGGTAAAGGAAGTCTGTATTGTGTTTTCGGATGAAAAAGAACCAAAGATCGGAGCTGCCTGAAAATGGGAAGAGCTAAGAGCGTAGCGGTCGTCGGCGTCACGGGCGCCGTCGGGATTGAGATGTTGGAGACATTGGAGAAGCGCAATTTTCCGGTATCCTCGATAAAACTTCTGGCCTCATCGCGTTCCGCCGGAAAAAAACTCAAATTCAAGGGCGAGGAGATCACGGTTGAGGAGCTGACGGAAAACTCCTTCAAGGGCATTGACTATGCGCTGTTCAGCGCGGGCGGTTCCACATCCGAAGCCTTTGCGAAGGCCTGCGTGGACGCGGGATGCGTGATGATCGACAACTCGAGCGCGTTCCGCATGGTGGACACCGTTCCGCTGGTGATCCCGGAGATCAATCCGGAAGATGCCTTCAAACATCAGGGAATCATCGCGAACCCGAACTGCACGACGGCGATCATGGCGGTCGCGGTCTATCCGCTTCACAAGGCGAAAAAGGTGCGGCGTCTGATCGCCTCGACCTACCAGGCGGCTTCCGGCGGCGGCGCACCCGCGATGCAGGAGCTTATCGACCAGTCCCGGGCGGTGCTCGAAGGCAGGCCGGTCGAGGTCAAGGTCATGGCGCAGCGGATTGCGTTCAACCTCTTCCCGCACATCGACGCGTTCAAGGAGAACGGTTACACCAAGGAAGAGCTCAAAATGGTCAACGAGACGCGCAAGATCATGCATGCTCCGGAGATGCTCATCAGCTGCACGTCGGTCCGTGTCCCGGTTCTCCGTGCGCATTCCGAGTCGCTGAACCTCGAATTTGAAGAAGAGATCACGCCGGAAGAGGCGCGCGCGATCATCGCGAAGGCGCCGGGCGTGCAGCTCTGCGACAATCCTGCGGAAAAGGTCTACCCGATGCCGGTAGACGCCACGGGCAAGTATGACGTCCTCGTCGGACGCATCCGTCAGGACATCTCCCGCAATGACAAAAAGGGACTTGAGATGTTTGTCAGCGGCGACCAGCTGCTGAAGGGCGCGGCGCTGAACGCCGTTCAGATCGCCGAGGTCCTGAACAGCAAGTAATCCGCATTCTAGTTCAGCTTCTGCGCGCGAAGCTGCGCATTAAAAGAAATTGCGAAGCAACAAAAAGCGCGTGAAGCTGCGCCATTAAAAAAATTGCGACAGCAATTTTGCTTCGTGCAGGACTTTCAGTCCTGCCGCGGTCCAGCTGCGTAAGCTGGTCGCCGCAGGCGAAATTCCCATACCACGTATGCTTGCATCGCGGTAATTCATTCGTGCGGCAGGATATCCCGAACCGCCGCACAGGAAACGGGCGCAGGGGTTCCGGCTTCGGAATGGGAACCTTTGCGCTTTTCTTTTTACGACAGACAACAGGAAGGAGATCAGATCATGATGCCGGAAAGTTCCAGTACGGTTGTTTCACTGATTGACATGCAGGAACGCCTTTGTTCCGCGATAGCCGGGAGTGCGCAGATCCTGCCGCGGATCAAAGTGCTTCTTGAGGCGGCGAAAACGCTCAGGATTCCGATTGTGGCGACGGAACAGTATCCGCGCGGCCTTGGAGCCACGCTTGGCGAACTCAGGGAGATTCTGCCCCCGGAAACGAAGTATCTGGAAAAAACCGCTTTTTCCTGTTTCGGGGAGGAGACATACCGGAGAGAGACGGCAAAGACATCCGCAAAAACCATCGTGATCGCGGGAGTCGAGGCGCATGTCTGCGTGCTTCAGACTGCGCTTGACGCGGCGGAGCGCGGGTATGAGGTGTATGTTCCCGAGGATTGCATTGCATCCCGGCGCGACTCCGATAAAAATGCGGCTCTTGCCTGCATGCGAAGTGCGGGAATTCACGTCGTAACTTCTGAAATGCTGATATTTCTCTTTCTTCGCGATGCATCTCATCCGGAATTTAAAACAATTTCCAAAATTATCCGCTGATAATTTCGATTTTGACTTGACAAACCGGATTTATCAAGTAAATTATGAATCCTGTTAATTTTGTGTTCCCATCGTCTAGAGGCCTAGGACACCAGGTTTTCATCCTGGTAACAGGGGTTCGAATCCCCTTGGGAATGCCATCTTAACGAAAAAGACGCGTTCCCATCGTCTAGAGGCCTAGGACACCAGGTTTTCATCCTGGTAACAGGGGTTCGAATCCCCTTGGGAATGCCATTTGCAAGAAAAAAAGAGTCCCTTTCGTCTAGAGGCCTAGGACACCAGGTTCTCATCCTGGTAACACGGGTTCGAATCCCGTAGGGGATGCCATTTTCAGTAAAACGAGTCCCTTTCGTCTAGAGGCCCAGGACACCAGGTTCTCATCCTGGTAACACGGGTTCGAATCCCGTAGGGGATGCCAAATGGAACGGCATCTCGAACATTTTCATGAGGCGGAACCTGCCAGTCTCCGATCCCAATGCACAAGCAAGGACTGAAGTCTGTTTTCCTATCCGGAAGTTCATCTCCGGATCAGCCCATTTTCAAGCCAGAATTTTCAAGCCTTCCAGAAACAGAATCAGGGACGGCGTATAATCTCTTCCGGTTCCGATGGGAACACCGGTAAAGGGATTGAGTTCCTGCGGAAAAATCATTCCGTAATCAAGAACAGAACGCAGCCAGCGCAGCAGCAGGCGCGTGCGTTCTTCTTCCCGGCCGTAGGCGCGCAGCCAGAGCAATGCGCGTTCCGCCGTAAGCGCCTGAGAATTCGAAGCCCAGGAATTCGGCGGACAGTTCCGGTCAAAATGGGGATCGGAAACGGAGACGGCGGAAACGGAAACGCTGTTCGGAACTCGTCCGGATGATCCATCCATTTGTCATACAGACGATCAAATTCCTCCTGCGAAACAACTCCGTTCAGAAAAAGTCTGGTTAAATGTTCCGTCCGGTATTTGCGGAACCCCGCGGGTGAACGGTCGTAGTAAAAATCATCCTCCGGATCATAAAGCCACCGACGGATCGCCTCTCTCATCTGAACGGCCATGCGCCGCCAATGTTCCGCCTCATCCGGACGGCCAAGAAGCTCCGCAAGCTCGGCAAGGGCCACGCGCCCCCCGTAACACATTGCGGAAAGATCGACTGACAGGATCGGCATACAGGGAAGATCCGGCATGTTTGCAGCCTCGTCACCCGGACAGGCGTGCGGGATGCCCCCATCCTTCACACGGGGCGCATTATCGTGCCCGGTATCGAATTCACAATACATCTCAATCAGTCCACGCCCGGAACGACCGCGTTTTTCCGACAGCCATTGATCATATCGGCATCCCGCCTGATAAATACGAAGAAAATCCCCGGACGGACGCGCTGTCTTCCGGGCGACTTCCAATGCGCAGCGCGTGAAGGAACGCACACATTGTATCTGGGCAAAACGAGGCTTCCCGGTAGTAAGGCGGAACATATAGGGTATCAAACCGTCTTCACGCTGCCAGCGCATGAAAATTTCCTGAGATGCCCATGCTCCTTCCGGATCATATTCAGCCAGGAACTCACAATCCTGATTGTGCTCCAGCCAGATCCCGGGATAATAAGCACCAACCATCAGAACCGGTTTTTCCGCACCTGGAAGAAGTTTCACATTCCCAAGCAGCCGTTGCAGAACAGTTTCACGACGTGACAGAAGCTCGTCACGTTCGGCATTTGTAAAGACGGTATTCTGTATCATTTTTATTTTCCTGCTCCATCCATTCCGCAGAAGGGCGCAAACTCTCTCTTCTTGATATGATCCATTCCCCGGAATGTTTTTTTGAAGACGAGAGATTCATCCGCGCGGACGCAGGCGATGAAGTGCACGCAGAGATGCGGCAACAACATCTTCCGGATTCTGTTCCTCCTCATATTCAACAACAATCCATTCCGTCCGTCCGCGTCTCTCGCAATAGTCAAGAAGCTTTCCCCACGGGATATCATCCATGCCGATCGGAGAAGCAAACTTCGCCACGCGGGAATACGGTTTGAAATGAACTGTTCCGGCACGGGCGGGATATTTTTCCAGAACGGCAGAAACATCCGCACCGGCACTCATCGCATTGCCGGTATCCAGCTGCAGAATCACCTGAGGAAGCGTATTTTCGGCAACAACATCCCAGGGAAGACGTCCCTCCAGCATCTGGAACTCATGCGCATGATTGTGGTAGCCCGTAAGAATGCCATAAGGCGCAAGCCGTTCGGCAACGGCATTGAGGCGGGCGGCAAATTTTTTCCATTCCGCAAGAGACTCGGCCTTGAACCATGGCACGCAGATAAAACGGCTGCCGACGACAAGATTGCGGTGAAGCGTATTTTCAAAATCATCTTCGAGAGCTTCGATCGGAGTATGCCACCCGGCGCAGACCAGGCCGGTCTCCCTCAGCAGTGCGGCATAGAATTCCGGATGAAAATGAGTTCCGTAGAATTCCACGCCGGTATATCCTGCTTTTCTGGCGATCCGCAGAGCGCGAAGGGGATTTTCCTCAAAAATCCTGCGAAGCGAATAAATCTGCAGGGCAATCGGAATTTGCATCGTTTTTTTCTCCTGTTTGCGGGATTTCATTCAAAAACATCTAAAGAAATTATACCATTCCCGGAACCTTTTGTCAAGCAGAGGAATCCTTCCGCGTGATAAAAATCAGCACTTCCCGAAGAAAGCATGGAGCCTTATCGGGAACCGCGCACCTCAGCAGGCTCAATCCGGAACAACCATTGATCCGGCCAGCTGCCGGAAGAGAAGCTCCGGCGTCATTCCGCTTTTCAGCAGATGATGGTATTTCGGCGCTGTGAATCCTTCCCGCACACTCTGTTCGATCAACGCCAGAAGAGGATCGAAATAACCTTTGACATTCAAAATGCCGACGGGGTGCCGATGACCTGCTTTCAACTTCCGCAGAGCTAGAGCATCAAAAAGTTCATCCCAGGTACCGAAACCTCCCGGAAGCGCGACAACGGCATCGGCCCGTTTCAGCATTTCCGCTTTCCGTTCCGCCAGTGTCTGCACAACCACATATTCGCTCAAACCGGGATGCCGCAGAGATTCCGGGAAAAACGCTGGAAACACACCGCAGACACGGCCGCCTTTTTCCAGCACGGCATCCGCCAGAACTTTCATGAGTCCGACATTGCTTCCTCCGAATACCAGCGTCATCTCATGCGATGCAAGATAGTCGCCAAGCGCCGCAGCAGCCGCTGCATACTCCGGAGCCCCAGGCGAGTGCGCTCCGCAGTAAAACGCAACATTTTGAATTTTTTTCAGCTTGCTTTCCTTCATGAAATCCCCCTGTTCCGCGCTTTGTTCCGCAGGACGCAAAAAAACGGGAAAGACCCGCGAAGAGAAGATCTTTCCCGTTTTCGACTCGCCGGAACGCTTCTTATTCGGGAAGTTCTCCCTTTTCAAGTCCGAGCGGCAAAGGCTCGGGCCGTTCGCAAGTCGTCGTGAGCTCAACCTTTCTGCCCAGCTTGCTGGACTTGTCGAAGGAGAGCATGATCTCCAGGACGTGATTGGCAAGCTCGCCGTTAACACGGTGTCTGCGGCCGCTCCGGAGCGCCATCGCCATATCCGCGGCGCCGATGCTCCGGCTGTTTTCCGTGTAGATATGGGTCAGCGGCACATTCTTCCAGTCGGGATCCGTGTCGCCCTTCCGGAAGATCCTCACGGGACCGCCGAACGTGTTCGGGTCGGGAACCTGAAGCGACCCTTCGGTGCCGTAGATTTCAATCGGGCTGTGGCCGTGTCTGTAGCAGTCGAAGCTGGTGATCACGGTGATCACCGCGCCGGACCGGAACTCAATGACGCCGGTCAGATGCGTGGTCACGTTCACCGGATATCTGTCGAAGGGTTTGTATCTGTCTTTGTAGGTCTCTCCGACTTCCGCGCCGAAGGTCCGGTAGTCGAACCCTTTCGTCGTAACGGCGATGACGCTTTTCGCCGATCCGAGCATGTTGACCAGCGCGGTCATGTAGTAGGGCCCGAGGTCGAGCATCGGACCGGCGCCATAGTCGTAGAAGAACGGAGCCTGACCCCATTTCTCCGGGCCGCGGCCCATGACGATCGCAGTTCCGGAAAGGGGTTTCCCGATCCAGCCGTCGTCAATGAGTTTGCGTGCCGTCTGCTGTCCGCCGCCGAGGAAGGTGTCCGGCGCGCAGCCGACGCGGAGGCCTTTTTCCTTCGCAAGCGCGATGACTTTTGCCGCATCGTCGAAATCCACGCCGAAGGGTTTCTCCGAATAGGCGTGCTTTCCGGCGTTGAGGGTGTCCATCGCGATTGTCGAGTGAACCTGCGGCGGAGTGAGGTTCAGGACGATCTCGATTTCCGGGATCGCGAGAAGCTCCTCGTTGGTCATGTTCCGGACGCCGTAGAGCTCCTTCTTCGCGGCGGAACGCTCCGGAATGATGTCCGAACAGGCAACGACTTCGATCATGTTGAAGGTCCGGGACGCCTTGAAATAGGTGTCCGAGATCATGCCGCAGCCGATAATGCCGACTTTTGTTTTTTTCATTGTTTCCGAGTCAGGTTTGTCTTATTTGTTTCCGGCGGCCAGTCCGTTTTCGGTCATGAACTTGTAGCTCATTTCGATGGCCTTGTACATTTCGGTGTCGCAGTAGTCGAGTTCGACGACGATCGTCTCGACGGCCGCGGGCGCGGTTTCGACCAGCTTTTTGATCGGAAGCGTTCCGGTTCCGAGCGGCATCAGGTCGATCTTCATGTCGAGCAGGCCGTTGACCATTTCGCCGCCGCCGGCATTCTGCTTGCAGACGCCGTCCTTCATGTGGAGGAGAATGGTTCTGTCAGCGAAGATCTTGAGCATCTCGACCGGATCCTCGGTGCCTTTGTTCGTGGACCAGAAGGAGTCGATTTCAAACTTCACGTTCGGGCAGAGTTCGGCAAAGATCTCATATTTGAGTTTCCCGTCGATGCGCTCGAACTCCCAGTAGTGGTTGTGCTGGAAGAGCGTATAACCGTTGCGGGCAAGAAATTCCTGCATTCTGTTGGTAAGTTCGGCGGTTCTCTTGATCGAATCAAGATCCTTGAAATCATCGGGGCCGTATCCGCAGACGATCGTCTTGAGTCCGAGCGAATCTGCAAGATCCATGCATTCGCCGAGGTTGTTTCCGCGCGCCCAGGGGGAATGGGAGGAATAGATCTTCATTCCGAGGTCTTCGACGATCTTCTTGAGTTCGGAAGGTCTCACATCCCAGAATCCGGCGGGCTCCACGCCTTTGTATCCGATTTCCGCGACTTTCTTCAGGACCGTGACAAAGTCATCCTTAGCATAGTCTCTCAGCGAATAGAGTTGGACCGACAACGGTTTCAGCATGGCGATACTCCTTTTTTTGTTGACTTTTATTTGACTAAAAGTATGTTGGTGTATAAATTATATCATATCATCGAAGGGAAAACAATTGACGGAAAGTATTTTCTTTTGATTTTTATTATGAAAGAGCGCCAGGTACAGCTTATGCGTGTGGGTTTTTTCGCCTGCCCGAGCGTCTCGCGGGTGTCGCCCGCGACGATCTCCCCCTCGTTTGAATGCGTCGAAATCCTGACGGGAGGAAAACTCTATTTCGAGGTGAACGGAGAGCGCAGACTCTTTGAACGCGGCGCGGTATTCTGGCACAGCGAAGGCGAACACACGATCTGCGAAACCGACGCAAACGATCCCTACCGCTGCTTTGTGCTCTACTTCCGGGTCGGCGACAACCGGCGTCCCGGGCCGCGTGCGAGCGTCTGGGATCCGCCCGAAAGCGCCGTCGACTTCGCCACCGAATGCCACAAGGCGTTTCACGCGGGCGGCGCCGACATGGAGGCGCTCTCCGACTACGCCTACTCCACGATCCGCTGGAAGGGCTCTCCGCATCCGGCAAGCATGGAGGTCGCCTTTCCCGAGCCGCTGAAACGGGCGATCACCTACATCCAGCGCACCTGCACTTCCGCGATTAATCCGGAAATCGTCGCAGAAAAGGCGAATCTGAGCCGCCCCTATCTTTTCGCGCTCTTCCGCGAATATATGAAAATGACGCCGCATCACTATATTCTCAGCCAGCGGATCGGCAAGGCAAAACTCCTCCTCTCCGGCGGACTGACCCCGATCAAGGAGATCGCCACTCTCTGCGGATTTGAATCGCTGGAGGTTTTTTACCGGAGTTTCAAGAAAGAGACCACTCTCACACCGGCGGACTACCGCAAACGCTATTCGCCATATCCGGAGTCATGGGAAAAAGTCTGCTTCCTGCGGAACCGGGCGGGAAAGGCGGACGCGTCATGACGGATTTTCTCAAGCTGGACATCCCGGAAGAGGATCTGCATGAAGAGTTCCTCTGTTCCGCAGCCGGCCCCGGCGGACAGCATGTCAATCGGAGTGCGACCGCCGTCCGCCTGATCTTTGACGCGGAAAAGTCCGCCGTTCTGAATGAAAGAGCGCGGAAACGGCTTTACGCGCTTGCAGGAACACGGGCGGCGGACGGATGCATCACGATTTTCGTCCGCGATACGCGAAGTCTCGCTGTGAACCGCGATCTGGCAAGAGCGCGTCTCGCAGAGCTGATCGCCCGTGCGCTGGCAGAACAGAAAAAACGGAAAAAGACAAAACCGACCAGAGCCTCCGGAGAGCGGCGTCTGAAATCCAAAAGCATCCGCGCTCAGGTCAAAAAAATGCGCGCGAAACACTGCGACGGCGATTAGGAATCATCCGGCGAACTATTTCTCCGGAAGCACCAGCGCCGTCACCTTGCCGGGAACGGAAAGATACTTCCGGATCGTTCGGTTGACCTCCTCCAGAGTCAGGCGTTCGATTGCCTCCCGCTTGAGGTGCCCGGCCAGATACCCCTTTCCGATGAATTCACCAGTGACCGCGGCCCTCAGACGCTGCTCCGGAGACTGCATCGCATTGTCCAGGCGGAACAGAATCTGCGCCTTCGCGTCGGAAAACTCCTCCCGGGTCAGCCCCCCGTCCGTGACCCTGCGGATCTCCTCATGGAACAGCTTCTCCAGTTTCGGCACGGACGCCGCGGAGGTTCCCGCGTAATAGGCAACACACCCGGCGTTGATTCCCGGCGTATTGAGGCATCCCGTGTAATAGGCCAGTCCATTCCGGTTCCGGACGTTCTGGAAAAGCCGGGAAGACATGGAGGAACTCGCCGTTTTCAGAATGTCCAGCGCGTGAATGTCGTCGGAAAGGGCACCGGGCCCCGGCATTCCGAGAAACACGACGGCCTGTTCCCGGTCAAGTGTCCGTTCTTTCCGAACCGCCTTTGACGGATATTCCGGAACTGCGGGCGCAGTGAGACGGTTCCGGTTCCATTCACAGGAGGCGATGATCTTCGCGGCGGCTTCCTCGGCCTCCCGTTCCGTGATGTCGCCCGCGGCGCCGAACACCGCCATCTCCGCGTTGAGGCAGAGCGAGCGGTAGACCTCTCCCAGCCCGGATGATTTTCTTTCCGCGATATGCCGGATGCGCGCCTCCAGCGGAATGCCGTAGGGATGACCGGCAAACAGCGTGCTTTCGAGCAGATCCTCGGCAAGACTTTCCGGCGAATGCGCCTTCACCTTGAGCTCCTCCAGAATCGCGGTGCGCTCGCGTTCGACGGCTTTGGCGGGAAAGAGGGGTGCGGAAAGAATGTCGCAGAGCAGTTCGACGGCCAGGGGAAGCACTTCCTTCCGGCAGTTGAGTGCGATGCGGATTGACGCCGTCCCGGCCGAAACCGTCAGATCAATGGCATGGCGGTCGAGAAGCTCGTCGAGTTCCTCTTCGGAATACTTTGCACAGCCGCAGCAGAGCGTTGCCGCGATCAGTTTTGTCGCGCCGCAGATCTCCGGCTTCTCATAAAATCCGCCGCCGGGCAGCATAAGCAGAAGGTCTACGAGCGGAAGAGCGGCGTCATGCAGATGGATCAGACGCTGCCCGCCCGGCAGCTTTTTCATGGTCGGCTGTTCGGGAAGAAGCGTTTTGCACGGAAATTTCTTTTTCCTGCTGCCGGACTCTGCCGGAAGCATGTTGACAAGAACCGCTTTGCAGGACGGGAAATACTGTTCGCCGATCCGCATGAGATCGTCTTTCGTCACGCGCTGCATTGCGGGAAGATATTCGTCCGCGACCTCGACGGAACCGCCGTAGAGAATCGCGTTTCCGACAATCTGCGCAAGACCTGTTTCCGTGCGCATGCCCCTGAGACAGTCGGCGCTCTGCTGGGCAATGGTCCGCTCAATCTCCTGCCGGGTCGGCCCGTTCCTGACCAGGTCGGACAGAATGCGGAACATCCCGTCGACCAGCTTCCCGCGGTTCTTCTCCAGACATGAGGCGAAGATGCAGGAAATTCCCCCGACGGTGCCGGCGACAAGACAGGTATCAATCTCCAGCGCCAGAAGCTTTTCATTCTGGAGAATCCGGGTCAGACGCGAACTTGCGCTTCCGCCTAGAATATCGCCGAACAGCTCAATCGCGGGCAGATCAAAATGCGGGGACGGCGGAATCCGCCAGGCGCAGGCAATGCGGGTCATGGGGTCGTTGAAACGGATTGTCGTCTCCCGTTTCGCGACAATGGGCGCTTCCGGCGGAAAAACCGGTTCGGCAAGCGATCCGATTTTCCAAGATGCCGTCTGTTTCGCAACCGCCTCGAGAACCGCGTCCGGATCAACCGCCCCGGCGATGACGAAAAAGATTCTTCCCGGCGTATAGCGTGCGGCATGATACGCGCACATCATCTCCCGCGTCACACTCTCGATTTTCTCCCGGCAGCCGATGACCGGATACCGGAAAGGATGCACAAGATACGCCTCGTGCACAAGTTTTTCGTAGAGCACGCTTTCCGGGGAATCCAGATACATCGCGCACTCCCGCAGGATCACCTCCTTTTCGGAACGGAATTTTTCCTCGGGGAAAAGCGGATGGCAGAGCATGTCGGAAAGCATCGCGATCCCTTCCGTGCAGTACTGCGCGGGCAGATTGAAATAGTAGACGGTGTGTGTTTTGGAGGTATAGGCGTTCAGACAGCCGCCGAAACGCGTCACTGTGTCGGCAACTGTGTTTCCCGGAAATTTTTCCGACCCCTGAAACAGCATGTGTTCGAGAAAATGAGAGAGCCCGCATCCGAGATCCGCGCCCTCATGGACACTGCCGGTGGCGACCCAGGCCTGAACCGTTACGGTCGGAGCCTCGTATTTCGGAATGACGTAAGCGCGCAGTCCGTTGTCAAACAGGGCGGAACGGACCTTGCCGGCGATGCGTGGGAAAGATGTTCTGCTCAAAGTCTGTAAATCCTTTTCATGCGATGACGGGCGGTTTCACAACCGGAATGTTCCGCGCCTCCTCCTCAAACCTCCTCCGGAGAAATCCGGGAATGTCAGGCAGGCTGTTGAAATCGGAACGGGAGTCCTCCGGACTGGCCGAGAGCAGTTCCACGCGGATCATGTTGTAGACGATGTTGCCGATGTCCGGGCCATCCGTGACACCCCAGCTTTCCAGAACTTCCGGGGCGAGCGGTCCGAACTGCTCCACAGCATAGGCAAGCGTGCCGTCCAGGAGCTCCCGTCCGGATATATGGCGGGAGCCGCGCGGATTCTTCTCACGGTTCATCCGTTTGATCGTATAGGAGACGGCACCGCTGACGAATTCATATGCGTCAGGATGATAACGCTTGTCGCTCTCAACGATCCGGCCTACCGCCTGTGTGAATTTTTCGTCCATAGAGTCCGCGCCTCCGGATAATTCTGAATCAAAAAACGGGGTCCCGTTTCGTTTCCCCTGCCATGGAACACCTTAATATACAGCCGTTGTTCACCGGCGGCAAGTCCGTTTTCCCGAAAAATCAGCGCTTTGCGGGGAAAAGCCGTAATGACTCTCACAATTCCATCCGGAGAGATCCCGTGTAGGGCGGCCGTCGGCCGCATTCGACCGCCCGGAGCGAGAAGCGTTTCCCGTTGCACTCCACAGTGAACGGCCGTGCGGGATCGCTGCCGGGCATTCCGGTGAAAATGGTAAAGACGCCGACGTTTTCCGTCGTTACCGTAAAATGGTTGTTCCCGTCGTAGCGCGCCAGAATCCGGCTGCCTCTGTGCCGGACTTTCGTCAGGTAATAGCTCTGCGCGTTCAGTTCCTCAATGGTCCAGGCGACATTGGGGCCGGTCAGCATGATCCGGTCGAACTCGATCTCACCGTCTCCGGCTTCGTTGAGTTCCAGCCAGCGGGTGTGATGACGCTCCTCCAGGGCGGGATCGGCCGAACCGCGCGGCGTGACAAGCGCGATGCGCGGCGCAAAGGGATCGCGCTTCTGCCGAAGCGCCCAGGCGAGAAAGCGCCGGACCGCCATCTGAGTCGGTTCCCAGGTAAGCGCGTGACCGCCATCGTGTTCATCATAGACATGCTCCACATCATAGCGCAGCATCAGCTCATGGGCCGCGCGCGCGAAAGAGACGCCGCACCAGTCATGATGGCGCGGCCCCGGATGCGGCGTGCTGTAATGCGCGGCGCAGTCGTATTTCCCGTGAAGCAGATATACCGGCGTCCCGAGAAAGGAGCGGAAATCAGCCTCCTGCCAGGCGCCCGCGCCGAGCCACACTCCCGCCGCACGGTCCGCAAGCAGCTGGCCGAGGTGGAATGTGCCGAATCCACCCATCGAATAGCCGCCGAGAATGATCCTCTCCGGGTCAATACTGTACCGTTTTTCCGTTTCCCGGATTACCGCCTCGACATATTCCGGCGCACCGGGGCGGTTCCAGCGTTTGCCGTCAGGCGCGTCGGGGGCGCTCGGCGCAACCGTGAGATAAGGAAAGTTCTCCAGATGCGGCCGCAGCGTTCCTCCGGGACGGAGGTAAACATCATATGGTGCGGATTTCGGCGTCGACTGATCGCCGCCGTGCAGGAACAGGAAAAGCCCGACCGGACGATCCGGCCGGTAACCTGGCGGTTCCAGGCAGTAGATTTCATCGTCCGGGTAAGCGGAAAGGCGGAACGAGGTTTCTCCTGCGGAATGATTCAGATTCTGCATCGTGCAGACTCCTTTCGTTGACTTCATAATAAGGCTGTGACAGCTTTAATATAGAGTCCCGCCGGGAAAAAATCATTCTCTTTTTCCGGGAAACATGGAATTTTTTCAAGTTGTTCATTGAAAAACCGGGGAAATGACGGTATCTTGTACGGTGCAATCTCAAAAAGCGAAAGGAGATTAAAAAAAATGAAAGTAGTTGTCGCTTATTCCGGCGGACTGGATACGTCCGTCATCGTGAAGTGGGTCAAGGAGACCTACAACGCCGAAGTCATCGCCTACTGCGCCGACGTCGGACAGGAGGAGGAACTCACGGGGCTTGACAAGAAAGCCATCGCCACCGGCGCCTCCAAATGCTACATCGACGACATCCGCGAGGAGTTCGCGCGCGATTTCATCTTCCCGATGATGCAGGCAAACGCCATTTACGAAGGCACCTATCTGCTCGGCACCTCCATTGCCCGCCCGCTGATCGGCAAGAAACTCATTGAGGTCGCGCGCAGGGAAGGCGCGGACGCGATCTGTCACGGCGCAACGGGAAAAGGCAACGACCAGGTCCGTTTCGAGCTCACCGCCTATGCGATGGAGCCCAACATCAAGATCATTGCCGCATGGCGTGATCCGAACTGGAAGTTCCACGCCCGCACAGAGATGATCGAATACGCCCACAAGAACGGCATTCCCGTCACCTCCACCGCCGCGAAGCCGTACAGCATGGACCGCAATCTGCTCCACATCTCCTTCGAGGGGGGCATTCTCGAGGATCCGTGGAACGCGTGCCCCGAAAGCGTCTCCGTCCTGACGACGCCGCTCTCCCAGACACCCGACACCCCCGAAGAGGTCATCATAGAATTCGACAAGGGCATTCCGATCAAGGTCAACGGCGAAGCCCTCTCTCCGGCGGCGCTGATGAAGAAACTCAACGTCCTCGGCGGAAAGCACGGCGTCGGCAAGATCGACATCGTTGAAAACCGCTATGTCGGCATGAAGTCCCGCGGCGTTTATGAAACCCCCGGGGGAACGATCCTTCACAACGCGCACCGTGCGATGGAGTCCATCACCATGGACCGCGAGGTCATGCACCTGCGCGACTCCCTGATCCCGACCTACGCGAAGATGGTCTACAACGGCTTCTGGTATGCGCCCGAGCGCGAAATGCTTCAGGCGGCGATCACCGAAAGCCAGAAGTTCGTCACGGGCGAGGTCCGCGTGATGCTCTTCAAGGGCGCCTGCCATGTCAACGGCAGACGCTCGCCCTACAGTCTGTATGACGAGGCGCTCTCCACCTTCGAGAAGGACGACGTCTACAACCAGCAGGACGCCACCGGCTTCATCCGCCTCAATGCCCTGCGTCTCCGCACGCTGGCCAGGAGCAAGCAGAAACGCTACTGATCCGCGTCGGGAAACCGGATTTCCCCTCCCCTGCGCACACACGTTGTGCCGGGGGAGTTTTTTTGTGTCGGGGAACAGGGAGAAAAGGAAAGAATTCAGCGGGACTTCACCGCGGCGGTCTGCCGGAGCAGCGCGGAAAAGTCTATGACTTCCACATAGTAGAGTTTAAAGATCTTCAGCCTTGCGAAGGAATAGAGCACTTCCCTGCCGTTTTCGAGGTTGACGAAAAGACCGAATCCCTGTTTTTCCCCGAGAATCCGGCCGCGGACAACCTCGTCGCGGAACAGCGGCAGAGCCAGTTCCGGATCCGCAAAGCGTTTCGGATCAAACGTCCGGTTGAAATACTCCGAGGAGGCGGAAAGGAGAATCCGCCCTTCCGGAGTCATGACAGCCTTTTCCAGAACACAGCTGCCGGTATTGCCGGAAACAAGCAGATTGCTTGTAAGCTTGTTGAACGAGAGATCCAGACCGGCTACGCCGTAGAAATTTCCCTGAATGTCGCGGATCTGCATCGAACAGGGGATGGAGAGTCCCGAAGCGGAGTCCTCGTCCACATAGGGCCGCCCCCAGACCGGGCCCGCGCTTTCGATCGCGCGCCGGTACCACGGCCGTTTGCGCGGATCATAGCCTTCCGTGTAGGTGTCCCGCCATGGAAAGAGCATTGTGACGCCGTGTTTCGAGGCGACGAAAACCGCTTTGACCGGAAGCCCCTCTTCCAGCCACTCCTTCTTTTTCTCCTCCAGATTTTCCAGCGTCAGGTGCACCCCCGGACGACTCTCCAGAACCGCGCGGAGCATGTTCGGAAGAATCGGCGAAACGCGGGAGAGAAACTTCCGCACTTCCGGCAGATCGGCCTCCGGCGCAATCTTGTAGACGCCGTGCGAGAAAGTGGTCTTCCGTTTGTGGAAGGGCGAGTAAACGAGTCCCGCCGGAAGTTCGTCCGCCTTCCCCCCGCCCGGCCGGTAGGGATAGAACGCGTCGGACATGCGCTCCTGTCCCCCCGTATTGTAACGGAGCAGATGGCTTGCCGCCTGCGAAACGGCACAGAGGAGATCCTGCATGTGGAGCGCGGTCATGTCGAACCCCGCCGCAGACGCCGCCGTTCTGCCGTAGACCGCGTTCATGGCGCTGCTGCGCACACTCATTTCGTTGGCGGTCCGCAGACGGTCGTAGATGGAGAAGGCGCCGAGAGAAACGGCTCCGAGCATCAGGACGAGAAGAATCATCAGCATGCCCCGGAGGTGCCGGACGGCAAACCGGGCGCTTTTCATGAAGATATCGTCGGGGCGCGCGGAAATCGACTGCCCGTTCCG
Source organism: uncultured Lentisphaeria bacterium (assembly GCA_949287225.1). Taxonomy (GTDB): domain Bacteria; phylum Verrucomicrobiota; class Lentisphaeria; order Victivallales; family UBA1829; genus UBA11452. The sequence goes on from CASEFP010000102.1 coordinate 20,621, forward strand.
GTAGCGGCGGATGTCCTCGGAGAGTTCCGTCACGGAGGCGTAGCGGTCGCCAGGATCACTTGCGCGCGCCTTGCGGATGATCGCCTTGAGCGCGGGATCGATTTTCTTCCCGAACAGATGCTGAATCGGCGCAAAACGACCGTTGACGATATTCCGCATGACCTCGTCGTTTTCTCCTCCCGCAACGGCAAACTGGAGCGTGACGATCTCCTGTAAAATCAGCCCGAGCGTGAAGATGTCGGCGCGTTCGTCGCAGAGTTCTCCGCGCAGCGCTTCGGGCGAAAAATAACGCGGCGTCCCGGAAATGTCGGGTTTGCGTTCGGAGGCGTCCGGCGGCAGATGGATTTTCCGGGCGATCCCCCAGTCCATCACGTAGACCTCCATATACTCGCCGAGCATGATGTTTTCCGGCTTCAGGTCGCGATGGATGATGTTCCTGTGGTGCGCGTAGGCAATGGCGTCGCAGGCATGGAGAAAGATTTCAAGGCGTTTCCCGAGCGCCGCATCCTCGTCAAAGGCGCGGATTCCCTTCATCCGGTAGTTCAGGACCACATTCCGGAGGTATTCGCGGAGGGTTTTGCCGTTCACCAGTTTCATGACCAGATGGATGCCGTCCTCCGCGTCGTTGTTCAGGCTGTAGATGGGGATGATCGCGGGGTGATCCAGCTGCGCGGTGACTTTCGCCTCGGTGATGAAGGACTGCTCGATCTTTTCCCGGTTCTTGAGCTCTTTCTTCAACGATTTCACTGCGACGACACGCTCAAGATTCCTGTCGCGCGCCACGTAGATCGTCGCCTGTCCCCCTTCGGCGAAGGGTTCGAGGATCGTGTATTCGTCATCCAGAGCGGTAAGTCCGGCCTCCAGTTCCGGAGAGGTGTCGAGCGCGGTCGAAGTGTAGGCGGAGAGTTTCCGCGAGACAAGCAGTTCGTCGAGATCCCGTTTCTTTGCGAAAATGCGCGTCGGAAACGGCGTGGACACCCGGATCGTGCGCTGTGTCTTTTCCACGGGCGCGGACAGGCGGATGGTCTTGTTTCCCGCATTGTTTTCTGATGAATCCATCGGCTTCCTCCCGCGCGTCTGTTTCCGTGTTCAAGCCAGCGGATGCCGGATTTTCCGCCCGTCCAGACTGCGGAAAACCTGCGGCTCCCCTGTGGAATAGTCCGGGAACAGATGGACCTTCCCCCCGCCCTCGGGGAGATCGAGCGCAAAGATCGGCGTTGCCACGGAGGAGAGGTGTTTCCGGAAATATTCCATGATTTCAAGGCCCTTCTTCATACCGGTGGCGAAATGCGCCGCGCCCCGGACCGGGTCAATGTGAAAGAGATAGTGCGGAAGGATCCGGTGAGCGGCAAGCGTATGGAAAAAGTCCGCGAGAAGCGCGGGATCGTCGTTGACCCCTTTGAGCAGAACGGTCTGATTCAGCACGGGAATGCCGTTTGCGCGCAGTTTCCGGCACGCTTCAAGCGAGGCGGGCACAAGCTCGCGCGGATGATTAAAGTGGGTCATGAACCACGTCTTTTCGCATTTCCCGAGCCGTTCGGCGAATGCGTCCGTGATCCGCGCGGGTTCGAACACCGGCGCGCGCGAACAGATGCGGATCACCGACAGCGTCGGAATTTCAGCGAGGCACTCCACGATCGAAAAGAAACGCGCATCGGGAATCGTGAGGGGATCGCCGCCGGAGATCAGGATGTCCTGAACCTCCGGATGGCTCCGGAGGTAAGCATCAATCGTCTCAAGCTCTCCGTCCGAGACAATGAACCGCGGTTCCTTCCAGAGCCGTTTCCGGAAGCAGAAGCGGCAGAGCGCGAAACACTGATTGGTCGAAAGCAGGACGACCCGGTCCGCATAGCGGTGAATCAGGCGCGGACAGGGGCTCTGCGGAATTTCGCCGAGTCCGTCGTCGGGAAGCGTCTCCTGCAATGGATCGAGTTCCTCCGGGGACGGCATGCACTGGCGCCAGACCGGATCGCCCGCTTCGCGGATCAGCGAGCGGTAATGCGCCGTCACTTTCACTGGATAAATCTTTGCGACCGCGCGGAGCTCTTCCGGCAGGATTTCAGTCATGCTCGTATGCCTTTCAACGGAAACGCCTTTTCCGGAGCGGAATCCCCGGAAAGGCGTATTTTTGATCTTTCATATTTTCTCTTCCCGCGGTTTCCCGCAGGAAAAGAAGGTTATTTCGCCGAGACGGTGTATTCCCAGCCTTTGTCCTTGTTCCATTCGCGCCGGAGGTTGAACGCCAGTTCCCGCCGGTCGTTGTTCGCGGCGAGTTTCGCGAGAATTCCTTCAAGCTCGTACTCGCTGTCGGCGAGATTGAGTTTTGCGGCGAATTCGGCGGCGGTTCCGGTGAACGGGGCAAGCGCGGGAAGTTTCGCTTCGACGTCGGTCAGGAGACGGATGACGCCCTTGCTCGCAAGTTTATACGCCTGCACGCCGGGCTGATGGAACGCGTTGATGTGGATCAGTTCAGCGTAGGCGGCGACGGCGCGCTCATAGAGGGCGATCAGCATGCCGACGTTGAAGGTGTCCACCTTGCCGATCCGCATTTCGATCACCTGGCGCTTCTTGGTGCGCAGCGCGTTGGAGAGTCCGACCATGAAACCGTGGAGATAGTCGCCCATTGCGATGGAAGCGCTGATCGGCGCGCACATCCTGTCCTCGAGCACCTCGATGAAGGTCACGAAGAAGTCGTCGCGCCCGTCGTTGAGCTGCTGGATGAAGGCGTGGGCGTCGGTGCCGCCCTTGTTGCCGAATACGTTCAGGCCCTGATGGACGGTGTTGCCGTCGAGGTCTTTTTCCTTGCCGAGACTCTCCATGACCAGCTGCTGGAGGTAGCGCGAGAGGAGGATCAGGCGGTCGGAATACGGGACGATCACCATGTTGCGGTCGCCTTTTCCGTCGCCGGCGAGATACCACATTGCCGAGAGCATGTAGGCGGGATTGTGCGAAAGGCGCGGATTGCGCGTGAGCCTGTCCATGTGGCATGCGCCGAAGAGCAGCCCCTTGAAGTCGATCCCGGCGAGCGCGGCGGGAAGATGTCCGACAATGCTGGTTTCGCTGGTGCGCCCGCCGATGGACTCGGCCATTTCAAAGACCTTGAGCCAGCTGCTGCCGCGCGCGAGGCCGTCGAGTTCACTGCCGCGCATGGTGATTGCGCAGGCGTGTTTTGCAAAGTCGATTTTCTTTGCGGCGTACTGCTCCATGCAGACGATCATGTTGTTCTTGGTTTCCTGCGTGCCGCCGGACTTCGAGACGTTGACCACGAGCGTGGTTTCCAGATCGCAGACCTGAAGCGCGTCATAAAGTCCCGCCGTATCGGTGTTGTCAAGGAAATAAATCCGCAGGTAATGATTGCGTTTTTCCGCGGAAAGTTCGTTCCAGTAAGGTCCGTTGATCGCCATCTGGAGAAGCTGCGGACCGAGCGCGGAACCGCCGATGCCGTTGATGATCGCCGCATCGAAGGGCTTTCCGGTCGAGCCTTTGATTTCGCCCGCGCGGATTTTCGCAACGAAGTCCTCGACCTCGTTGTAGATCGGCGAGCCGGTATAGATGGAGCGGTCCGTAAAATGCGTGACCTTCCGGTTCTCGTCGGGATTCTTGATCTCGCCCTGCTCGATCTTCTGCATTTCGAGATTCACGCCCGCAAACCGTTCGTTGAGGCTGTCGATGTCCTTGTCGTCAAAGTTCATTCCGGCAAAGTTGATCTGAAATCCGCTTTCCCCGTCGATGAAGGTATATTTGTGGCACCTGTCAATCCATTCCGTTCCCATATGATCCTCCTGGGTGTTATGTTTTAAGGAAGGTAATTTACCACAACTTTGCAGAATAGCCAAATCAGACTCCGAAAAAAATGCGATTCTTCCATTTTTCTCCTCTTGCCGGAATAAAAAAACACTATACAAACAAATATTTTTTTACTTTTTATTTGACGCTTGTTGCTGAATAAAGAAAACCGCACTGGGGAAGATTCCGGAATGAATCAGCCCGGACGCGGACGCCGCAACGCACGGGGCGGAACGGCGCAAACAAAAAAACACGCATCGGAGAAGATGCGGAAAAAGAAAGGACGGCCTGACATGGCAAAACAGTTCGGCATCATCACCACAACCACGGGGATCTCGGGGATCGTCGTCAACTCCCTCACCAGAAACCGCACCGCGGAAATCGCCGAGGCGCGCAATGAAAAAGGACAGGTGACAGACCTCAAAGCCTATTCCACTGGAGAGACCATCAGCGTGACCGGGCTCCTCGACGCGGAGGCGCTCACGATCGAACCCGGCTCCAAACTCACGCTCGGCGAAAAGGACTACATCATCGAAAGCGTCGATCAGAACGAAACCAACACCGGCTATACCGAGGTCACTCTCTCGGCGCGCACCGCGGATTCCGCCGACATTGATCCCTACGCGGCGGAAACGGTGTAACCTGCGGAACAAGGGAGTCCGCGCTGCGCGCGGCCGGCGGGTCGCCGCCGGACCGCGACAAGGGTCAGCGCCCCTTGACCCCGGGAAAAATGCTCCCGCATTTTTCCGTCTTTTCCGGATGGGAACGCGGGGCTATTGTAAATGAAAACAGAAACAGAACAGTAGTAATAAACAAAAACGGAGGCGTTTTTTCATGTTTACGGTAAACCAGCTCAAAACCCTGGCCGCATCTGCGGAATTTCAGAAACTTCTTGCGGAAGACCCGCATCTGCGGGAACTGGAGGAGTCGAAATATGACAGAAGGGACGAGTATCTCGGACTGAGAAACGCTTTCCGTTTCTCCTTCAGTCTGGGGCCGCTGGAGCTCCATCCTCCGACCCCGGCACTCTGGGCGTATCTCTGGGCGACAGGCAACGCCTATGCTTCCGACTGCGAACATGCGGACGATCTGGATACGGACATCGCCGTTTTCCTGCTCTCAAAGGAATGGGAGGAACTGGAACACGCGCCGGCGGAGATTGCCGCCGCGGCGATCGGATTCTGCGGAAAGAACGGGATCGACTACGAGGAGGCGAAAAATCTGATCTGCGAACTGATTTCACGGGCGTTCCGGCCGCTGCGGATGCTGCCGGAGCGCGCGTCGGAGAAAACATCCGCCCCGCCGGTCTTCGACATCGACTGGCTCACGCGACTCTGTTCCATCGTCGCGCGGGAGTGCAACGAAAGCGCCTCCCATGTGATGTTTGAAATGAGTCTGGGCGCCTGCTGCTCCTATTTCATTCAGGCGATGCGGCGGAAAAATCCCGGAACAGACATCCGCAGACGCAACAATGCGGAACTCTGCCGGGAGATTTACGAATACACGATGCATCTGGCAAAGGAGTATCTCCGTGCCGGCGGCAGGTGATTCCGTCAGGACTTCTCACGCTGGAGTTTCAGGAGCTGACGCGTATTGAACGCCGTTTCGGAAATGGCGCGGACCACCTGCGACAATCCGAACATGAGCAATGTGTTTAAGAGAGAGATGCCGGCCGCGGGCAGAAGTGTTCCGGCGGCGACAAAATTCCGTTGAACAATCAGGATCACCGAGCCGGCAAAACCGAGAAGAAACAAAGCAAGGCAGACATAGCCGAGGATATTGAAAATTGTGGAAAGGATCGGCGCTTTGAACGTTTCCTCAGCATTGGCGGGTTTTGCCTGGGGGGGCGCGGGAGGCGCGGGGGGAACAGAGGGCGAAGCAGAGTTTTCAATTGTAAATTCCTGTTTACATTTCTGACATTCGATCCGGCGCCCGAGATACTGCGATTCAACCTCGTAAACCTGTTTGCAATGCGGACATGTTGTTTGCATGACAATCCTCTTTTTGTTAGTTGGTGATATACTAATATAAAAGAATCATCAAATAATGTCAAATAATAAGAATCAAAAATCATCAAAAAAAGAGAATGATCACTTGCCTGGCATATCCGGAGGGCTGTCATTGCCGGAAATCGTCAGATTTTGCGGGATATTGTCCGCCACCGTGTATGGCGATTCGCTCATGCGATACTCGTATTCTGCTATCAGATACGGGATCAGGCCTTTCATGGCACCGTGCAGCATCACACATACGGAGGCCAGAAACCAGCTACCGAACAATATTACAAGTGCACCATCACCTTCGCCAAAATAAAGTGCGGCAAAAAACGATCCTCCAAACGCAAATACAGCCATCCATCCCCACACATCGGCAAGAAAAAGACGTCGGCGGATTCGGCGCTTGAGACGGTAAAGATCGGGTTTCTCATAACCATCGAACGTAAGATACTCCACCGGGATCGGGGGCGGAAAAAAATCCTGCCAGTACATGAACATCAATAAACCGAATATCACAAAGCCGCTGGCTGGAGCCGTACAGAGAAGAACAACAATCACTATGAATTTCCACGGCTGGCGCTGATACCATCGCAATTCCATCATACACTCCTTCAGAATTTTCCAGAATCAGAACTTCATCCTCAGGCTGTTTGATTTGAGACGGATAGGCAAAATAAAAGAATGTTCTGCCGTGGGCTCCGGAAAGAAGCATTGTCCCTTTAGAGATAATATCCATCCCGATGAGAAGATCGAAGCCGGCTGAGCCTCCCGCCTCCGAAACGCTGATATTCGGTATTTTGAATCCGTTACGAAAGATCATGTCAATAATGTAAATATTGGATGATTCTGTTCCGTGGACTCCAGAAACAGTCGCTGTATCATAGGGTATCAACCCTAATTCATTTGCAATATCGGAGGAGATCATTGAGGCTGTTGCCCCTGTATCAAAGATCGCCTTGCAATCTCTTTGAGGATTGCCGAAGTCATGGCAATTCCCGAACCTGCAACTAATTGAAACCGGAATTGCAAGTTCGCGGGCATATGTGTCAAAGTCCAGTTTACAGATAAAAATATCGTTCATATTTTACCTCAAAATAAATAAAACCCGGCGTATTTCAGCCGGGAAACAGAAAAAGAATCAATCACGCTTCATGCGGAAGCCGCGGCGGCATTCACTGCATTCAGAATGTTCAGCGTCGGCGCGCCGTCCACGCAAATGATTGTGGCGAGATAGGCACGCTGGCCAAGCAGGCCGGATGCCTGTGCCGCTGCTTCCGTGCTTGAAAAGACAATCGGCAACACGGTTCCGTTGCAAAGTTGCACTTGCGGAGGAAGTGTTGAGGTTGTCGAAGCGGGAATTGTTACAATAAACAAATCCTGATTCATCAAGCGGCAGAGGGTTGTCCGCATCGAATAGATGACATTCGTGGAGCCGACAACCGGAGCGCCAAGGGCATAGCGACAAAAGAAATTACGTCTGCAAGCCATTTTTCATTCTCCTATTAAAATTTAAGTTCAGAGACTCCCTGTTTTCAGGCAGGGAGTCACGGGAAACATCAGCAGCCCGTAGCGCAGGCACATCCGCAAGCCGGAGTCGAGCCGCAGCATCCGTTATTGGCATAACGGCCGAACTTTTCATAAACGAAAAGCTGCTGCTTGGATTCCGCAAGCTGGCGTTCAAGGTTCTGGGTATACTGCGCGTTGATGAGCGCACGAGTCGCCGCGCCTTCTGCCGCAATTGCCTGCTTGACTTCGCAGGTCTGCATTGCGTTGTTGTAGTTCAGCTGGGCGAACTGCTGCGTGATGTTGTTGTTCACCGCCGCGATGCTTGCCTGAGTGTTGCAGCAGCAGGACGCAATCTGCGCCTGGAGATCGCGCTGGCCGAGCTGGTTCTGGTAAGCGGCCGTGGTGACAGCGTTGTTCAGGTTGGCAAAACCCTGGAACATATTGTCCTTGATCTGCCCCATGAGGTTGGTCTGCCCAACCTGCGTCTGAGCCGTATAGTTCAGCCCGGCTTTGATTTCAGCGATGTTGGTCGCGTCGGTGATTGCGAGATCGGAGCCAAGCGCACCGAGTCCGGAGTTGCAGCAAGTACCGCATCCGCCGCGGCCATATCCTCCGCCCCAACCGCCTCCCCATCCGAAGAAACCGAACAGAAGAAGAATCCACCACCAGCCGCCGTCGCACCAGCCGTAGTTTCTGTTGTTGCCATTGTTCAAAAGCGCCATTGCTTCCCAGCCGTTGAAACAGCTTCCGGCACCGGGATTTACGTTGTAGATCGGAACAGCATCCATAATCTTTTCACCTCTGTTTATAAGTTTTTTTGATCGTTCGAGTGTTCGGCAGATTCCGGACTCCGCCTTGATGGTAAAAGATAAAAGCAATCACCGGCAGATGGAAATCCTGAAAAAACGGTGACTTTTCCTAAAACACTTCGGAAATGCCGTTTCCATATCCTTGTGACTGCGGGCATGGTATCAGAAAACAGAAAAAGAAGGAGCCATGATGAGTGAAGAATCTGAAAAAATCTTGATTCCGGACGATGAAAGCACGGATGTCCTGAAAGAAACTCCTGATCCTGAATCTGTTGCGACGGAAGAAAAATCCGTGGAACAGAAGAGCGAGACAGGAAAAGTTCCTGAGGAACGGATGCGCCTTGAAAATGAGGCTTATGAAAAACATTTTGCCGCATTACGGGAAGAAATCGCCGATATTCGGAAGAAATATCCTGCCGGGCCGTCTGATGTGGTTGATGAGGATCCTGTCCAAAAGCTCTATGGCGAAGTAGGTGAACTGAAAAACAGTTTTTCCGAATTGAAAGAGCTGCTTCAAAAACCGCAGCAAGCCACGAGTCAGAATCCAAATCAGACTTTTCAACAGGGGTTTCAATACCAGCAGGCACCGCAGTTTTTTCAGCAGGGAGCGCCCCAGGCATATTACCCTCCGATGTTTCAGACATCGACGATTCTGCCGGCTCCAGCGTTGCCGTTCATACAGACGCCAACTTATGCCCCGGCAATTACAATGCCTCCGGCATTCGGAAACAATATGAATTCAAACGGAGGAAACAATCATGGCTGAAAAAGGGTTTACAACGATCAAAATCATCGCCGGAGACGATGGAAAATCCTATTCCATGGAAATCGTCGAAAGCGAAGCAAAAAACGGAAACAGAATCGATCAGAAGGTGGCAAACTGGATTCTTCAGCTTGACGGGCGTTTGCGCGACCCGCAAGCCGTGAATATGATCCAGCAGGTTCAGCAGAACCCGCAGGGCATTATGCAGCAGATGTTTCAACGCATGATGGGGGGCGGAATGATGCCTCCGATGGGCGGAGGATTCAACCCAATGGGAATGTTTATGGGAAATCGTTAACATATCCCGGAAAATCAAAAGAAAAATAAGAAGGATTTGCAAAAATGGATAAGACTGATGAGATGAAATCTCAAAAAACACATGAAATGTACCCCGAAAAATACAATAAGGAAACATTTATCGAAGAGCTGAAAAGCAGCGATCCGGATAAAATGTCATGGCTGATGCTGAATTACCTCGTCCAGAAAATGGCAGACGGTGTCCATAACGACGGAGAAGCCGCCCATTATTCCGGAGGACGCTATTCCGATTCAAGGTCACTGGGCATGGAGAACAGTTCCAGGCGCGGTTATGCGCGGCGTTTGGAATACAACGAGCGCGGGCTTGGCGGCTATCCGGCAAATCTCAGATATAATCCGGATTATGATTATGACCGTGATTCCGGGCGTGATTCTTCCTACCGTTCCAGACGGCGTTCCCGATACTCTTCCGAAGACAGAATCCACGAAGCCAAAGAACGAATCGGAGAAGTGCTCGGTCATGAACTTGACGACGAGGAAATCAAAAGCCTGATTGTCAAAGAAGCCGCTTCGCTGATCAAGAAAATCTCGGAATGCGAGCCTTACGAAGCCATGAAAGAGTTTGAGGAGCTTTGCATGGCAATGAAAGGCTATTCTGAAAATCACCCTGAAGAACTGGAAGAACAGGCAAAGCAAGAGGCGATTTCCGGTTATGCAAGAATGTTTCTTGGCGGGCATTCATACCGTTCAAGAAGCATCGACTTTGAAGACCGGGAAAAACGTAAAGCAAATATGCTTCCGGTTATCGAGATTGAAGAATATGGACGCCGTGGACGTTCCAGAGATGCAATGGGGCGTTACAAATAATATTTGAAGGCTTCTTATTGAATAAATGGCGGGGAAATGGTTTTATTTATCCTTTTTCCCGCTATTTTTATTTAAAAATGACATACAAGATGACATACAGAAGGGCAACTCAAAAGGTTTAGAAAAATCTTGATTTGAGTGTAAAAATGGAGGCGTGGGTGGGAGTTGAACCCACTACATACGGTTTTGCAAACCGCTCCCTTAGCCGTTCGAGCACCACGCCGTATCAGGTCTGCCGTTAAAGGCATGGGAAGAAATATAATCAGCTCTTTCCAAAAAGCAAGTCATTTCGGAGAAAAATCGCTTTTTTTCTTGACAGAAGCGCGTTGACCATGTAAGCTATTCCGCTCAACCAACAGAAAAAGGCATGACAATGAACGAGATTCTTTACTGCTGCGTCATGACGGACCGTTCCGAATTCAAGGACGCTTCGCCGGAACTTCTTTATGCGCTCGGATACGATTTCAGCTCGTGGAAGGACGAGGAGACCCGGGAGGTCCGCCATACGCTCTATTTTTCGACCGCGGCGGACGCGGAACTTGCGATGAAAACTCTGAAAGAAAAAGATTCCGAGTTCCAGTCGTTCGGCATTCATTTCACCGATTTTGCCTGCACAAAACTCAAAAAAGAGGACTGGGCGGAATCCTGGAAAATCCATTTCAAACCCATTGTCATCTCGCCGACACTGGCGGTAGTCCCGTCATGGGAGCATTTCGAGGCGCAGCCCGGACAGGTCGTCATTCAGCTGGATCCCGGCATGAGCTTCGGAACCGGACAGCATGCGACAACAAAATCCTGTCTGGGAGCCATCGACCGTTTCGTCGCGGAACGCCGCGCGCGCTCTCAGAAGGAAATCGCGATGCTGGACGCCGGTTCCGGTTCGGGCATTCTTGCGATCGCCGCCTCGAAGCTCGGCTGCACGCGCGTCGACGCGTTCGACATTGACCCGGACACCGTCGCCGTCGCAAGGGAGAATGCGCGCAAGAACGGCATTCCGGACGAGGCGCTCTCTCTTGCCGCCGCGTCGCTGATGGAGTATGAGAGCACGATCCGCTATGACATTGTCGCCGCGAACATTCTGTCTTCCGCCCTGCTCGCGGGGAAGGAGAAACTCCTCTCGTTCTGCAAGGAGGGCACCCATCTTATTCTCGCCGGGATTCTCGACGCGGAATATCCTTCCGTCAAGGCCGCCTTCGAATCAACGGGCCGCTGCACGGAGCTCTTCAGCGTGCAGGAAAAGGAGTGGCGCGGCGGAACGTTTCTTGTCAATTAAGAGTTCTCTTCCGGGAAGGCGGCAAACGCAAACGCCTTCCATGCCGAGGGCAGCGAAAGTTCCTCCCGGAGCTCCCTTTCCGTCACCCACCGGAAGAGGGGAACGGGCTCTTCGCAGACGATCTTCCAGCCGGACATCTTCCACTCCAGATGGGTGAAAATGTGTCTGGCGCATACGCTCCGTTCCACGCTCCGGACACGCAGATTCCATTGTCCGGCCTGTTCCAGCAGCGCTTTTCCGTCCAGCTCCCCCTCGACGTTCGGGAACTCCCACAGACGCGCCAGAACACCCCTGTCGGGCCGTTTCCGGAC
>CASEFP010000103.1 GCA_949287225.1 uncultured Lentisphaeria bacterium
CGCCCCGGTAGCAAAAATTCGATTTTAGCCCAAGATTCATCCGATATATCATGTCGTTCGTATGCATTCGCCATTTTCCCTATATCCTTTTTTGACGTTTGCATAATATAGCACAAATCTATTGACGACACAACCTAATCTCCTTTCCGGGGGCATCCTCTTTTCGGAGGCGCCTCAAATAAATATTCAGTCTGCAACCTGTCCGCTTCCATACGTGTAAGTTAATCGCCATAAGTTACACGCCGCAAGCAGAAACCGCGAACGTCAGCTATTTATCATACCATCTCCTTTGTAAGTATGTTTTTGTTTTCGCATTTGCCGTCATCTTCGCTCAATCTTTACTTCCATTCCCCATTTCGCCGGTTTGCTGCCTTGTCCGGTCAGACACCAGATCACGGGGTAGTCAGGGGTCTTTTTCGGAGCCTCGCCGAAGCCGTCCGTGAGGTAGATGAAAACGGTCGGCGGTTCCGTCAGTTTATTTTCCACATATTTGAACGGTTCCAGAAAACTCGTCCCCCCGAAGCCTTGAAAGCACAGTCCCTCTTCCGGCAGAGGATCTTCGTTGGAAAATTCCATGACGGAATGGATTTTGATGTCGCATTGGATGATGGTAAGTTTGTATTCTCCGAACGCATTTGCCATGCCCCGCAGTTCCGCCAGAAAATCCGGCAGGTCTTCCGTCGTGCTCCCGCTGGTGTCGACGGCGAGCACGATCTCAATGGTTTTCTTCCGGGCGCGGCTGGGCAGATAAAGTTTTTTCCACACATAGCGTCTCGCCGGAGGCAGCCACTGACGCTCTCCTCCGAAGATCTGCGTCACGTAATCCAACAGGACCCTTTTCCAGTCTACGGTAGCAGTCCGGTCTTCCTCTTTGATCAAATCTTCGATATTGCCCGGCATATTGCCGATGCCTTTGCTTCCGCGTTTCATTTCCTGCCGAACGGCATTTTTTAAGTTGTCTTTCCAGTCGTCGGCCAGATCGGGTGAAAACTCCGGCAGGAAATCGGGGTCGATCACACCGTCATGTGCGACTCTCGGCAACTGCGTCAGCGAACCCGGTCCGGTTCCCGATCCCACGCCTCCCGCGCAGCTTCCTTCGCCGTTTCCGTTGTCATTCCCCTGACCATTTCCTTGGGCATTTCCTTCGCCGTCTTCGCCGTTCTCGGCATCATCGGTTTCGTTTCCGTCCTGCTCGCAGTCTTCGCTTTCCCCCTGTTTTTTCTTTCCTGCATCGGGAACGCCGCCGTTTCCCTTTTTTTCCGGCAGGTCCTCCGGGTAAATGTGGGTATCGTCCTTCTGGAACCGTTCCATGCCGGGATACATCAGGTCGTAAATCTGTTCTGCGGATTTCCCGATCCAGCTCTGGTCATACGGCAGGATCTCCACCTTGAACCCCGCCTGATGAAGCAGAAGATCGACCTCAACGTCGCTGGCGAAGTTGAATTTCTGCCGGTCGCGTTCTCCCTTGCGCTGGAAATGACGCAGCGCGCAATGCCAAACCTCGTGGCCGATCACGCCCAGCCGCTCCTCCTCATCCATGCGGCGGTAGAATTCCGCATCCATGAACATGCGCGTCCCGTCCGTACAGGCTGTCGTCATGCGGCTGTCGATGACCGGAACCAGATCGAGATGCATCGCCAGATGCCCGACAAACGGCTGACGCTGAACCAGCAGCGCCCGGTCGCGGACCATCATTTCGGCGACCTCGGCTTTCAGTCTCTGTTCCGCCTCGTTGGGCGGTCGCGGTGCTTTCATTGTTCACCTCAGAAGTTGAAGAGGTTGGTCGGGGCATATTTGCTTTTGACCGTCTCGAACAGCGGATGTTTTTCGATCAGCTGCCAGCGCCTGGTTCCGGTCAATCCCGATTCCACATCGTTCATGATCATCGCCGCGAAATCGTTGGGGAGGCTCTGCACGAACTTCAGAAAATTCTCCGCGACAGCCGGAAATGTTTTTTCATCCTTCGCGGTCTTGACATGATATGCCACGGCTCCGCAGCAGGCGTGCAGGAGATCGGCTTTCTGCGGCAGCGGGATGGGGCGTCCCGTTTCCAGCGCCTCGGCGATGTCGACGGTGTCGCTCATGTAGAACATGTTCTTGTAGAATGCGAGAAATTCGGATGCCGCGCCGATCCCGATCAGACCCGGAACCGTATGCTTGAGCGTGGTTTTGCGTTGGTTCTTCTCGGCGATCTTGAGCATAGTGCTGACCCGTTCCCAGCTTCGCGGACTCGGCCAGCCCCGCTGCAGATCCTCGTTTTCCTGCGAGAAGAGCAGCTGCGGACGGATCTTGATGAAATTGATGACGGCCGGATGGATGCTGTTCTCCTTTGCCCATGCAAGAAAACTGTTCGCTTCCGCCGCCACCTCCACATGCAGAAAACGGTTCGCCAGCGCGCTGGACATGGCGCACGCGACCGCCCGGTCCTCCGTCCGGTTGCCCGCCGCCATAATGTACCAGCCGGGCGGCACGGAGTAGAGCGAACCGAGCCGGCGGTCCAAGATGAATTCGTATGCCGCCACCTGCAGCGTCTTGTCGGCGGCGGTCAGTTCGTCGAACATGATAATACCACGGCTCTTCGGTTCGCGCGGCCACTCGCCGGAAACCAGCCACTTGACCGAGTTTTCTTTTTCATCCGGAACGGGCAACCCGCGCATATCCACGGGTTCCCGCTGGGCAAGACGGACGTCGATGAAGCCGATGCCCAGCTCCTTGGTCAGTTCCCGCACGGCGGTGGATTTCCCCACCCCCGGCGCGCCCCAGACCATGACCGGCGGGATCATCATGCTCGCATCCGCATGTTTCGTGTGCAGCGCGGGATCGTTCTCCCAGAGCGCATTCAGATTGTCCCGCAGAAGGTCTTTGAGTTCATCAATGGAGATTGCTCCGGTATTTTTGTTTTTTGCCATTTTTACCATCCTTTCGCCTGTGCCCAGCGTTCCATTTTCCGCACCATTGCTTCGGTCAGGAACTTGTCGCTTTCGGTCGTGGTTCTCGTCAAGATCAGTTGTTTCCGGGCGCGGGTCATGGCAACGTACAGCACCCGACGCTCCTCCTCAAGCTCCTCGTCGCTCAGCGCCTTGATGTGCGGAAAAACACCGTTCTGCACCCGGATGAGGTAACAGTAGTCGCTTTCCGTTCCTTTGGCGCTGTGAACCGTGATGAGGGTCAGCTTATTCTCCGCATCCCGGTCATGCTCCAGAACCTCCGTATCCGGGTCCAGCTTGAATGCTTCCAGGAAACGGTCCGTTTCCGAATACTTCCCCGCGATCCGAGTCAGCACCTGTAGATCCTTTTTGCGGTCGTCCCAGTTTTCGTATTTTTCCTCCAGCAGTTTCGTCTGTTCGAAATATGTGACGATATCGGTCAGCAGACTTGCCGGAGGACGGTTCGGATCGAAGGTTTGCAGAAATTCCGAAAGTTCCGGATATTTCAGACTCAGATTGTCTGCCATCACCCGCAATCCCGTGAGATGATCGGGCGCATTCTGAACCGCCTGAAAGAATTTGAGACTGGTCTTGTCGCCGAGTTTCCGGTGCAGGCACAGGAAACGATGCCAGGCCAGTTCATAGTGAAAACTCGTCAGTGCCTCCAGCGCGGAGATCACATCTTTGATATGGCTGGACTGGAGAAAACTCATGCCGCCGATGAAACGGTACGGGATTCCGGCAGTCCTGAGGGTATATTCGATGACCCGCGCCTGCGTTGCGCTTCGAAACATCAGCATGATCTCGCCGGGAGAGATCCCGTCCCTCAGTTTTCGCCGGACGGACCGCAGCACGAAATCCGCCTCGTCGAAATCGGAGTGGAAGGTATAAAGTTCCGGACCGCGTCCCCCAGGCCCCTTGTGGGCACGAAGATCCTTCTTGTATTCCACCGGGGAATTTTGAAGAAGCATGTTGGAAATATCCAGAATCTCCTGGGAGGAACGGTAATTCTCGGTGAGTCGCAGGATGATGCTGTCGGGCAGCTGGTCGCAGAAATTGTGGACGCTTTTGAAGTCCGCCCCTCGGAACGAATAGATGCTCTGGGCATCGTCTCCCACACAAAAAAGATTGACCGAGGGGTAAAGCGGACGCAGGATCGCCCACTGGATGGGGCTGGTGTCCTGCATTTCATCCACGAGAATGTGATCGTATTTGTTCTGCACCAGACGACGGAAGTCGGAGACCTGCTCCAAGGTCAACGCGGTCATCGAAAGCACATCGTCGAAATCCAGCAGATGGTTTTCAAATTTATACTCGGAATACCTCCCGGCAAGCTCTTCGACATATTTCACCGTGTCTTCCAGCGTAGGCGGATAGAGCCTGTAATATTCTTTCACGTCGATTCGGCAGTTGTTGACATAGGAAAAGACTCCGCAGATGTCGTCGGCTCCGGGAACCAGAATCTCCGGCGCATTTTTCGGAATATTGAGTTCATTCCGCAGTTTCCGGATCACCGCACACTGGTCGTCGCGGTCAATGAGTTTCAGCCCGTTCTCGGCGAAGTAGCCGCTGTGATGGCGCATCAGATCCAGACAGAATCGGTGAAATGTGCCGACGAACATCCGCTCGCCCATCCCCGCGACCTCGGAATTCAGGCGTTCAGAGATCTCCTTTGCGGCTTTTCGTGTGAAGGTGAGCAGTGCGATTCGTTCCGCAGGAACATGCATTTCCCGGTGCAGATAAAGCGCACGGGCAATGAGCGTTTTTGTTTTGCCGCATCCCGCCCCGGCAAGGACCAGTACCGCTTTGGCCGAGTCGTGGTAGCAGGCGGCCCGTTCCTGTTCGGGATTGAGCGACGCATCCCACCGTTTCGGCGTTTCCTCCGATGCGGTCAGGCTGGATTTGTGTCGGCATTGCGGACAGATCAGCTCCTTGCTGGCAAGCAGTTCTTCCGCATCGATCTTGTTTTCCCGTCCGCATGCTTTGCAGATATAAATGAGTTCCATTACGGTTTTGTCTCCTTTTCCTATTGATTACACCCCCATGATTATACATCATGTGGTGCGACATAATATGTCCGACTTCGCTACTTTTCTGCAAAATGTGCGAAAAAAAGGGCCCCATCAGCGACCGCAGATGAGATTCACCACAAGCAGCGCCATGATCAGAATAAGCAACACAGGCATGGTACACCTTCCTTCTATGAAAATGTTGTTCCTTCGTTGCCGAGTTGTCGGCAACTTACTTTTTTTTGGCAATGTTTGTCGCCAGCGTTGCGGCGACCAAGCCAAGCGTAATCCAGGTCAGCATTTTTTTACTTTCCTTTGTTTTGAGTTTCCCCTCATTAAAAGCAATCCTTTCCTTTCGGACCGGACTCAGAAAAATCCGATCCTTATCCTCCAGTCGAGACCAGAGGACATCACATGGTCTTTTTCACCACGTTTGTCAGCAGTCCAACAGCGACCGCACAGCCGAGAATAGTCAGCATCATGGTT
Source organism: uncultured Lentisphaeria bacterium (assembly GCA_949287225.1). GTDB lineage: Bacteria > Verrucomicrobiota > Lentisphaeria > Victivallales > UBA1829 > UBA11452. The sequence continues at coordinate 5,423 of CASEFP010000103.1, forward strand.
CTATCTCCTGTTCTCTTGTTTCCGTTTCACTTCCGCCGTTTTCAACGGCCCATCGCTCCCTGGTTCAGTCCTGCA
>CASEFP010000104.1 GCA_949287225.1 uncultured Lentisphaeria bacterium
GATCCGCTCGCGGTCATCGGGGAACCAGACCTGCAGCCTGCCGTTTCCGTCATGGGTTTCGAGCATGGGGCGCAGCATGACCTTCAGCCCCTCGGCGTGGATGAAATCGATCATCCGGGCCAGCTCCAGTTCGCCGGGACTCTCCGCGAGATCCAGAAATTCCCGGGTGGAGCCGCACGCTTCCCGGAAGACGGTGGCGATCAATGCGACATATTCGACATTGAGCTGTTTCATCTTCCGGATCTGTTCCTTCGCCCACGGCGACAAATAGACGCCCCGGCGGGCGTAAAACCCGAACGTCACTCCCCGCTGAAACGGTACTTCCATTTTCATTCTCCTACAGATGACGTCTGGCGGCTCCCGTGGAGTTAATATATCTCCCGGACGGGAAAAATCCATTTCCCGGCATAAGATCAAATCGCTTTTTCAAATGTCTGCGATCAGTCTGATGCAGCCCCGTATTTACATGATTTCTCAACAAGTTCAAATGATTTATTCTTCTGCTTGACGACCTGCATCTTCAGACGGGGAATAACGGCGTGCATCTCCTGATTGGCGACATCGACCAGCACCCCTTCTGTCGCAGTGAAAAATTCATGGCAGTTTCTCTATTGACGGCTGACGCTCAAAGACCAATTCGAAAAAGGGAGTCGGTTCCCGCAGTTTTGCGGTATCGATCGTGATCTTCAAGAGGCCGGATTCCCGTTCGACCGGGATCTCCTCCTGGCGCTCTCCGTTCAGTGCGAGAGCGTAGAGTCTGGGAACTCCCGGGGTGACATTTCGGAGGGAGAGGGAGAGTTTTCCGGTACGCAGAAGCACGGGAAGTGTGCCGATGTTCTCCAGCGTCTTCCGTCCGGAATCCTTGAACTGCATATTGTTGTTGATGGCGTCGGTCGCCAGGATCAGCAGCAGTCTTCCGGATTCCTGGATCGATTTCTCCTTCTGGAGCGAGGCTACGGTAAACGCGGCGGGGATCGAACAGGATTCGAGCGTGACAGGACCGAGATGGATTTTCCGGTCCTTCTTGACCGTGACTCCGACCAGCCGGGGCGCAATTACGGTAAGTTCCCCCGTCGTCGAGAGAACGATCTCCCCCGTGTCGCTCTGGTAAATGCCGCGTTTGAGATTGGTACGGTTCTGCCGGTTGAGGATTCCTTTGTTCCGCAACTCCTGAACGACCGGCGCAAGCTGATCGGTACTTACGCTGTTTTCCACGCTGGTGAAAAGATCACTGCCGCCGAGCCGGGAGGTCCTGCCCGGATAAACGACCAGATCGGGGCGGACGTCGGCCCGGTTCGGGCCGTAACTGATTCCCACTCCGGTCAGCACCCAGAGGCGGGAGAGCTGATCGCTGATGCCGCGCAATGCCCGTCCTCCCTGGAAAATGAAGGCGTCGTCGAGCGGAATTTCAACCAGATGATTGGACGTTTTGACGTCGCCGCGCAGAAACGCCAGCGCTTCCACCGCTTCCGCCGCCCGGATGACCGGATCGCTCCCGGCCGCAAAGGGAACCATATGTCTGCCGTGTTTTGTCACCTGCTCGCTATGACAGGTAATTGAGCTCCAGCCCTGCAGCGCGGCTCCGGCGCCGAAGACAAGGCCCTGCTCATGCCGGTAGGGATTCCAGAAACAGAATCCGAACTCCGTGTTGAAGAAGGGGCGGTCGATGAAACGGGCCACCGCCTGATGCTTGAAGCTGGTTCCGACTGACCGGACGGAACTGGCAGGATTTACCTCGGTGCCTCTGGTATAAATTCCTTTCTGCGGGTGAGCGTGATAGCCGTTCATGCTGACAGCCGGCAGTTTGGCACGGGCGGGCACCGAGACGATGTGTGTGCGCATATTCCAGTTGGTGACCAGCCCGGGATATCCGATTTCCCGGATTGTTTCAAGAAAGAAATCGGTCATCTCCTGCTCCATTGCCCCGACGCATTCCATCATATCCTGTCCTGCCCGGCTTTTGCCGGAGGCGGTTTTGTAGGTAATGCCGGGAATGTCGTCGAAACTGCCGTTTTCCGGAATTTTTGTTTGCCCGCAAATGCCATTCCATGCTTTGTGGAGCTGTTGAAAAGAACCGTATTTCCGTTTCAGAAAATCGATCCACACCGGTTTGAATTCGATACTGTAGTCTCTGGATTCCAACAGGATGTCCTGCTCATTCAGGAAACACACCAGAACCAGCGCCGGATCATCCTTCAATTTCAGCCCCGTATAAGGATTCACATGATGGAACAGTCTGGAGACTCCGGCCGCCCAGTTTTTGCGGAACATCGGGTTGACGAACATCTGCACCTTGGTGGAATAACCGCCTGTTCTCACCGGATTGGAGAGCTTGCCGCCGTCGTAACCGATATACGATGTCATGGCATCCAGGTTGACATAGACGCCGTTCCTGCGGAGTTGCGCGATCAGATAATCGAAACGGTCGAGCGCCACCGGATCAAAGTGAATTTGCCCTTCCGTTTCCGGCAGCCGGTAACGTTCGGTTGTTCCGGCTGCTTTAAGAGCCGCCCCCCGGGAGGTGCACTGCAGAACCTGATCGATGAAATGCAGACGTACCAGATTGTACCCCTGTCTTGCCACTGCTGCTGCATATTCTTCGATCTCTTTTTTTTCCATTGCGGGAAGCCAGTTGGGGATCAGCTGCGCAGCGAGAAAACGGACCGGTTCCTCCGGTTTCTTCTCAAAGTACAATTGCCCCCGGTTGTTGACTTTCAGCCGGCCGAAGCTTCCCGCCGGGGCTCGGTCGACGAAGCCGGAAAAATCCAGAGCGCTTTTCGGCTTCACATAGAGATCACTGGTCGCAATGGGAGCCCATTGACCGGGCTGTGTGACGGCAAGGCGAACTTTCTTTTTCGCAACCGGCTGTCCGGGGCTGATTTCGACGGTCACGGGCCCCAGCCAGATCCGGTCTTCCCGGTTGACGGCGGGCAGGCCCAGCCGAGGAATATTTACCAGCGGCTCCGGATTCCGGTCGTAAAAGCTGCTCTGGTAGACGATCTCCCGCCACTGCGTGGTGAGCGGGAAATCCTTTGTCTCCGCATAGCGGTCGGACAGCGGTGCATGTGCACAACAGATCAGTCGAATTTTCTGTGGACGGCTCGCTTTTGCGCAGAAGCGGATTGTCACCCGGGCTCCCGGTACCACATGTTCACCCCGCGACGGAAAGAGAAGGAACGGGGGCCAGCGTAATTCCGACGCATTGTAACTGCTGGAAACTTTCAGTGCGGGGGCTCCTGCCGGCGTCTGGACCGTTTTATCCAGCTGGAGCTGTACCCCGTTCCATGCCTCCGGCAGCGTTCCGGAGGTGTAGGTCCAGACCTGTTCCATGGCGCCGGAAACCAGAGCGCTGCCGAGCAGCATGCCGATGCCGCATCGCTTGATTTGTGAAGAGCAATTCATCTTATATCCTTAATTGTATTCCGGTGATGTCTGGCGGAAAAAAGGGAGGGGGATGTTTTCCCCCGGCTTGAACGCGGGTTCCTGTTGAGGATCATTTGTTGAGGTAGGGCCTCCAGTTCCAATAAACGGCATTTTTCCAACTGACGGGATCGTTTCCATAGACTGCCTGCCACTGTCTCTTGGCCACATGGCCGTCGAAAAAACCGATGTTGCAGGCCTGTAGACTGTCGTGTCTGTAGGCGACGAACACATCGGAGGTGTAGGATTCTCCGATGTTCCAGTACCCGGTGCTGCCGGCCGGGTTAGCCTGGTTATATTGGACGAGCCAGTTGACGCCTTCCATGAACAGAAATTTATCCGCCGGACGATGAATTTTTGACAGGACGTAGGAGGCGCACACATTGTTCCCCCAGATGTTGCCGACGGAACTGTCGTCGTCAAAGCCGGTTGACTGCATGGCGTAGGAGTACTGTATTTGTCTCTTCTCCTGCGCGACGGTTGCCAGCGGGCAGAGAAGTCCGGTGTTCGGCAGGGTAGCGCTTTCGACTGCCGTAGGGTTTTCAGGATCCTCTTTTTCGGCGATCCCCACCAGTTTGATAAACAGAAAGTTGGTCGGCCAGGTGTGGCCGGTTGTGCCAAGTCTGGTTCTGAGCGGGACGCAATAGCCCTTGCTGTAATCCGCATACATCGCACTGCCCGTGTTGAATTGCTTGAGGTTTGCCGCACATTTGATTGTCTTGGCCGATTCCCGTGCCCGGTTGAGGGAGGGCAGCAGTAAACTCGCCAGAATCGCAATGATCGCAATTACGATCAAGAGCTCTATCAACGTAAATCGGATTCTCCTTTTCATCTCTGCATCGCCTCCTTTAGTTTTTCTCAGAGAACACCTGCGTTCCATTTTTATAGAACGTGAAGTACAGTCCGATCGTCTGATTTTTTACCGGAACATCCTGCGAGTCCGTCTGAAGCAGAAGATCGTCGATCATACCCGGAACGACTTTCCCCCAATCGAAATTGATGGCGTATCCGGTATATTTCATCTCATCGTAAATGTTGAATTCCGAGTTGATGACCCGGCACTCCTGCTCAAGGTCGAGATACCGGTCGAGGATTTCATAGGAGGGCAGAATGGCGTGGTTGCCGATGACGCCATCGAAACGGCGGCCGGCCTGAAGCATCTCTTCCAGCTGCTCCGCCAGCATCTCGGGCGTGTCTTTCAGAATCAGAACCCGCTCTTCCGGAACGGAGTGAAGGGCACACTGCTCCTTTACCGCAGCTCTGATCGCCTCGTCAATGGTAAATGCCGGGGATACCAGAATGACGATCTTGCGTCTCTTCTCCCGAAACAGACGATCCAGCCCCGTCGCGTAATATTCCTGATAATCGTAA
>CASEFP010000105.1 GCA_949287225.1 uncultured Lentisphaeria bacterium
ATCAACGGCGGAATTTCTGAGCTTCTGAGCCGCGTCAGAAAAGTCATGTCGGCAAGAATCAACGGACGCTTGGCAACGCCTCTCAATGTCGGGCTGGGTATCTGGAATCTATTGATATAGAAATTTATGCAACTATGCTTAAAAACACTTGTTATTTCGGCATGGGGAGTTATTTTATCCATGAAATCAAAGAGGATTTCCCGTCATGCAGGAAATCATCCGTTAATCCAGCGGAAACGGAAACAACAATCATAACACACGAACAGGGGACACGTTTTATGAAATGGACAGGACTCCTTCTCGCCGCAGCAGCGTTCCTGTGCTGCGGAACCGTCAAAGCGAATGTCACGATGCCGGACTTTTTCAGCGGCAACATGGTTCTCCAGCGCGACGCAAAAGTCAATCTCTGGGGATGGGCGGATGACGGAGAGGAAATCACGGTCAGTTTCAAGGGACAGACCGGCAGGACCACGGCAAAAGACGGACGCTGGATGGTCACACTTGATCCGATGAAAGCGGATTCCAAAGGCGATACGCTGACCGTAAAAGGGAAAAATCTCCTGACCTTCCCGAATGTCGTGGTGGGCGACATCTGGATCTGCTCCGGACAGTCCAATATGGAATGGACGCTTGCCAGGGCGGAAAACGGCCCACAGGAACAGAAGAAAGCCGATCACCCCGCAATCCGCCTGTTCGACGGCCGTCTCTACCGCGCCTCCATGAAACCGCAGGAGAACATCCCCGGCAAAACCTGGAGCGTCTGCGCGCCGAATACCGTCGGCAGTTTCTCGGCCGTCGGCTACTTCTTCGGACGCGAACTCAATCAGAAACTGAATATTCCGATCGGCCTCATCTCCGTCAACTGGGGCGGCACCCGGATCGAACCCTGGACCAGCACCTATGGATTCTCCACCCAGCCCTCGCTGAAAAGCACCTACAACACTCTTCTGGCAAATGTCCCGGGCACTCCGCAGAGTGCAGCTGCCTACAGGAAAGCGATCGCGGATATGGAAAAATGGGTTGAGGAAGCCAAAAAGGCTGAGAAAGCAGGCGAAGCGCTCCCCGATCTGCCGCAGATGCCCGCAGGCCTGCGCTATGTCAATCAGCAGCAGCCGGTCGTTCTGTTCAATACGATGATCCATCCGCTGCTCAATCTGGCCTTCAAAGGCGCGATCTGGTATCAAGGCTGTGCCAATGTCGGAGACGGCGCACTCTACAAGGACAAGATGAAAGCGCTCGTCGCCTCCTGGCGGAAGGAATTCAACAAGCCGGACATGCCGTTCTATTTCGTCCAGCTTGCACCTTACAACTACGGAAATCCCCACCGCCTCCCCGTAATCTGGGAGGCGCAGCAGGCTTTTGCCGACGAAGATCCGAACGCCGCAATGGCCGTCATCAACGACATCGGCAATTTCCGCGACATCCATCCGCGCAACAAACATGACGTCGGCGCGCGTCTGGCCCTGCTCGCGCTCAAGCACACCTACGGACAGAAGGAACTTGTCGCGGATTCCCCCTTCTTTGAAAATCTCAAAATTGAGAACGGGAAAGCGATCGTCACCTTCCGCAATGCAAAGGAACTCAAGACCAGAGACGGAAAAAGCGCAAAATATTTTGAAATCGCTGGTCTGGACTGCGTTTATCATCCCGCCGACGTGGAGCTCAAAAACAATCAGGCCATTCTTTCCAGCCCCAAAGTGAGCGTCCCCTACATGGTCCGCTACGCATGGAACCACAACGTCACCACCAATCTGGTGAATGAGAACAATCTTCCGGCGGGCGCCTTCCGCGCCTCCGTGCCGATTCCCGTCCGGACCGCGCTCGACCGTCTTGCTCCCGAAGCGAAAAACATGGAAGTGGCCTACGCGATCAATGCAAAACAGATCTGCGAAGGCGGTCTTCCCGCCTACCGCCAGGACAACAGCAAATCTCTTGCGGGGAAAAAGATCAGATCCATCGGCTATTTCATGCATCTGATCGCGAAAAACGGAAGCGAAACTTACGTCTTTGCCACGGTCGATCCCTTCACGCAGGAGATCGCAAAACTTGCGCTCCCGACCGCGGCGGGAAAAATTTTCTTCCAGCAGATCGTGAAAAATCTTTACGTCAAGAGCAATGTTCCCGGTCTGACAAGCGGAAAGTTTGAAGACGGAAACATCGAATTCTGGAGCGGAAATTACACGCAGAAAAATACGGCGAAAGTTCCGGGCGCCTCCGATCAGGTCTTTGACTTCGGAGACACGGGCACCTCTCTGAACGACGGCTACGGCTCCTTCCAGCTGCACAACTACCGCCTGAAGCAGACCGTCTTCGCCATGAACAACTTCCGCTCCCGGACCCCGGATGTCGGAATCGGAACCAGTCCCAAGGGGCATCCGGATTACACCTTTACGAAATCAGCAGCAAACTATGCCTCGGCAACGCTTCTGATTCTGGTCGAAACGGAGTGATGCTTGTCTCTTCACAAACCGCATGCCGCCGTTCGGAGGGTGTGCGGTTTTTTCTTTTTCAGAACAGAAAGAAAAAAGCCTTGACAAACGCTTCTCTGCAGTGTATTTTCAGGAGCCCCGCAGAAAGGATCGAACATGAAAATCATTGACACAGAAAAAATGGCGGAACTGACGATTCTCGCCAAGGCTTCTCCCCGGAAACGCTCTCATTTCAATCTGCATGAAAGTCTGGAGGAAGGCATTCAACGGCTCTGCATCGCGGCCGAGCCGGATACGGTCATTCATCCGCATCGGCACAGGGGCAAGTGGGAGCTTCTCTTTGTGCTGAAAGGTGTCATCGACACCTACATTTACGATGACAGCGGCACCATCATCGGAGAATACCGCATGACTCCCGGCGTGGGGATCCCATTGATTGAAATCCCCGAAGGCGTCTGGCACAACTTTGTCAGCAGGGAATCCGGAACGGTCGCATTTGAAGTCAAAAAAGGCCCTTATGCGCCGATCACCCCCGAAGACACCGCCCCCTTCGACGGCGTGCTGCCCTCCTGAAATTCCCGAGGCGTGATCCCCATGCAAACAGAGATTTCCCGAAAGAATTTGCTGCTTCACGTCTGCTGCGCGCCCTGCGCTTCGGCATGCGTGGAACGCCTGCTTGCGGAAAAGCGGACCCCAGTGCTGTTTTTCTCCAATTCCAATATCCTGACTCCGGAGGAATTTGAAAAACGGCTCTTTCATGTGCGCCGTCTGGCTGAGATTCATTCGCTGGAACTTCTTGTGGATGAATACGACCATGAGGCATGGCGCCGCGCCGTCTCCGCTGTGGAAAATTTCGCCGCCTGCCCCGAGGGCGGCCTCCGCTGCGGAGCCTGTTTCGCTTATTCCCTCGGAAGGGCAGCCGCTGCGGCAAAGGAAAGGAATCTCAATTTTGCCACGACGCTGACCGTCAGTCCGCACAAGAACTCACGGCAGATTTTCGCAGTCGGCGGACAGTTTGAAGGATTCGAGCCCTGGGACTTCAAGAAAAAAGACGGCTTCAAGCGCTCCATTGAACTTTCAAAACAATTCGGTTTCTACCGCCAGAATTTCTGCGGATGCGAATATTCCTTCCGTTCCTGAAAAGGAGATGAACCGCCCCGGAGCGGAACACGCATTCCTGCCGGGGATTCCGGCGGCACAGCGGACTCGTTCCTGAATTGCAGGGACAGCGCAATCCTCATGCGGGAAAATCCCGCACAAGGAAAGCATTTTCCAATCAGGCGCGCTTGAGCTGCACCTTCTTTTCGTAGGCTTCCACCTCGGCAATGTAATCCGCCGCAACGGGCACATTCTGCGTGAGACAGAAGTAATCATAAACCGCGCCGAGCGGCATCATCTTGAGTTCTTCCAGCAACGCGAGCTTGCGTCCGTTGCGGAAGGAGCGTTCCAGTTCGGTCAGTTCCGCCGCCGGTTCCAGAAGCGCGCTCAGAAGAGCCTTCTGCATGTTCCGTGTCCCGATGATCCACGCTTCAAGACGGTTGATCGTGGCGTCGAAATAATCCAGTCCGATATGGACACGTTCCGCACCGTTGCGGACGATCTCCTGGGCGATCGCGCGCAGTTCGTCATCGAAAAGCACCACATGGTCGGAATCCCAGCGGACGGGACGGCTGACATGCAGGAGAATTTCATCCAGGAAACGCAGAACGGCGCTGATTTTGTCACTGATGACTTCGGTCGGATGGAAGTGGCCGGAATCGAGGCAGAGCATGAGTTTGTTCTTCACGGCATATCCGAGATAGAACTCGTTCGAACCTACGGTGCAGGATTCCACACCGATGCCGAAGAGTTTCGATTCCACAGCATCGCGCATGTATTTTGCTGGGATTTTCACGGAAAAAATACGGTCCAGCGACTCTTCGAGTCGGGCCCGGGCTCCGGCGCGGTCCACGGTGATGTCCTTGAATCCGTCGGGAATCCAGGTGTTCATGATGCAGGGAGTCCGGAGCTGTTTGCCCATTTCCGCCGCGATCTGGCGGCAGGCGATGCCGTGTTCGATCCAGTATTCGCGAATCCCCGCGTCAGGGCTGGAAAGAGTCAGGTTGGTTGCGGCTTTCGGATGTCCGAAATAGGTCGGGTTGAAATCGAGTCCCGCCTTCTGTTCCCTCGCCCAGTCGATCCAGCTCTGGAAGTGGGCGGGTGTGATTTTGTTGCGTGCGACAGCTCGTCTGGAATCCAGGTAGATGGCATGGAGATTCAATCGTTTTGCGCCGGGGATCAGGGAGAATGCCTTGGTCAGATCGGCGCGGAGCTCCTTGACATTCCGGGCGCGGCCGGGATAATTCCCTGTGGAGAGAATCCCGCCGGAAGCGCCGCCGGCATCCGGTTCAAATCCGGCGACATCGTCTCCCTGCCAGCAATGGAGGGAAATCGGAATTTTCTCCAGTGCCTTCAATGCCGCGTCGGTATCGACGCCCAGTTCCGCATATTGTGCTTTTGCGGAGAGATAACGTTGTTCCACTGTTTTTGCTGTCATGACGACCTCCCGAATTTAAAATTAAATTTAAATTTGCGCGCGAAACTGCGCAATCAAAAAAAATAATTTGCAACGCAAATTATGATTCGTGCAGGACTCTCAGTCCTGCCGCGGTCCAGCTGCGCAAGCTGGTCGTGCGAAGCACGAAATTAAATTTGCGCGCGAAGCTGCGCAAGGGTCAAAGACCCTTGACCCCGGGAAAAATGCAACGCATTTTTCCATTTTTCTATAAAAATATCCCGCAAAACAGCATTCCGCCTTGACAAAACATTCTTTTTATAGTATGATTGTGTCAAATACGGAAAAAAGGATAACCCTTCAATGCCCGGACGGCTTTTCAAATCGGAATATCTTGCGGACAAACGTCTTCCCCTCCGTTTGATCAGGCGGGATCCCCAGGAGGAATATCAGCTCCATGAACACGACTTTTCCGAGCTGGTCATCGTCTTCCGCGGTCGCGGAGAACACGTGATCTATGGAGAAAATCGCACAATTGAAGCAGGCGACGTCTTCCTGATCCGCAGCCGCACCGTCCACGGTTACACCAATCTCCACGATCTCGCCCTCTGCAATATCATGTTCGATCCGCGCGAACTCAACAACCCGCTTCAGGCCTTCTGCCGTTATCCGGCAATCGGCTCGCTCTTCCGACTCGAACCGGAAGTGCGCAGCCGCAATCTCCTCCATCTGGAAAAGGGCGAACTCGCCGAAGTCATGAAAATTCTCCGCGACATCGAAACGGAACAGGAACACAACGCCGAATACCACCCTCTCGCCATGGCGGCCCATTTTGTGCTTCTCACCGTATTCCTCGGGCGCTGTATCACCCGTCACCGTCTTCCCCCGGGAAAAAATTCGTCCGCCGCGCTTTCCGAACTCATCAACCGTCTCTCGGAGCACTCGGAAAAACACTGGACACGGCCGGAAATGGCTCGCTCCATCGGGGTCTCGGAAAGCTCGCTGACACGGATGTTCAGACGTTTTACGGGTTATGCCCCGAATGAATACCTGATCATTCTCCGCTTGAAAAAGGGTGCCATGCTTCTGCTCAATACGGATCTCTCCATCGGGGAAATCGCCGACAGAACCGGTTTTTCCGACAGCAATTACTTCTGCCGCCAGTTCAAAAAACATTTCCGGATTCCGCCTCAGAAATACCGCTCGCTCCGTATGGAATGAAGGTAATGCCTAACCGGAGGCAATCATTCTCCGGTATTCCCCGGGTGTCATGAGAAACATTCTTCGGAAAGAAGTGCAGAAGTAACTCTCGGAAAAAAATCCGGAATCCGCCGCAACCTCGCGCAGCGGCATGGCGTAACGCGCCAGAAGACGGCACGCATGAAGCAGACGCGTCCGCATCAGATATTCCGACGGGGAAAGCCCGAACTGTCTGCGGAACAGCACCCGAAAACGCACCTCCTTCAGATGGATGAAATCAGCAATATCCTGCATCGCGATATTGTTTTTGAAATTCGTGTTGATGAAATGCAGAGCGGCGGCCATGCGGGAATCCGGATAAGTCTCCTCCATCATTTCCCAGCGTCCCTGCCGGGCCATCGTTGCAAAAAACATCCGCAGCAGCATGCCGGACGCGGCAAAGGCGGCTCTCTCATCATGCGCCCGCAAAGCCACTATCCCTTTCAATTCATTCAGGAACCAGTCCGATGCGGGAAGAGCCAGAAACGGCGAGTCAAAACAGCGGAATGGATTGGTAATCGCGATATTTTCGCAAAGCGCGTGCATGATAAAATGCGATGCGCTATCGCATCCGTCTGCAAATCCATACGCATGCGGCTCAAATTCAGGCACAAACACACATTCTCCACGTCTGAGGATCCGGTGTCTGCCACTGACAGTGACAGAAAGAAGTCCGTCTTCCACGAAAAGCATGAAATTATCGCAGATCCGCCGCCGGGGAACATGCCAGGGACGGAAACAATTCCAATAAGTAACACCAAGGACGATCGGACGGAAATGAAGCATGATATAGCGCAGAAGCTCCACCGTTTTCTCAGATAACTCCGCATGCGGAATGATTTTCCGCTCATTGTCGTAACAAGAACTCATGATTGTCGAATTCTTAAAAAAAATATCGTTTCATAAAATTGTCATTCTCCTTAAAATAGCATATAATTAAAAAAATCCAAATATGAATTTCTAAAAAGGAGCACTCTGATGAAAAGCAGAAAAAACGCTGTTTTCGCCTATGAAGCAACCACAATGTTCCTCCCGGATGACCATTTCACCTTCGGCCGGGAACCGACCCTACGCCGAATGCCGGACGGATCGCTGATCTCTTTTATTTACACGGGCGGCCCGTGCGAGCCGGACCCATCCAATGTCGCGGCCCTTATTCGCAGCGAGGACGACGGCGCGACATGGAGCAAACCGCAAGTGCCTTTTCAGCATCCGATCCGAAGCACATGGGGAACAGAAATTTTTACCGACACCCCACGTCCCTTCTGTGTGTTTCAAAGTTATGATTTCGCAACCATGTTCAAGGATATGAACACGTTCATATCCTACACCGACGACAGCGGGAGAACCTGGACACCGCCGGAAAACATCCGCGGTGTTCCGGCAAATGTTGTCGTCCGTCAATGCAAGAAACTTTCCGACGGCACATTGCTCGCCCCGGTTTACTGGCAGGAGATTAACGGGGACTGGGACAGCGTCAATCGCGTTGCACGCATCGCCACAGACAAATGGCTTTTCGCCAGCGGCGTTCTGCGTTCCACCGATCATGGAAAAACCTTCTCTCTTCACGGTTATCACAAAGTGGACGGCGGCCTGCTTTGGGAACCGGAAGCGGTCGAGCTGGAAAACGGACATATTCTCATGTTCATGCGTCATGGAGCCTTTCTGAAGAAAACCGAAAGTTTCGACGGCGGATGCACATGGACACCAGTCGTGGACAGTTCAATCCCCAATGCCGATACAAAATTCGTGATTTACAAGGTTCGTGACAGGATTGTACTGATCAATAACATCTGTCCGAACGGAAAAGTTCAGCGTTCAAAACTGGAAATGTGGGTCAGTGACGATCTCTGCAGATCCTGGCGGCTGAAACTGCCTCTGGCGGAACTGACCAGTCTTCCCGGGCCCGACGCCGGCTGGACAACACAATATCCCTATCCGCAGGTCGCCTATCCGCACGGCTTTGCGGACGATGAAAAAGAATTGCTCTATCTGGCGATCGACTGCATCACAGAGTTCTTCCTCGTCAAAGTTCCGTATGCCGATCTCCTGCAATAAGCGGAAGTTCCGTCAGAGGGGCGGCAGAGCCAGCTCTTCTCCGTGGGCGCCGTAAAAGTTCTGGGGAACCAGCTGGGTCGATTTGTCCGTCGTCACACGGACCCGCCAGTCCGCCCTGCTGTTGGAGAGCAGTTTGCCGCTTCGCGTAATAATCAGATTCCGCTGGCGCGGAAACGCCCAGCGGACCGTCAGCGCCCCCTCCTTGTAACCGGTGTAGGACACGGTGAAAATAGGTTCGTGCGTCTTCATATACGCCAGTTCGGCGGGAGTAAGCTTGATCTTCGAGCGCGCGACAAATGTCCGGATATGCGATATGACCGCAGCCTGTTCCTCCTTCGAAAGCTTGCCGGATTCGGAAGGATGATCCGAACCAGCGCATCCGCAGAGGAATACCGCAAACAGCAAACAGAGAAAAACTCTTCTCATTCTTTCCATTCTCCCTTGTCCGGCATCCATACTCTGCTACAAGGATATTCCGCAGAGAGATATTTTTCAAGCGCGGAACGGACATCTGTCCCCGGAAATTCCACTTTTTTCTTCTCTCCGATCGCTTTCAGGACGGGAAAACGCCCCCCAGCACCCGCAAGCGCATAGGAGCTCACTGCAACTTTCACAAGGCGGGACTCCTCGCGCCACTCCTTCGTCTCGCCGTCAAGAATAAGACCGCCGGCAAGCGCGCCCCCCTTCCCCGTCCGGTATGAAATTCCGCATGGCGCAAGAAAAGAACCCGGACGCCGCTTCGCCAGCTGTTCAGAAAGAATCGCGCGGCATTCGGACGGCGTCACCTCCATCACCGCAAGAAGATTCTCATACGGAGCAAGCAGATACACCTGCGACGCATACAGAATCCCAGGACGGCTCCGATAGGAACTCAATGTCCCGTGAAATGCGATTTTTGCCCCGGTCGCCCGAAGTATCGCCTGCCCGAACATCCGGCTCAGGCGGTTCTCCGTTTCCGAGCGTTTCAAAGGTTCCAGCACAAAAGCAAGGCGCGCAATCCGCCGCGTCCCCTTTTTCCGGCTCAGTTCCGAAAGAGGACGGAGCCGGGAAATGATCTCCGGATCAGGCTCCGCATCGGCGGCATACGCGATGCGCGACTCGAGAGAGACGATCCGGCGCTTCTCCCGGTCATAGACAATTTCGGCAACGGCCGCTCCGCCGCTCAAAGGGGGCGCCTGGATATACCACGAGGAGGCGATTTTCGTTCCCGCATTCTCCTGATGCGAGTGTCCGCCCAGAACCAGATCAATCTGCGGATATTTCTTCAGAAACGAATAGGCGGAAATCCGTTTCTTCCCGTCCCCCTGCTCCAGGCGCGCCGGCATATACTGGCCATTGTGCATCGCAAGCACGATCAGATCGGGATTCTCTTCCATCACCTCTCCCATGACCTGCGCCAGCCCGTTCCGATAATCGGAAAGCGTCAGTCCCTTCGTCTGTTTTCCCGCAAGCCAGGTAAAAAGGAATGGCGAAGTCATGCCGATCACAGCGATCCGCAGAGAGTTCTTCTCGAACATCTTCCAAGGCAGAATGCGCCGGGCAGGAAGACTCCTGAGTTGAAGTTTGAGATTGAAGGCCAGCACGGAGGCGTGAAGAGCATTCAGACGCTTTGCAAACTCCTCCGTGCCGAAGTCGAAATCGTGATTGCCGGGCACGAACGCGTCATAATCCAGATGATTCAGGAAAGATACCAGCGATGCGCCCTTGTCGAGCGTCGCCTGCCAGGAGCCCTGAAACAAATCGCCGCAGTCGATCAGGAGCGTGTGATCCTGTCCGCCGGCGGCGCGGCGCTCACTCCTGACGACCGTTGCCAGACGTGCGATTCCGGGCGTTCTGCGCCCGTCCGTCTGCGCATGGATGTCGCTGGTCTGGATCACCGTCAGGCGGACCGTTTCCGCAAACGAAAGAACACACGCGCAGAAAAACAGTGCGGAAAAGAAAATTTTCCAGGAATCACGCTTCGACATTGACATGGCAGATCTGGTAGCTGCCCGGCTTGACGCCGCCGAGCCTGCGGATCACAACCGGACATTTGGCACGGAAGAGGAAGAAGACAGGCCGGTCGGTATCGTCGCAGAGCGTCTCAAAATTCCCCTGCCCTTTCGCAATGATCAGATCAGCTGTGCGGAAGGCTTCCAGAAACGCTTCCGAGGATGCCGCAAATGAAATTCCCGGTGTCGCATCGCCGGTGTCGATCACGGGAACATCGCGGAAACCGGAAGATTCCACTTCGGCGCGCGTAACGTCGTTCAGAATCGGAAACCCGCGCACGGCAAGCGTGATTTTCCCCGGATACAGTCCCGTCAGGAGCGTATCGAACACCGCCTCGCCGCAGTTGTCCATCAGGTAGAGAATCCTCTCCGCCTCATCCATTTTTTTCCGGAGAAGCTTCATCGCGGCATGATCAAACGGTTCAGAAAGCGCATGAATGATCTTTTCACGCGCCGTGCCGAGATCAAAGTTGCAGTCCACTCCGAAGTCGATGATGTTTCCGGCGATCGCCAGAAGCACATACGCTTCGAAACGATCAGGAGCCTTCTCCAGCTCGGGCCGGATGCTCTCCAGAAGTTCGCGCGCGCACTGCGTGGACAAATCCTTCTCCTTCCGGAAACGGTCCTGCTTCCCGATGAAATCGGAAACAATTTCATTGACCTTTGCGGCGATCAGAGGCGGCGGCTGATTGAAATCAGCCCCGGCGATCATGCGCATGACCTTCTGTGTAACGGCAATCTTCGTTTCCGGAGAAACATCCAGCTTCCCCAGCTGATGAAACAGACTGTCGCAGAAACATCTGGCACATTCCATTTCGCTTTTCATAAACGGCGGCTCCTTTCCCCTTCTCCGGCTCTCAGAACGGCAGCTCCACGGGTTTTCTGTTCTCAAAAGCAAGCGAGGAGCGGTATCCCGCCGCACGGGCAAGCTCCCGCGCGGAGTCAAAATCCGCCGCCACATCACAGGGCGCATGCGCGTCGGATCCGAACGTGAGCGGCATGCCGGACTCATGCGCCGCCTTCAGGATCTCCAGCGAAGGATACATCTCCCCGACGGGCTTGCGCAAACCGCAGGTGTTGATTTCAACGGCAATTCCGCGCTCTCCGGCAAATACCAGAGCTTCGCGCAGTTTTTTCAGAAATTTTGCGGGATCGGAGGGACGGTGGCCGAACTTCTTGGGCAGATCCGCGTGCCCCATGATTTCAAAACGGAAATTCTGCACGAACTCGCACATCAGTTCCGCGTAGCGGTTCCAGACACGATCCACGCCGATCGACTCCCATTTCCCGATTTCGGCGGGATTGTCAAAGGCAAAGTCCCCCACATAATGAATCGAACCGATCCGGTAGTCAAACGGCTCGTTTTCGATTGCGCGCGCCACCTCGTCCATGCGCCCCGGCACCCAGTCAAGCTCAATGCCGTACAGCACCTTGACGCCGGTGCCCTGCGCCGCCTTGCGGAGATTGTCCACAATGGAACGGTATTCGGGAAAGCGCCCGGCCCCCATCCGGCTCTCCGTATCATACCCAGAGGGCCACGGGATGTGATCGGAGACCCCGAGATAACGCAGATTGCGCGCAACGGCGGTCCGGAGATACTCCTCCGGCGCGCCGCAGGCATGTTTGCAAAGCGCGGTGTGCGTATGCAGATCAGCAGACATTCCTCACCCGCGGATTTTTCTCTGAAGATTGGAGATCGTGCGCCGCGTATCCTCATTCGCCTTCGAGAGTTTCTCGACCTGCGAGAGCGCGTGAAGCACGGTCGCATGATTGCGTCCGCCGAACGCGGAACCGATTTCAACCAGCGAGTGATCGGTCATTTCGCGCGAAAGATACATCGCGATCATGCGTGGTTCGGCAATGTTCTTCGGCCGTTTCGATCCGGTCAGATCGGTGACGCGCAGTCCGAAATGCTCGGCGACGGTTTTCTGAATGCCGTCGATCGTGACCTTGCGGGACTCCGCCTCCTTGTCGAGAAGATCGGCGAGAAGATCCTCGGCGACAGCCATCGGCACCGAGGGACTCCGCGTCATCGACGCATAGGCGACGAGACGCATGAGCGCACCCTTCAAGGTTCGAATGCTCGAAGAGACGCGCGCGGCGATGTACTGCAGGATCTCGGGCGCCAGTTTCAGCTGTTCGGTCTGCTCGTGCTGAAGAATCGAAAGGCGCGTCTCATAGGTCGGCGCGGTGATCTGCGTCGTCACGCCGGACTGAAAGCGTGTCACAAGGCGCGCCTCAAGTCCGGGAATGTCCGAGGGCTGTTTATCGGATGTGAGAATGATCTGTTTGCCCGCGTTGTGCAGCGTATTGAAAGTGTTGAAGAACTCCTCCTGGAGCTGCTCCTTTCCGCCGAGCTGGTGCACGTCGTCAATCAGCAGCACGTCCACTTCGCGGAAATAGTTGCGGAACTCGAAATGTGAGTGAAAGACCGATTTGTTGTGCAGGGAATCCAGATACGAGTTCAGGAACTGTTCGCACGTGACGTAGCGCACAACCGCATCGGGATTGTTCGCGATGACGTGATTGGCGACGGCCTGGATCAGATGGGTTTTTCCCATTCCTGTGCTGCCGTAGATGTAAAGCGGATTGAAGACGCCGGGCGTCGTCGCCGCTGTCATGGCGGCGGAGTAGGCGTAGCGGTTCTCCTCGCCGACGACGAAATTGCGGAATGTGAACGCCGCCTGGCAGTTCGGTGCAACAGTCGGCACGACTTTGGGCTCGGGCGCCGGGGAAATTGCGGGAATGGTTTCGGTGCATTCATCCTCGACAGCGGGAGGGGATTTCACATGCCCGGCCTCGATCGCGAACTTCAGGACCTTTCCCGCGGCGGCGGAAAGCCCCTCGGCGATAAGATCCCCGTAGGAATTTTCAAACCATGACGCGAACATTTCATCGCAAACCCCCAGGACAAGAGAATCGTCCTGCATACGGACGGGGACGACACTCTCAAACCATTGTACAAAAGTATCCTGCGGGATTTTATTCCGAATAACGGCACAGGCCTTTTCCCATAGGCCGACGGCCGTCATCTCCTCCTGATTCATCTCTCCTTACCTTCCTTTTCCTATCATAAAAACCGACTTATCAACATCATGCGCCGAGGAGTCCATACTAATGCATGAAATCGGGAAAAAGCCAATGAAAAAAGAAAAATTTTTTCATTATTTTTTTCGATTGCCCCCTTGACAGCCTCAACGGAATCAAGCCCCGTTTTTGAGGCTGAAAAACTGTCCATTGGAAAATTTTCCAAACACAGGAAAAGGAAAAGTCAAGCCCTTTTTCCAATTTTTTCCGTCTTTTTCCGGAACCCCCTGACAAAGGCGGAGTTTCCAACATTTTACAGACTCAAGCAGACCACTTATCAACAAGTTATCAACATCCCCTGCACCAGTCCCTGCGGACTATACCCTATAATGTGTACCGCTTTCGGAAATATGCAAGCTCGTTCGGGGAAATTCCGGATTATTTTATTTGCAAAAAAAATCGTTTCCCCCCTTGACATCTGACAGAAGAGCGGAACACAGGCGATCTTCTATCAATCAGCCGCCCAAAAACAGTTTACTTGCAAAAACACTTGGAGAAAAGAAGCTGAAAACTGAAAGTGTTTTGGCCATCGGATAATACAGATACAACCTGCAGTGTACAAAAGCTCATCTGTTAAGTCCGCATACAGGCGCGGGATACCAGGAAAACGGCAGGCATGGGCGTGGAGAAAATTCGAATTTATCTTACGGACTGGCCGCTTCACGAACCAGGAAAAGACGTCGGATATCAATCCAGCCTGCTGACACCGCACCTGGCGCACAGAAGAAACACTCTTTTCCTGATGAAAATTGATAAGCTCCCAGATCAAGCAGAGAAAAAACCTCCTTTTCAAAATCATTCTCACGATAGATTTTTGCATAGTTCTTTTTCTCTGCAGCATCGTAAATTCCCGTTTCAACAGGAATGCTCTCAGCTCCATGCCGTCCGCCGGTGCGGATCTCGACAAATAAACGCCATTGACCCGTTGAACGGGTTCTCATCGCAAGATCGGGAAACTGGATCAGCCAGCATTTGTGATCGGCGCGCATTCTGATAAAATCCGGATAACGCTTTGTCCGGATGTTATTCTCGTAAGCAGTCAATTCACCGGATTCAACAACAATCAAAGAGTCGGGCAAAAGATTTCGGAAACGCCGTGGTAAATTCCGGGGAAGCTTTTTCTCTTCTGTGCCGAAAAGATAGGCCAGACTCTTTTTCAGACGATCAAGATTCAGTCCTTCACCATAGTGACGGACGTCAGAGGTTCTCCGACAGAAGGAATCGAGAATCTTCCGGGGAATCACCTTCCGCTCGGAGTAACGGCACGAAGTTTCCGGATGAAGGAGAAAAGCAAAGTCAATTGCGATTTTTGCCTGCTCCAGACGCTTCACATATTTTCCATGTGAGACGGCAACAGCGCGCTCCATTAGTCCGCGTGCTTCCTCCATGGTATCATAGGGAAGCCATTCTGCGGAAGAAGTTTTCCAAGTGAGTTTGAATCCGGTTTTCTGGCGGGAATAGTTAATTTTCATCAGTGCAAGATACCGTCGCAGAAAAGGGAAAGCGTCCTTTCCATAATATCCTGGAAGAAACTCATCAATCAGCATCTGTTCGTCAAGATCAGGATTCCAGAGCAGTTTACTGTTGACATAAGCACGCAATGGTGCAAAATCTCCGCAATCTCCGCCACCTGCCTGATTGAAAACAGCGATAACACCGTGATCGCGGAAAAAACGCAGATTGACACCGTGCAGCCCCCAGTTCGGATTGGGAATCAGATGATTTCCAAACAGTGACACATAATTCCACACCATCAGACGCTTTGTAAGACGGCTCCAATTTGTCAAAGCATCACGGAAAACGGAATTTGCCGGACTGTTCAGGGGTTGACCGTAATCGCAGCTGTCTGCACAAAGTCTGACAATGACATTCCGTCTGGGTCTGATGTTCTGCGGCGGCTCAACGGAATAGGCATAGGCAAGCGTTTCAAAATAGACATTCGGAAATTCCTTTTCAAGGGCGCCGGCAATCTCGTTGAGACAGTCTATCAGAATCCCGGACTGCGTGCCGCCGAATCGCTCCGCCAGAAGATTGCACGCCTGACAGCGGCAATAATCATTATTGTCATTCTGACTTACTGAGATGATTTTTGCCGACGGATTCTTTCGAAGAAGCGCCCGGATGTTCCGGATCAGTTCTGCACGCATTTGAGAATTGGATAGACAAAGCTGATTCCCGACAGGACGCCGGACCCCATTGATTTCCGAATAATATTCCGGATGCTCCTTCGCATATTTATCCGGGGGCATCAGTTCGGAAAATGTATGGCAGAATCCGAGTATCGTCTCATGACCACCCCATTCCTCGCTCGTTTTCTGCCAGTGCCCGTTGACTTTGCGTTTTGCGGCAAAATCATTGCTGAGACGCAGGGAAGGAAAAGGAACCTCTCGCATGATAAACCTGGGAGCATAGCGGAAATTCAAGGTATCGGAAAAAGAGAAATGCGTGGGATAAAGAGTTTCGTCGGGTGCAAGAAAACGCATTCCGCAGAAATCTTCCAGAAACGTATATACGGCATACAATGTGCCGCGCGGACGGGCTCCAGTCAGATAAAAATCATTCCCGATTCTCCGCAGCAGGATCTCATCAGGGCGTAATAACGCAAAATCTCCGATTCCAACTTTTTTGGCAATCGCAGGACTCTGCCCGAGGAAAAAACGAAATGATGTTCTGGAAGAACTCACACGCGTTCGGACGGAGATTTCTGAGAGATATTTTCTCAATTCCCTGCCAGCAGTCTTTTCCGCCGGGACAGCATCCGACGGAAGAACAACTCCAAACTCAAACGCGCCTGCATAAAAGAAAGCCGAAATCAGACATTCAAACACGATCATTTTCATGATACTCTTCATTTCTGTCACCATTGACTGTTTGCTTCATCCCAAACTCTGTAAGGCATATAGCTGTAAGGCTGGCACCATGCACGCCAGTCTGTATAGCTCAGAAACATATTGACCGGAGCAGCATGACCATCGGCAAAAAGGTGCTGATTCCGCCGATTGTGCGGATGAGCAAGGCGATCAATATCACTGCTTGCGGTAACAACAGTTATCCTTTCCCCCTCCTTGACTCCTTCCATAAGCGTAACAAATATACTGGGATATTTGGCATTGGCAACTTTTCTCGCATGATATCCCCTATAGCCTTTTTTCACATAATTCAGATCGCCCAGGCGACGATTGTAAGTATAAGTCGTGTTACGTTCTCCGTTCTCATCCGGGGGAACTTCCGTAAGAAGAAGAGGGCAGATCATGGCTTTCGAAGCTTTGCTGATCTGGCGCCATGAAGTACGGTTCAGCATGGGATTAATTCCCTGAAGCCAGGAACGAACGAGAACCTCGCCGTTTTTCTCCTGCCCAAAGGCAATCGGCATATAATCCTTGTAATCTTGTGCATAATATAGAAAGAGACTCCCCGCTCCTCGCAGATTATTCATACAGAAGGCCGCATACCCTTTTTCCCTTGCCTTACCCAGAACAGGCAGAAGAAGAGAAGCCAGAATCGCAATGATCGAAATTACAACGAGAAGCTCGATCAATGTAAAATATATGGCATCCGAATGCAGCAGAAATATGCACTTGCACAACGATTCTTTTCCTCTTTTGTGAAACATTGCAGAATCCTTTCTTTTCCTGTTATCATAAGTTTTCCGTTGCTTCCGTCTGATGATAATAAACCTTCCCCGCATCGAGTTTTCCTTCCTTCATCGCCTCCATCAGAAGCGATACCCCGATGGATGCGAATTCGCTTAAATTATTGTCAAAAAAGATTCCTTTTTTCACCGGATAACGCATCTGGAACTGCAGATTGCGGACAATTACCGCTCCAGGCAGTCTGTCCGGCAAAAGCGAAACCGCAAGACGGGACGTAATCGTCAGAGCAAGAATATCATCCATATATATGATCCAGTCATAACGCATCTCATCGGGCATACGGACGACTTCGTCTGCAATTTTCTCCGCCTCCGGAATTGTTTTCGCGGGATAAATTTTCCGGTCGGAGCCGAATGCAGCTTCGAAATCGCTCCGGACGGATTGCAGAACGCTGGGCTGGCAGACAAAAGCGATGCGTTCCGGCTTTTCCTCCTTCAGACAAAGTCCGATTTCCCGGACACAGCGCGCCTGATCGTAAAACACCCCGTTCGGAGCAATGCCGCCCAGCGAGCCGACAAAAATCAGCGGCACATTCCGGCTCCGGACATACCGGAGAGAACGGGAGTCAAAATCATCCAGATGGATCAGCCCCTGCAACTCCTGATTGTCAAGGCTCCGGCGCAGTCCGGGAAAATCGTCAAGCTGGAAAAAGATGCTTTTCCTATTGATCTCTTTCTGACAGCGGAAAAGGCGGATCATGCACCCCTCCTCGACAAGTCGCATCTGCAGCGCCGCAAGAATGCAGCTGTAATAAAGAGAGTTTTCCGCATAACGCATCGTGATCCCGATCGTCCGCCCGGCATGACCGTCGGCATTGGGGTCGATAACAAACACACCGACCTTGTCACGCACTTCCAGGACGCAGTCATTCTTCAGCTCGTTGATCGCGGCGCTGATGGTGGCGGTACCGAACTGAAAGGTCCGGCGCAGAAAATCCTGCGGCGGAAGCTGGTCGCCCGGTTTCATCCGCTGATCACGGATATATCGGACGAGCAGGGATTTTGCACGTTCCGTCTTTCTCTCCGTCATAAACACCCTCTATACAAAAAACAGTTTACAGTATATATTATAAGCAAAAAAGACGGACTGTCAAGGGACAAAACAAAAAAAATCAAAAAGATTCGGAAGTTTCTCCATTCCGGAAACGCCTCCCTCACCGGCATCTAAACCGGTTCCCAGCATATCTTTTCAGGAAAAGAATTCCCCCAGAGGAGAGTGTGCGTCGACAGCAGCTCCGGAACGATATGCGGCAAGAACCTTGCGCGAGCCCTCCGCCAGATGGCGGCGCACCTCGCGGCGGCGTCCCTTCACGCGCGGAATCGACATATTGTCATACGCCGTCGTCTGATGGCGCATCCAGGCAATGACAGCGGCTTCGGCACGCTGTTCCAGCGGAATCCGCTTTGTCCGTGCAACCGTCCCGCTCCCGACCGGAACGGCGTGCGCGGTCACGGCATCCGCCAGTTTCTCCGCAAGGGAGGACCAGCGCGGGTGAAACGCAAGAAAACGAAGGACAGCCTGACGGAACTCCTGTTCATATTCCATCTGCTCCCGTTCGCGGATACGGCGCGCGGCAGATTGTTTCCGCTGATAAGCGGGATCGGCGCGTTCCGTTTCGAGTTCCGCGCGAATCCGCTTCACACTTTCCGAGGCTGTCCACAAGCCGACCGCCTCGATCCGGTTCCGGCGCTTGTGAACCTGAATCCAGCAGGGTCCCGCCGCCTTGAGACGGCGCGTCAATCCCGGATCACCGCTCGGAACAAATTCCCACTCCTCCGGCGGAACCACCGGCTTTCCCTCATGCAGAAGCCCGCCTTTTCCGGGAGATTCCCATACGGTGAACTCCTCTTTTGCATTCCTCCGCTCCGTCACGCTCATTTCCCCTCATACGGCAGAAATTGGAAAGACTCTTTCCCCGCCGTTCCGGACGGAACGACTTCCACGCGTCCGATTCCGGGAAACGGCAGATGCGCGCCGAGAACAAGTTGCTTTTCCGACGCGGCGCGTTTCAGAATCGTGCGCCGGGCAGTGACGGCGTTTTTCGTATCCATATCGTATTTCGCACAGACTTCGGGATCTGAAAATTGAAGCGCGGCGCCGTGAATCAGATCGCCGATAAAGCAGAGTGAAACGGTTTCAAACACGGTATGCCCCGGCGTGTGTCCGAGCGCGGCGCGCGCATGGATTCCCGGAAGCACCATCTCATCGAAACGGAACCAGTTGAGCTGCTCGCCGTATGCCTTCAGGATTTCTCCGGACGGACTGTTTTTCCGTGCGAACTCGTATTCCGGAACGGAAAGATAGACTTTTGCATTCGGGAAGAGCGCCCTCCCCTTTTCCGCGAGTCCGCCGACATGATCAAAGTGGGTATGTGTCAGAAGGATGGCCGTCACATCCCCGGGCCGGATATTCAGTTCCGCGAGTTTCCGCAGAAGCGATCCGCGCGGCGCGCCGTATCCGGCGTCCACCAGAATCAGATCCTTTCCCCTCCGGATCAGGAACACATTCACAGAGGCCGGCACAGTTCCGGACTTCTGACGGATCACGCCGCCGCTGAAAATGGATACGGGCATGGCGTTCGCCGCATCCTGAATTGCGATCACTTCCAGATCCCCGAAAGAAAATTTCCGGACCCCTTCCGCGCTGAGAACAGTACAACAGAGCCCCATCAGAACCAGACTGAGCAAACGGTGCATGGACTTCTCCTTTCCTTTCTTCCATTAATACAACAGGGACAAGTGTAATATAACTCCCCGCGCGAAAAGTTGCAAGCTCCTCTCCGGATGCAAATCAGCAGGAGCGCATCAGGACGGCTTGTGCCAGGGCGTTTTTTCCGGCATCGGAAGCCCGAGCGCCTTGAAGGAGTTGCGGAAATGCATCTTGGCGACCTGACGCAGAAGCGTCGCGCCGCCGGTAAGAGCAAGCTGTGCTGCAACGCGGTCGACCTGCTCGCCTGCACCTTTGGGAAGAAGCACGCCGTGTTTTTCGCCGAGTTCTGTCATGCGGCGGACAAACTCCGCGCGGGCAAGAATCGAGGCGGCTCCTACGGCTATGTCGCTTTCCGCCTTCGTCCGCTGATCAAGCCGGATCGAACGGCCCGCTTTCAGCAGCGCATTCCGGATCAGGCTCTCATCGCCGAACTTGTCCGCAAGCGCCGCTGTGCATTCCGGCGCTTTCTCAAGCAGATTTTCCAGCGCGCGGGCGTGTCCCCACGCCAGCAGGCGGTTCAGGCTCTGAATCTTTGCATAAAAATTGTTATAGGCCTCCGGGCCGATCGCCACGACGGAAAATTTTCCGTTTACAATTTTCCGGATTTCCGAGGCGATCCGGAGAATCATTTTATCATTTTTGATCAATTTGGAATCCCGGACGCCGATCTCTGCGAGCTTCCGCGCGCTCTCCTCATCCGCGACAAACACGCATGCGACGACAAGCGGCCCGAAAAAATCCCCCTTCCCGCTTTCGTCCATGCCCGCATGAGGAGAAAACGGCGCAGGTGTTTCGATATTCCGTTCCATGGCGCCTTCAAACGCCTTTTCCTTCAGGATTTCCGGTTCGAGAATGAATTCGACAAAATCCTGCGCGTTTGCGCCCTGCACCACGAGTTTTCCGCTCTCGTAGGCGGCGACGGAAACCTTTTCCGAGGATGCCTTGAACACCATGTAGGGAGCCTCGACAATGCTCCAGGAGCGCTCCAGCAATTTCTCCCGCAGAGCAAGCATTTCCGGTCTGAGCAGTTCAAAAACAAAGTTTTTCCTCACCTGAGATGGAGTCTTTTCCATGATTTTTCCTGAGAGAATACCGTTTTCCATGCAAATTTTCTCATTGTCACGTTTGACAAACCGGAATTCACAATATAGATTAGCTTCCATGTTTTTCCAGAACAATTTCAGGAAAATCAGCAGAAAATATGTGTGATTCAAGATAAGGAAAAGCTGATATGCGGAAACTGTTGACGTTTTGTTCCCTCTTCTCGTTTGCGGCGGTTCTCTGCGCCCAGGTCGGACGTCCGCCGATGGATCCGGCAATGAATCCCGGTTATGAAAGAAATATGCCAAGAACGGCGGACGGCAAACGCGCGGACGTCCGGGTTCCCGTCACCTTCAAGGACAAAGTCTCCTCCCGGGCGTATCCGCTGTCCAATAAACGTCTCAAGCAGATCGGAGACATCGTGAAGGGATTCCTCGACAGAAATGAGAAATTCGACGACGAAGCCGTCCTGGACACCATCTACGAGCAGGTCGGAAAAATCGTGACGATGACACCGGAAAAACCCGCGGATACCCGGAAATATGAAGACTTCCAGAAGGAAATCGCCCCGCAGGTGAACAAGAAATTCCCGCTCGAGCCCAAACAGGTAAAGGAGGCGGCCGAGAAGGAGGCGGAAAAGAAATTTGCCTTGCAGAAGCCCAAAGAGCAGGTCAAGGTCTATTATCAGCGGGGCAGCAACACATATTCCGTGACCGGAACCTTCTACGGATACGGATACGGAAACCGCAGCATCCAGATCAACGAACGCACCATTGCCATCTTCGATCTCCTGCCGGAATTCCGCATCAAATTCGACAAAGCCTACAACCAGAAGGCTCGTGAGGAGTTCATCAATAAAAAAGTGATGGACTACACCAATAAGAAGTTCGCATACGCAAACAATATTCTCCGGAAGCTCCAGAACGCTCAGCGCAACGCCAACGAAAAACTCGGCTACATCTACGCAGATAAAAAATGGAACACGGCCAAGAAGATCACCGACGATGCGATTGAAGCGGCAAAAGTCGAAGCGGCACGCCGCGCCGAAGAAGCCAAACGGAAAGCGGAGGAAGAACGCAGAAGAAAAGCCGGAGAACTGCCGCCGGACGGCGGTATGATGGGACCTGACGGGATGCCCCAGCAGCCGAACCAGTATAATCAGTATAATCAGTATAACCAGAACAACCAGTATCCGCAGCAGCAACAGCAGCAGTATTACTGAGGGAGATTTTCTGAAAAGTAACCCGCCGTCCGGAGCATCCGTTCCGGGCGGCGTTTTTTCTTACAGGAATTGCCTCTCAGACACGTCTGTCAAGCTCATCCGTCAGGATGCCCACATAGGGGAGATTGCGGTAGTACTCGCCGGAATCAAGACCGTAGCCGACAACATAGCGGTCCGGGATCCGGAACCCGACCCAGTCGGCATGCGCACAGACCTTGTCTTTGCGCATCTTGTCCATCAGCACACAGGTCCGGACGCTTGCCGCCTCCAGACTGCGGAAGTAATCCAGAGCATACTTCATCGAAAGCCCGGTGTCAAGAATGTCGTCCACGAGAAGGACGTGACGCCCCCGGACCGGCAGTTTCAGCGCGGAACGCACCGAGATTTTCCCGGAACTGCGGTCGTTCTCATAGCTGGAGGCGGCAAAACTGTCCAGATGGAGCGGAAGGTCGATCTTCCGCAGCAGATCCGCGGCAAAGATCACCGCGCCGTTCATGATCGTGACGACGGTAAGCTCCTTCCCCCGATAGGTCTCTGTGATCTCCCTTCCCAGCCGGGCGACCCGTTCGGCAATCTCCGTTTCCGTAAGAAGAACTTTCATTTCTCAAACTCCGATAAAATCAAATTTTGCAACATCCACCACCCCCCTGTCCGTAATCCGGAGATGCGGAATCACCGGAAGCGGCAGAAAGGCAAGCTGAAGGAACGGCGTTTCCAGCGGGCACCCCGTCGCCTTCACTGAAACATGAATCCGCCGAAGCTCCTGTTCCACGGTGGCGAAATCATGCAGAGAAAGCAGTCCGCCGAGGGGCAGCGGAAGAACATCCACCACCTTTCCGTTATTTGCAACGGAGAACCCGCCGCCGGATTCGATCAGGGCGTTCACCGCAAGCGCCATGTCCGAATCGGACACGCCGACGACGCAGATGTTGTGGCTGTCGTGCCCGACACTGGAGGCGATCGCCCCCGAACGCAGGCCGAATCCTTTGACAAACCCCAGCCCGATGTTTCCGTTTTTCCCGTATCGCTCCAGAACGGCAACCTTTGCGATATCCCGCTCCGGCGCACCCTGTTTTTCCTTTCCGTCGAACGGCAGGTTCATCGTCAGATGGTCGGTGATCAAAGAAAGCTCCCGAATCCCGATGACTGGTGTTTCCGCCGAGGAGGAGCGGATGCGGAACACTTCCGGAGAAACTTTCGCGAGCCGGACGGAATGCAGGAATTCCGACGGATCAGGCTCTTCTCCGCGTGCGGCGAAGAGGGCGTCGTCCACCACTCTGCCGTTTTTCAGAACCTTTGCGACGGAACAGTTTTCCAGATCGGACAACAGCACGATGTCCGCCCGGTATCCCGGCGCGATCAGACCCCGGTCGAAAAGCCCGAAGTGGCGCGCGGGCGACCAGCAGGCAACCCGGTAGACTGCAAGCGGATCCGCTCCCTTCGCAATCGCATGGCGGATCATATAGTCGAGATGCCCCTGCCCGCCGATGTCCAGCGGGTTCCGGTCATCCGTGCAGAAGCAGAGGAACGGCGCATTGGCAACGGTGATCAGCGGAAGAAGCGTGTCTAGATTGCGCGCCACAGACCCTTCCCGGATCAGAATCTGCATTCCTTTGGCAAGTTTTTCCCGCGCCTCGGCGAGGGAACCGCACTCGTGGCAGTTGCGGACCCCCGCGGCAAGATACGCATTGAGGGCCTTTCCCGAGAGCATCGGAGAGTGTCCGTCGATCCGGCCCTGGAAGAGCGCAATCTTTTCGAGCACCTCCGGCACTTTCGAGAGCACGCCGGGAACGTTCATAAGCTCCGCGAGTCCGGCGGACGGCATTTCGGAAGCATAGCGCCGGAGGTCGGCAACGGAAAGCGAGGCGCCGGACGTTTCCAGCGGCGTGGCGGGCACACAGGAACTGATCTGAACGCGGAGATCCATGCACATCCGTTTCGCGGAGTCGAGAAAAAAGTCGATCGCGCGCGTTCCGGCGACATTCGCCAGTTCATGCGGATCGCAGAACGCCGTCGTCACTCCGCGCGGCAGCACGCAGCGCTCGAATTCAAACGGCGGAATCATCGAGGATTCGACATGCACATGGGCGTCGATGAATCCCGGAACGGCAAAGAGTCCGCTTCCGTCGATCTCCGTTTCTCCGTCATAGGACTCCCCGACACCGGCGATCCGGTCGCCGCAGACGGCAATGTCTCCCTTCCGCAGTTCTCCAGTTGCGAGGTGAAAAATCGAAATATTTTTGATGACCAGAGTCCCTTTCGTGTTCCCCAGCGCCTGGTCGATGACAGCTTCCAGCTCTTTGAAACGCGGTTTCATGCACCATCCTTTTCTCTGCAAAGTTCCTGTCTGTTCCGCGAAAGTGAAAGATACCATCAAAAAGGCGGAAATACAACTCTTTTCCACTCTTAAAACTTGTATTTTACATGGAAAGATGGTATTTTTATAATTTTATATGGATTGCGCGCGTGGGAAAACATCCATGCACAAGTGCAGAGAAACAGAGCAGACAGGAGTTGATTTTGAGTTCGGAAACGACAAGAGAGCAGTTCGCATCGAGACTGGGTTTCATCCTGATGACGGCGGGATGCGCCATCGGGCTGGGAAACGTCTGGCGCTTCCCCTACATCACCGGACAGTACGGCGGGGGGCTGTTTGTGTTCCTCTACCTCTTTTTCCTGGCGGTTCTCGGCTTTCCGGTGATGATGATGGAACTGTCGCTGGGACGCGCGGGACGCCACTCCTTTCCGGGCGCGTTCCGGAAACTCCAGAACCCGAAGGTGTCCTTCCGCTGGGATTTCCCGGCGTATGCGCTCTTTACGGGCAACCTGTTTCTTCTGATGTTCTACACGGTCATCTCGGGGTGGCTTCTCGCGTATGCCTGCTGCTTTGCCGTCGGAAAATTCCGCTCGATGGACGCGGCGCAGTGCCAGAGGTTCTTTGAATCGTTTCTCGCCTCGCCGGGACTTCAGACGCTCTTCATGCTGCTGGTGCTGGCAATGACGGTGTTCGTCTGCATGGGCGGCGTCCGGAAGACGATCGAAAAGGTCATCAAGTTCATGATGATCGGGCTCTTCCTGTTGCTTCTGCTGCTTGTCGTGCAGTCGCTCCGGCTGCCGAATGCGATGAACGGTGTGCGGTTCTTCCTCTATCCGGATGCCGGAAAATTCCTGAGCGACGGCATCTGGGAGACGGTCCACGCGGCAATGGCGCAGGCCTTCTTCACGCTGAGTCTCGGAATCGGAAGCATTGCGATCTGCGGCAGCTACATCGGGCGCGACCGGTCGCTGCCGATGGAGGGAGTCTGGATCATCGCGCTGGACACGCTGATGGCGATCTGTTCGGGATTGATCATCTTCCCCTCATGCGCGGCGTTTTCGATCGCGCCGAACGCGGGTCCCTCGCTGATCTTCATCACGCTGCCGAACGTCTTCCACAACATGAGCGGAGGTCCTTTCTGGGGCTTCCTCTTCTTCCTTTTCCTCTGCATCGCCGCGGTGTCCACGTTGATCGCGGTGTTTGAAAATCTCGCGGCCTTCGGCATGGACGAGTTCCGCTGGAGCCGCCGGAAATCCTGCACGATGTTCGGAATCGCGCTCGCGCTTCTTTCGATGCCGTGCATTCTCGGCTACAACCTCTGGCGGAATTTCCAGCCGCTCGGGAAAGGCTCGACCGTGCTGGATCTGGAGGACTTCATCGTCAGCGACAATCTCCTGCCGCTGGGGGCGCTCTATCTGACGATCTTCTGCACCAACCGCATCGGCTGGGGCAGTGAAAATTTTTACGGGGAACTCAATCACGGAATCGGCTGGAAGCTTCCGCATCTGCTTGTGCCTTACATGCGCTGGGTTCTGCCGCTGATTATTCTTGCAATCTGGATTGTCGGGATCGTCAAACGGTTTCATCTGTTCGGGTTCTGACATTGCAGCAATAAAAAAATAAACATAAAAAAATAAAAAGGAGAAATCATGTTCTGGTTTCTGGGCGGCATCGTTCTGCTGATCGTCGGGTATTTCACCTACGGTCGGTTCGTGGAGAAAATCATTGAACCGGACGACCGGGAGACCCCGGCGAAAAAATTCTACGACGGCGTGGACTTCGTCGTCATTCCGAACTGGAAGAACATGCTGATCCAGCTTCTGAACATCGCCGGCGTCGGACCGGTGATCGGGGTGATCCTCGGAATCAAATTCGGCGCAGTCGTGTTTCTCATCATCCCGATCGGAAACATCATCGGGGGCGCGGTGCACGATTTCGTCTCCGGCATGATGTCGATCCGCCACGGGGGGGCGAACCTGCCGAAACTGATCCGGATCACGCTCGGGAAGCCCTATTACGCCTTCTTCTCGGTGTTCATGTGCTTCCTGCTTCTTCTTGTCGTGGCGGTCTTCATCAACGTGCCCGCGACGATCTTCAACATTCTCACGCCGGGACATGAATTCTTCTGGCTTGCGGTCGGCGTGATCTTCCTCTACTACATCTGCGCGACGATGTTCCCGGTGGACAAGATCATCGGGATGGTCTATCCCTTCTTCGGCGCCATGCTGATGATCGGCAGTCTCGCGCTGTTCTTCGTGCTGGCGAAAGAGGGATTTGCGCGGCCCGAACTTCTGGAGGAATCCGCACAGTTCAAGGCGGGCATGTTCAAGGAGCCGATCATCCCGCTTCTGTTCGTGACGATCGCCTGCGGCATTCTCTCGGGATTCCATGCGACGCAGTCGCCGATCATCGCGCGCACGATGGAGACCGAACGCCACGGACGGCGCAACTTCTACGGCATGATGATCGTGGAGGGAATCATCGCAATGATCTGGGCGGCGGGCGGACTTGCCATCTACAACCTCTTCCCGGAACTCATGAAGCAGAGTCCGAATCTCGCGCTCGAATACATCACGAAAACCTTCCTCGGGAAAGGAATGGGCGGAATCACGCTGATCGCGGTCATCATTCTGGCGGTCACCTCCGGCGACACGGCGATGCGGAGTCTGCGCCTGAGTCTGGCGGAGATCTTCAAGATCGACCAGAAGCCGTTCAAGAGCCGTCTCGGGGTCTGCATTCCGCTGATCGTGATTGTGGCGCTTCTGCTCTGGTGGTCGAACAGCAGCGCGAAGTCCTTCAACAATCTCTGGAACTACTTCGCCTGGGGTAACCAGGTGCTGAGCGCGTCCACGCTTCTTGCCGCGACGGTCTGGCTGGTCATGCAGAAGAAGCCCGCATGGGTGACGCTTCTGCCCGGCATGTTCATGACGTTCATCGTCACCTCGTTCATCCTCTGGACATCTCCGGCGCATTCGCCGATTCTGCCCTACGGCTTCGGACTTGATCTTCCCGTCGCCTACGCTCTCGCTGGAATCATTACCGTCGTGCTGGCGGCATGGACGATGCGGCGCGGAACCGCCATGCAGGCAATCCGGGTGGAAGACCTCAAATAACGCCATCCGGAAACAACTGGCGTGAGCTCCCTTCGCATGCACAGGAAGGTCTCACGCCGCGTAAAGAATGAATTACCGCGATGCAAGCATACGCGGTATCGGGAATTTCGCCTGCGGCGACCAGCTTACGCAGCTGGACCGCACCAGGACTGATAGTCCTGCACGAAGCATTTTTGCGATGCAGAGCATCGCTGTATGAAACTTTTTTTTTGAATCAACTCCGGTTTTGCGCCGAAACGGATGCGCGGACCTCCCGGAGATCCCGGAAGGGGAATTCACTGCCCCAGACCAGTTCCGGCGCATTCTCCATTCTGAGAAACGATTCCAGTTTTCCGCAGTAATCACTCAGGGAAGAGAGAACCCAGCGGCACTTTTTACGGCGGGGAAGCTCCCCGGGCGGTATCCGCCCCTGAAAGACGCAGGCGATTTCCGGAGCCTCCTTCAGGAAATCAAGAATTTCGGCATCCTCCACCGGACGGATCCGGAGAGAAGAGTGAAAGAACCTTGGTTCTGCGAATCCGCAGTTGATCCAGACGGGCAGTTCCGCTTCCTTGCAGCGGCGGAAAAATCCGTAAAAACGGCGATCCGGAAGCTTCCAGCAGTGAAACGCCGGAGAAACCCAGATTCCCGCGAACGCGCCGCTGGAAAGCGCATGATCCAGAACCGCCTCCCAGTTGTGCGCGTCAGGATTCACCACGGCAAGCGGGCGCAGACGGTGCAATCCGGCACATTGCGACTGAAACTCCTGATTGGATTCGAGCAGATCAATATGAAAAATACATTCGAAAGCCGCGGGATACGCGCAGGTGAATCCGCTGGATGCCAGCAGACGGTCAAAGTCAGACGGCGTCACGGCAGGACGTCTGTCAAAAGGATATTTTCCGCAGAAACAGAAGTGATCCTCCTCCATACCGGGCGGCAGGGGTATTCCGGCAAACGGCTCGATTTCCCCGCAGGACGCGGGATCGGGAATCCGGAAAATCCTCTGTGCGTTTCTGCAAAACACAAGTTCGCGCTCCGTATCGGAGAGGCGGCTTTCCAGAATCTTCCAGATCTGCGGGAAAAACGCGCGCCCCGGCGCATCGGATCCATAAAGCAGACGCTCCGGCGGACAGAATTTGAGAATCCCATCGACCATTCCCCTGTCCGGAT
The DNA here is from genome assembly GCA_949287225.1 of uncultured Lentisphaeria bacterium. GTDB lineage: Bacteria > Verrucomicrobiota > Lentisphaeria > Victivallales > UBA1829 > UBA11452. The sequence goes on from CASEFP010000105.1 coordinate 28,506, forward strand.
TGCTGCCCCCGAGTTCCCAGAAGGCATTCGGGGAACAATATTTCAGCATGCCGGAGGACTCGCGCCAGTTTCCACCGGTATGCCCGGCGATCATGACACAATCCGGAACGGCACGGGAAAGATACGCGAATTCCGCCATGTCGATCTCGCCGGGGAGATTGCCGCCGGTCCGGTTGAATACATGCAGAAGCACGGGAAGCCGCGCAGCGGCGGCGGCACGGAGCACCGCTGCGGTTTCCTCCAGACCGCCGGAAGGATTTTTCAATGCAATCCAGAGTTTGATCCCGACAGCGCCGTTCTGAATTCCGCGCCTCAGTTCGGATTCCCAATCCGGATTCTGCGGATTCAGGTAGACGAGAAAACAGAGGCGTCCCGGATTTTTCCGCACCTGAACGGCAGCGAAATCGTTCGCCGCACGCAGCTGTGCGGAAGACGGGAAGGCTCCACCGTCCGGCCCGGTGGTGATCACGTGAGAGGCGACACATACGCCGATTCCCGCACGCATCGCGTTCCGAACCAGTTTCACACCGGCATCGGGATCATACGGATCACCGTTTCCGCAGAAATGAACATGGGAATCAATGATCATATCCCTTCTCCTTTCTGAAATCAGCCGACCGCCGGCCTCTTTTTCCTGAAACGCATGCGTGCACAAATCACAGTGTCTGCGCAAATGCAGACAGGACTGAAAGGCACAGTGCCCGGCATTTTTCCGGATTTGCGATTGAATCTCATCCGGAATTCCGTCTGCGGCTTTCAAGATGGTCTGCAGGGCGTTTTCTCCATCTCCCGCAAACCATGGAGCAAAGGTGATTTTCATACTGCGTAAGACCACCTCGGGAAGAGGAACATCGAAAAAAGAATCCGGATAATCCGATTGAAATTTGATGGTAAGACGACTCTCAGACTCCTGTTTCCACGCGGCATTTTTAATATAACCGGTAAACCTTCCGGATTGAGTGACACTCCATCCGTCATCGGAAAGAACCGGACACCTGCCGCGCGCCCAGGAGAGATAGGGAGTTCTCCCTCCGGCCGAATCATTGTAATAGACAACATCATGCAGAACAATCGACTCAGCCGGAGGGACGTTTTCCCCCGGCAGAAATCCGTTCAGACTCCGGATCCATTCCCGCATGGCGAAGCGGGGTATCGTAATCCGGACACCTTTTTCCCACGGGATCGCATACAGCGCCCACATGGCGATATTGTCTTCATCTCCGAAGGAAAAACTTGCGGAAACCATTCTCCTCCATTCCTCCCTGTCGCCTTTTCTTGTGTATTCGTGCAGATCATTCATCCCGCAGGCGGAAGAGAGACGCCAGGTTTGATGCCGCAGAATTTCCCGGAGAGCATTCTGAGTGGTGAAGTGGTGATAGAAGAGATGATTCCAGGTATTTAAAAATTGGAGAAGCTGTTCTGCGTTTGTAATCTCTGAAAACTTCATCACTGCACTCCATGACTCCAGTCGGGAAAACAATTTCCGGTAAATTTCATACTTTAATATATTCCGGAAAATATTTCCGTCAAGGAGTCCTGCCGCACACAGGAAGAAATTTTGGCGGAGCAATGAAGCAGCGACCTTATATTCTACAAAAATACAAGATCGCTGCTTTCAGGCAGAAAATACGTTCTCGTTTTACCTGTGAGACAATGCTGTTCGACGAAAAATCCAAAAAAGAATCATCTCCTCAATGGCAGAATTGAGAGAAGGTGATTTATTCCGGTTTCTTTCCGTATGTGTTCAGATAGGAGATCATCTCCTGAACCGCATGCTTGAGTCCTGTGAAAATCGCGCGGCAGATGATGCTGTATCCGATGTTCAGCTCGTGCAGATGCGGAACCTGCAGCATCATCTGAATGTTTTCATAGTCGATTCCGTGGCCGGCGTTGACCGTCAGGCCGAGAGAGTGCGCGAACTCGGCACCCTTGATCAGGCGCTCAAGCTCCTTTTTCTGCGCCGCGCCGACGGCGTTGGCAAATGCTCCCGTATGCAGTTCGATGCAGTCCGCGCCAGCGGCTTTCGCCGCTTCGATCTGCGCTTCAACCGGGTCAATGAAGATGCTGACCGTGATCCCCGCGTTCTTCAGCGTCGAGACCGCGTCCGTGAGCCGCGGAAGCGAGCCAGCCGCGTCCAGACCGCCTTCCGTGGTAAGCTCCTGACGCTTCTCGGGGACAAGACAGCAGTTCGCCGGGCGGAGGCGCGAGGCGATTCCCACCATCTCGTCCGTGACCGCCATCTCCATATTCAGGCGCTTGACCGTGCGGACCAGGCTCTCCATGTCCGCATCCTGAATGTGGCGCCGGTCCTCGCGGAGATGCGCCGTGATGCCGTCCGCGCCAGCCTGTTCGCAGACTTTCGCGGCATATTCCGGGCTGGGGAATTTTCCGAGCCGGGCTTGTCTCAGAGTTGCGACGTGGTCGATATTGACGCCGAGTTTGAGTGTTCTTCTCATGATGTCATCACTCCTGTTTGTGTTTCAGTTCTTCCGCCAGGCGGGAAAAAGATTCCGCTTCCGGCGCGGAGAGCCGGTGTTCCAGTGAAAACGGACAGACGAAATAGGGTCCGTAAAACGCGTTCAATGCAAAATATTTGAGCCACGGCACAAGATGCTGCCGCAGAAGACGGTTGCCGCTGTCCGCGTCGTAGCAGAACGTGACCGCGCGCGTCTCGAAACGCAGATTCTGCGCAATCTCGCGGGGACTGAAATCCTTTTTGAGCTCGTGCGGATGAATCTCCAGATGCGTCCTGATCGACGGAATCATCGTTTCGCGGAGAAATGCGGCAAACTCGGCGGCGGAACATCCCCCCGCAACCGGAAGACGGAACGGAAGAAGCAGCGTCTGCCCGTTTTTCAGCAGGACCGGATGCAGCTTTTTCAGAATTGATCGGAGAATCTCCCGCTGTTCCGGATCGGCAAGGATTGCGCCCGTGGGCAGATCAAGCGCGGCAATCCGGAAGCCGTGCTTTGCCGCGATGCTTTTCAGAAGTATTGCCGACTCCTCCACGAATCCGGCGCGGATCTTCTCCGGCGCCGCTGTGATGTTGTATGAGAGCGAACGGTCCGTCAGACTGCCCGCGTGAATCACACGGAAGCGTTTCTTCCATTCCGCCTGCCGATGTTCCGGAAGCGTGTCGAAAAGTTCATGCTGAATTTCCAGCGCGTCGAAATTCCGGCACTCCGCCGCATCGGCAAGACGCGACGCGGGCAGATTCGTTTTCGCGGCGGCGAATCCGAAACACGCCTTTGCGTAGCAGCGGTGCATATCAATAATGTTTCTGAGTTCGCTCATGATTCCAGAAAGCCCGCCTCGCGGAGAAGGTTCATCGTGACATTGCTTTTTTCCGCAGGATTCATCCTGCGCAGCATGTTCAGCACATATTTGCCGAGCATGTCGGTCTCCAGATTCAGCACGGTGCCTTTTGCGCATCCGGCAAGATTCGTCTCACGCCAGGTCGTCGGAATGATGCAGACCGTGAAATAATCCTCTCCGAGCGAGGCAACCGTCAGAGAAATTCCATCAATCGCGATGCTGCCCTTGGGGACCATCTGTTCATGGATTTCAGGAGGAATCGCGACCTTGAGTTCGGTGTCGTCGCCGTTCTTCCCGAGGGAAAGCACCGTGCCTGTTCCATCCACATGGCCGCTCACAATATGCCCGCCGAGGCGGTCTCCGACGGCAAGCGCACGCTCAAGATTCACAACATCGCCCTGTTTGAGACTCCCAAGATTCGTGCGTCGGAAACTCTCTTCCATCACATGAAATTCCAGCAGATTTCCGCCGAGATCCCGTTCCAGCGTCAGACAGGCGCCGTTGACGGCAATGCTTTCACCCATCCGCAGATCGGAAAAGGTGCGCGCCGTCCGGACCCGGAGTTTGCCCGCCCTCCCGGAAAGCGTTCTGGAGTGATACACACCCGTCGATTGAATCAACCCGGTAAACATCGTTCTTATTTCTCCCGTTTCTGCGGATACCCGCTGATGACAAAATCCCGTCCCAGACGGCGGACTGTGACGCGTTCGAGTTCCAGCGCATCGGCAATGGAGTCCGGATTTTCCCCTCCGACGGAGGGACGGCTTCCGCGCCCGCCGAGAATCTTCGGCGCGATATGGAACTCCGCCTTGTCCACCGCACCGGCGCGAAGCGCCGACGCGGCAAGCTCCCCGCCGCCTTCGATCAGGATCGAAGTGACATTTTCGCCGCCGAGCCGGGCAAGAAAGCCGTCCCAGTCGCGGGATGTGTCAAGCGACACGAACTCCCACCCTTCCGGAGCATTGCCGAAGGAGTCGATCCTGTGTGTGACGATGATCCGCCGCGGCGTTTTGATGACATTGCCCCGGGCATCGCGCACGGTGAAGCGCGGCGCGTCGATGCGGTAGGTTTCCGCGCCCGCCATGACCGCGTCTGCCCACTGCCGGAGCCTCTGCACATGGCACCGCGCCGCTTCACCGGTGATCCACTGCGAGGAACCGTTATGCGCGGCAATCTTCCCGTCCAGTGTTTCCGCGAGTTTCAGAAGGACAAACGGCCGCCGCGTCGTGATCCATTTGAAGAAGGCCTCGTTGAGCTTCCTGCATTCCGCCTCGCAGAGAGGCCCGGCCGTTTCGATGCCGTGTCCGCGCAGAATGGCGACCGCCCGTCCCGCGTGTTTCGGATTCGGGTCCATGCAGCCGATCACGACCCGGGTGATCCCCGACGCCAGGATCGCTTCCGTACAGGGCGGCGTCCGTCCCGCCGTGGAGCAGGGTTCCAGCGTGACATAAAGCGTGGCACCGCGCAGATTCTTCCTTCCCGCATCGCGGAGCGCATTGACCTCGGCGTGTCCCTCGCCCGCCCGGACATGCCACCCCTGCCCCAGGAGACGGCCGTTCTTCACGATGACGGCGCCGACCATGGGATTCGGGCTTGTCGTGCCGAGTCCCTTCTTCGCAAGGCGGAGCGCAAGGCGCATCCATTTGACGTCACAATCGCTCATCTCCGTGTCTGCCTTCTGCTCGGTTCGAGCGTATAAAGACCGTAGGTCATCGTCCACGCGTCATCCTTTTTCATCTTCTGGAACTCAAACTTCGCGCCCCAGGTATCGGAAAAGACAATCGAGGAATCCCTGTCGTTATAGCCGATGATCAGGCGCATATGCCCGGGGATGCACCAGATGAGCGGAATCCCCTTGTCAATGAAATCATGAACATATTTGTTGAACTTCTTATACCCGCTTTTGTCGTCCATTCTTGTCTTCTTGATGATTTCCACATTCTGTTTTCCCATGGTTTCATCGACAATCAGTGTATTGTTGCGTTCGACAATCTTCAGGGTCGGCGCCTTGTTTTTTCTGGCAATGCCGTTGTATTTGTCGATAAAGCGCCGGAAATCACGGATGTCCTTGATGAACGTGTAGTGCTCATTCAAACGGCATCCGAAGCGGTTGGAGATGCGTTTGAGCGAGTTGTACATCTCATTGACATTGGTTCCGTAGTTTCTCGTTCCGGCAATCTGGGCAATCGTGTGCTGGGTCACGTCGTCGGAACCGTAGTATTTCATCACCCGTTCGACGACGGCGGGGACACAGTAACCCTTGGGCCCCTGATCGACCATCGGAATGCCGTCGATGTAAACATCTCCCTCGGGTTTCCGTTTGACGTTCGCAGGAAGATCCGCAACGCTTTTCGCCGCTTTGGCGACGACGGCGTCATCCGCATTGCCGCCCAGGTTCTTCTCCAGCGAAACAAGAATGTATTCGGCAAGAAAGCTCCCCCGGGAGCTGGAGCTCCAGCGCAGCTGGCAGACGACGCGCGGCGTGTTCCATGCGCGCATCATGACCGTCGCTTTCGATCCGAGCCGTTTCCGGCTGTCCTGCGGTTCCACGCCGAATTTTTCCGACAGTTTCCCGGAGAGTTCCCCTATTTTCGCTTCAAACGCCTCTTCGTCGGTGATCGGTTCGGAATCGCCCCGGTTGTAGACGGCGATGTAGATGCGGGAGAGAGCGCCGTTTCTGAAACGGACAATCGCCTCGGGAACCACCTCGGAAAGGAACGTCACATCCTTGCGCTTAAGCGCCTGATAGCGGGCGGAGTCCCGTTTGGCCGAGAGCCACTGGAAGGAGGATCCCGCTTTCAGAACGGAATTGTTCCGGAGATTGGCAGCTGTCAGTTTCTCAAAGATCGTGCCGTCCCTGTCAAAGAGATCCGCCAGATCGCAGTTTGCGCCATCCGCCGTAAAAAATGCGAACAAAAGTGCCATTGCCGCTGTAAAACGTATCATTCTTCCGCCTCCTGTTCTTTGCCGCGGCTGTGTTCCGGCGGCAGATTTGATCCAAGCAACCGAACCGGCGTTCAAACCCGTTATTCGGGCCGTCCGCCGAAGAAAATGGCATCCGCGTAATGCTCGGGGGAAAACGCCTGAAGATCGTCCGGCGCTTCGCCGAGCCCGACAAACAGGATCGGGAGTTTGAACTCCTCCTGAATGGCGGCGGTCGCCCCGCCTTTTCCGGTGCCGTCCAGCTTGGTGAGAACCAGCGCGCTGGCGCCGGAAAGCGCGGCGAATTCACGCGCCTGCGCAATCGCGTTGGTGCCGATGCTGGCGTCGATCGTCAGAAGCGTTTCGTGCGGCGCGTCGGGTTTCAGCTTCCGGATGATCCGGAGCATTTTTGCAAGCTCGTCCATCAGCGCCTTCTGGTTGTGCTGCCGGCCGGCGGTGTCGATGATGAGATAGTCCGACCCGCGCGCAATCGCGGCGGAAACCGCGTCATAGGCGACGGCGGCGGCATCCGCCCCCTGCTTTGACGCAACCACCTGCGAGCCGGTGCGTTCGCCCCAGAGCTTGAGCTGTTCGACGGCGGCGGCGCGGAAGGTGTCGCAGGCGGCGAGCGTGACCTTCTTCCCCTGACGGGTCAGAAGATACGCCAGTTTCCCTGCTGTCGTCGTCTTTCCGCTCCCGTTCACGCCGACCATCAGGATCACTGTGAGGGAGCCATCCGGCGCGGTCGCGAGAGCACGCGTTCCCGGCTTCAGCATCGCAACCATGTCGTCCCGTGCGACAGAGAGAATGTCGTCGGAACCGTTCAGCAGCCCGCGCTGATAGCGGTCGCGGAGATCCGCCATGATCTTTTTCGCAGCAGCAACGCCGAAATCCGCGGAGATGAGTTCGTTTTCCAGTTTTCTGAACGTTTCGTCGTCCCACTTGCGCACCTCTGTGAAGATCCCCGTGACGGAACGGGATAATGCCGTCGCCGTTTTCTGCAGTCCGCGCTTGAAGCTGTCGAATAAAGACATCAGTCGTTTTCTCCGTTGGTTTTCCGGCCCGGCGGGTCTTTCGCGCCGGGGGGAAGCGAGTCCTTGACGCCGTTCAAAATGCCGTTGATGAAGTTGCTGGATTTTTCGGAACTGAAGTCCTTGGAGATCTCGATCGCCTCGTCGATGCTGACCAGCGCCGGGATGTCCGGACAGAACTCCAGTTCAAAGATTGCGACGCGGATGATGTTGCGGTCCACAACGGGCATCCGGTCGATATCCCACTTTTTCGAGAAGGATTCGATGACCGTGTCGATCTCCTGTTCATGCTCGTAAACGCCGGCGATGATTTTTTCTGCGTAATTGCGCGCCTTGCGGAAGATGCGGTTCGACGGAAATTCGCCGGACTCCTCCGCCTGGATCCAGAAGTTTTCGAGGGACTCGGAAAAGTTGTCGTTCCCGGCAAGATCGCACTGGAACAGATACTGCATCGCCAACTCGCGCCCCATCCGCTTGAAATGGCGCATCGGCGCAATGGCTTCGCCTTTCCGGAAATGTTTTTCCGCCGGAGAATTTTCGGAATCGTTCATGGCCGCGGACTCACGCTTTCTGCGGAATGGTCTTGACCAGATTCGCCATCTCGATCGCTGTGTGCGCCGCGTCCGCGCCGCGGTTGCCGGCCTTGGTGCCGCTGCGTTCAATCGCCTGCTCGATGTTTTCCGTCGTGACAACACCGTAGATTGCGGGAATTCCCTTGTCGATCGCGAGCTGGCCGAGCGCTTTGGAGACCTGTCCGTTGATGTAGTCGGCGTGCGCCGTGGAGCCCTGGATCACGCAGCCGAGGCTGATGACTGCGTCATATTTCTTCGTGTCCATGAGCTTCGAGACCATGAACGGAATCTCAAATGCGCCGGGGACCCAGACGATGTCGACATTTTCCCTGTCGCCGCCATGCCGCACGATCGTGTCCATCGCGCCGCCGAGCAGCTTGCTCACAAAAAACTCGTTGAACCGCGAACAGACGATCGCGAATTTCAGGCCTTCGGCCTTCAGCATACCTTCATAAACTGCCATTTTCACATCCATCCCATGTTAAACTGAATTGCAATCCGGGTAATATACCTTGTTTTCTTTCCTGTTTCAACTTGAAAAGAAACTCCCGTGCCCGGGAAAACGGAAAAAAACGCGGACTCAGAGCCCGCCGGGGCCGCCGAGCAGATGCCCCATCTTGTTTTTCTTGGTTTCCAGATAGCGACGGTCATGTTCCTGCGGCGGAATGACGATCGGGACGCGCTCGATGATTTTGAGTCCGTAGCCGTCGATTCCGACGATCTTCTGCGGATTGTTGGTCAGGAGACGCACTCCTTTGATTCCGAGGTCGATCAGAATCTGCGCGCCGATTCCGTATTCGCGCAAATCGGCGGGGAATCCGAGGCGTTCGTTGGCTTCGACGGTGTCGCAGCCCTGCTCCTGGAGCTTGTAGGCGTGAAGTTTGTTTTCCAGCCCGATGCCGCGTCCCTCCTGCCGCATGTAGACAAGCACGCCGCAGCCTTCATCGGAGATCATCTTCATTGCGGTATGGAGCTGGTCGCCGCAGTCGCAGCGCTCGGAGCCGAAGACGTCGCCGGTCAGACATTCGCTGTGGACGCGGACGAGCACGGATTCCTTCTCGCGGACGTCGCCGCAGACCAGCGCCAGATGCGTCGAATTGTCGATCTTCGAGCGGTAGAGGTGCATCTGGAAATCGCCGTAGCGTGTCGGAAGTTTCACGGACTCCTCGCAGACCACCAGACGCTCGGTGCGGCGGCGGTAGGCGATCAGGTCGGCGATGGAGAGAATTTTCAGCCCATGTTTTTCCTTGAACGCCATCAGGTCGGGCATCCGCGCCATTTCGCCGTTGTCCTTTGTAATCTCGCAGATGACGCCCGCCGGGGTCAGTCCCGCCATCCGCGCCAGATCGACGGCCGCCTCGGTGTGCCCCGTGCGCTGGAGCACGCCGCCTGGGCGCGCCGCAATCGGGAAGATATGCCCCGGAATGCCGAAATCGGCACGGGTGCTTTTCGGGTTGATCAGGGTGCGGACGGTATTCGCACGGTCGAAGGCGCTGATGCCGGTCGTGCCGCTCAGCGCATCCACACTCTCGGTGAATGCGGTCTTGAAGTGATCGGTCGAGGGCGGACGCAGAATGCCGAGCTCCTTTGCGCGCGCCTCGGTGATCGGCGCGCAGACAAGTCCGCGTGCATGGGTGATCATGAAGTTGATGACTTCCGGCGTGACATGATCCGCAGCACAGACCAAATCGCCTTCGTTTTCGCGGTTTTCGTCGTCGGTCACGATGACGAGTTTTCCGTTGCGGACATCCTGCAGGACATCCTCGACGCTGTCGAATTGAAATTCCATGTTCTCAGCCTCCTTGCTGAATGTTGATTTGCAGGGGCGGAGGGAAGAAGGTCTGAATCCGGGCCATGCGGAAAAACCGGCATGGGGAACCGGGCGTTTCTTCTCTCATCCAGACTGTACTGTCGGTCATGGAATCGCACCATGTCTGCGGATCCGTCAGGAAACGCTCGCGGACTCTACCGCCGGTCAGGAGTTTCACCTTGCCCTGAAGAAAACTTCGGCGTATAATATAGCATGAACGCGCGGAATTGCAAAATCTCCCGCGGTGTTTTGGAGAAAAATCCGGGATATTTCCGGAAGATATGGGAAAAACACATTATATGCGGACAGGGAAGAAAGCGTCATACCTTCAAAGCGTATGAACGCTCCAGGTTCCGGTTTGAGCCCGCTCTCTCTCCACCAGCGGCGCACAACGCGCATTTCACACTTGCGACGCCTTTTTAAGACGGAAAAATGAAACCGTCCATCTGTTCCTGTCCGAAGGTGTTCCAGCTCATTGCCTTCTCATATTTCATGAAAGCAGCGTCGATCGTGGCTGCCGTGACGGTTTCGCCGCATTCGGAAAGAGGCGGGCAGTGATCCGGAGAATCCAGCAGATTCAGGCGGACAGGTCCGGGAATGACATAGGGGGCGATTTCCTTTCTGCGCCGGAGACCGCGCTTCACGCCTTCATAAATCATTTCGCAGGCGCGGGCGGGAATCACGGAACAGGCCATGTAGGGAGAGAGCGCCTGCTTGACGACGACGGACTCGATTCCGGGAATTTTCGCGGAGACTTCCGCATTGATCTTGTCATCACCGCTGAGCATGACCGCGGGTACTCCGTGATCCCCGGCGATGGCGGCGGCCATCGAAGCTTCGCTCAGATAGAGCGCGCCGTCATTGACAATCCATTTGGAATGGGGGATGATGGCACACGGGGTGGCGCCCATGGCGTGCATGCCGATCAGGACCATCGCGTCAAAACTTTCATCAAGGAGCGGCAGCCAGTGGGGGCCGCTTCCGTTGCGTCCGTGAATGATGCGGCAGCGGGGATCCAGTTCCTCGAAGAGGATGTTGTAGCCGGAACCGTGGTTGTCGTTGACGATGACCTCATCGGCTCCGGAATCGAATGCGGCATGAACGGCGGCGTTGACTTCATTGGTCAAAAGCCGGTACATTCTCCGGCGATGGGCAAGATTTTCCGGGGAGGGATTCGCGCGGTTTTCCCGGAAACAGAATCCCGCGATGCCCTCAATATCGGTCTGGACATACACTTTCATATCATTCTCCCGCAACGGCATTCATGCCGTATTCGATTTTTTCTCTGCTTTTTAATATAACCTTTTTAAAGCACGGTTCAAATGTCGCACAGAACTGCTTCGGAGAATCCCATA
>CASEFP010000106.1 GCA_949287225.1 uncultured Lentisphaeria bacterium
GGATCGTGTCTCCTGTTTTCATGTCCCAGAGCATGTTTTCATCCGCGCCGATAAAGAGAACCAGCAGGATCAGAATCAGAAGCAGTCCGGCGCCCCCGGACAGCAGTGCAATTTGCATGGCCTTGTCGTTCATGAAAAGCCTCCGCAGCTGTATTTTCCGTTTTTCCCGTGGATACTTTAGGTGACGCGGACCTTTTTTTCAAGGCTCCTTCTTGACTTCCGGGGAAAAAGAGGTATTTTTCAGGAAAAAAACTGCGGAAAACGTGAGTTCTGCAACGTGGAGAGGAATCCCATCCGGAGGGCGGCAATGAAATCCCTGACATTTATTGCCGCCTTGGCGTATGCAGTCAATCCGCCGCAGGAAGGCCGTGGAACGGCTGCTTCAGGAGCGTTTCATCTGTCTCCGGATCTCTCTCCGGGCACCGGAGGAGCCTTTCTCTCTCCGGGCGGAGGGCCCTTCCGGTCGCGCGGCGGACGCATTTTCCGGCGTTCCTCCTTCGGCGTGCAGAGCCATTTCACGCGCATCCGGACGATTTCCTCGGTATTCTTCTGATTCCGCTCATAATGTTCCTTGAGCATTGCAAGACGCTTCTGCGCTCTTTTCAGCATTTCCTCGTTTTCGGCGATGCTCCGTTTCGTGAACTCCATGCGTTTGGCGAACTGGGCCCGGACTGCCGCCTCAAGTTCCTTGCGGACCGCCTCCTTTTCCTCATCGGTCCGCGCCGCAAGGTATTTGTCGCTCAGAAGCGAAACCTTCTTATCCTCCTCCGGGCGGTATTTCTGAAAGAGCTCGCGCATTTTTGCCCGGAGTTCGGTGACCTTCTTTTCCCTTGCCAGCTTTTCGACTTCCTCGCGTTCGGCGTCCGTCAGCTTTTCCATGAAGCGGTCATGCGGACTCTTCATGCCCATATGCGGAGGCGGCGGCCCAGGAGGCCCCGGCGGACCCGGATGCGGATTTTCTTTGCCCGGCACTTCCTGCGCCGTCAGCGCGGCACATGCGGAAAGAAATACCGCACAGACAACTGTTATCATCGTTTTCTTTTTCATCATATTGCCTGAATTCCTTTTCTGTATTGCCTGATGTTTCCTGTTATTTTCCGGAGGTGTCCGCTGTTTTCGCCCCGCTCACCGGCGCCGGTTCGCCGTTGATGACTCTTGAGGCCGTGCTGTCGGGATCAAGAAGGGGTTTTGCCACAACGGGTGCGCGGTAGATGCGCGTCGAAGTCGTCTGCTGCGAGAGACTTGAAGGCGCGGAACGGTTCGATGTGTCGAACGGCCGCGTCGAGGACTGCGTCCGGAGCGGCGCCGTCGGCTGCATTGCAACCTTGCCGGGCTGATACGTCCTTGTACGCTGTGCCGGAGTGTTCCAGGCTGCCGGACGCTGCGAAATCTGTGCGGCGAGTCCGGCGCACAGACACGCGAGGAGAAGCGTTGTCAGCATTTTCATATCTCCCCTCCGTTTCTTTGTAAGGTTTCCGTGGCGGAAGCGAAAAAAACCGTTTCCCCGAGCAGTTTGTCGGAGGCCTGCTCCAGCTGTGTGCTCAGCGCGAGAAGATCGGAGTCCAGCGTGTCCATGGAGCTGTAATATTCCGGCGGTTTGACGACCGGGGTCGCATAGTTTCCGCCGGGAAGTCCGGGCAGGGCTGTGTAGGCGATGCCGAAGCAGATGAAAAGCGCCGCCGCCGCGGGCATCCAGATGTATTTCAGCCGGAAACGCCGCTGTTTCTTCTGAAGAGCCGCCGCCGCGTAATTGCGGATGTTTGCCGAGAGCAGTTCCGGCACCTCCACGGGCAGGACGGCGTCCTTCAGGGCATTCCATGTCTCTTCCATTCCGGCGCATGCAATGTCGTCCTCCGGCTTGATTCCGGCGGAGATGATTTTGTTCTGCATTCTTTCGTCTTTCATTTTGCGCCTCCTTCTTTATCCGACCATTCCTTCAATGCCTTGCGCAGGTTCTTCAACGCGTACTGCATCCGGGCGAGCACCGTGTTGATGGAACACTTCTGGATCGCGGCGATCTCCTTGAACGGCACGTCGTCGCGCCGCATCAGGAAGACTTCGCGCAGCTCCGGCGAGAGCGTGTTCAGCGCTTCGTCGATGGCTTTCGCCAGCTCCTCGCGCTGCATGTCGCGCCATGGTTCGCCTGCCGGCGCGGCGATCTCGCGGGGCGACTCCCCGTCCTCCAGAGAGAGCTCCGTCTCCCCGGACCGCGCGTTTCTCCGGAATCCGTCCACCGCGATGTTGTGCGCGATCCGGATCAGCCAGGCGAGGAACATCTGCTTGTGCTCATACTTCGGCAGATTGTCCACCGCCTTGATCCACGTCTGCTGAAAGATGTCGTCCGCCGACACCGCGCTTCCCGCCAGCATCTTGTTCAGATACGAGTAGAGCTGGCGTTTGTAGCGCTCGTAAAGGGTATTGAAGTCCTCCGGATTTCCGGCCAGATACCCTTTGATCAGCATTTCGTCGTTGATCGTATTCTCATCCATATTCCCTGCTTTTGTTTCCTGTAACGTCTGTCCGCCGTGTTTTATTGTGTCCTGCGGAAAAAATTATGAAAATTCATTTTTCCCCGGCGTTCCGGGCGCTTTCGGCGAGGAGTCCGGCTACGTGGAGATCGGCGGGCAGCATGTTGACCGCGTCGAGCTCCGCGGTCTCGAGCCATTCGACACTCTGGTTTTCCCGGGGGACGGGTTCCGGCGCGCCGGGAGCGAGCAGCGCCCGGAGAAAGTGAAGGTGGTAGACGCGGTCCGGAAGATCCAGAAATGCCTGATAGGCAACGTCAAGTGTCAGAATCTCCGTCCCGAGCTCCTCGCGGATTTCGCGCTTGAGACATGCCGACAGGCTTTCTCCCCGTTCCGCCTTTCCGCCGGGGAACTCCTTGTATCCGGCTAGTTTCGTGCCCGGCGCCCGCCCGCAGATCAGAATTTTCGGGCCTCTCCGGATGACAGCGCCGCAGACGGCGATCACTGGTTTTCGCATGCTGTTTTCTCCGTTTCATACATTAAAAAATCCGGTTGCCGCGATGCTTTGCATCGCCGGAAATTGCTTCGTGCCTTCTGGCAGTCCCGGTGCGGTTCGGCTGTGAAAGCTGGCCGCCGGGCCATGACAAGGGGCAAAGACCTTGGTTTCGGGAAAAATGCTCTGCATTTTTCCGTAATTTTTAATTTCCGGAAAGTATACTGCGGAAATCCGGAAAATCAAGACTTGCTCTTGATTTTCGGCATCGCGATGATATAGTGTCACTCGTTCGCCCGCGAAAATCCGGATGACGGCACGCCTGTTTCCGACGCTTCCGCATGATTTCACTGGAATTTTCCGGGTGTGACGGTCTGATTTGTGAGACAAAATAGCACAATGGAACATTTTCCGGGAGGTGTGTCAGCAATGCCCAGAAAGGATTTCTTCAGCAAATTCGCTTCCAAGCTGGACGCGATGGACCCTGCCAGCATCAACTCCTATATTCATCTGCTGGCGCGCGAACACGGGTTTCTGGAGTCGGTGTTCAATTCGATCAAGGAGGGGATTGTCGTGATCGACTCCTCGTTCCGCCTGGTCTACCATAACGCGGTCGCCAAGGAGATGTTCGGCATTCCCGACCGTTTCGAGCATATCCGGATCTCCCATCTGGTGAAGGGCATCTCGTGGAACGACCTTGTATCGCCCGACCGGGAGAATCCCTCCAGCGCCTGTCACGAGGTGGAAATCCTCTACCCGCGCCGCCGCATCCTGAAATTCTATGTCGCACCGCGGCCCGACCCCGATCCGGAACAGCGCTATGCCACATTGATTTTCAACGACATCACGGACATGTACGACCGCATGCACTCCGCCGCGGAGTCCGAACGGACACAGCTGGTTTCGATGCTTGCCGCCGAAGTCGCCCACGAAATCGGAAATCCGCTGAACAGTCTTTATCTCAATCTCCAGCTTTTCCAGCGGATGCTTGCCAAGGGGGAACTTGACCTTGCCGAGGCTTCCGAAATGATCGGGGAGTCCCGGAAGGAGGTCGAACGGCTCGACAGCATCATCCATCAGTTCCTCCAGGCGATCCGTCCTTCCAAGCCTGAAATGCACGTGCTTGACGTGAAAAACGTCCTGCTCGAATCCCTGACTTTCATGCGGCATGAGATCGAAGGGCGCAATGTTTCCGTGAACTGCCTCTGGAGCGAGACGCTCCCGAAAATCCGGGGCGACGCCAATCAGCTCAAACAGGCGTTCTACAATCTGATCAAGAACGCGGTGCAGGCGATGCCGCAGGGGGGCTCCCTGACAATCTCCTGTTCCTGCGATGACCGTTATGTATTCATCGTTGTCGCCGACAAGGGCAGGGGGATCCGCCCGGAGGACGCGGCGCGCCTTTTCAAACCCTTCTTCACGACGAAGGAGAAGGGAAACGGACTCGGGCTGATGGTCGTCGAGCGCGTGATCCGCGAACACGGCGGCCGTCTTTCGTTTGAGAGCAAGGTCGGGAAGGGAACAAAGTTCACGATCGCGCTTCCAAGGCTCGGCGCGCGGATCCGGGTCCTCCCGCCGCCGCCTGAAAACGCTGGCATTCTTCCCGAACCCGCCGGGAAAGAGAAACAACATTCCCATACGGAGAAAAAAGGATGACCGTATTCAATAAAAAAGGAAAACCCTCCATTCTGATTGTGGACGACGAGCGCGGCACACGCGAGGTGCTCGCAAAATTCCTCCGCGCCGATTACGATGTGACGCTTGCCGAGGACGGCGAAATCGGTCTGAACCTGCTGAACCGCAATCATTACGACCTCGTGCTGAGCGACATCCGCATGCCGGGCGCCACCGGTATGAAAATCCTGGAAGCGACTTTGAAAATGACTCCGCCTCCGCCGTGCATCCTCTTCACCGCCTACGGTTCCATCGAAAGCGCGGTCGAGGCGATGAAACACGGCGCATTCGATTTCGTGACCAAGCCGGTCAACTTCGACCAGCTGGAAATCCTGATTCAGCGCGCGCTGGAGTCCGGGCGCATCCGCGAGGAGAACACCGAACTCAAGAAGCGTCTGGATTCCAAATTCGGCGTTTCGAACATCATCGGGAATTCCGCCGCGATCCAGAAGGTGATCGACAGTGTCCGGCAGGTTGCGCCGACGCGCGCGACGATCAGCATCACCGGCGAGAGCGGAACCGGAAAGGAGCTGATCGCACAGGCGATTCATCAGCTCAGCGGGCGCACCGGAAAATTCATCGCGGTGCATTGCGCGGCACTGCCGGAGACGCTGCTGGAAAGCGAACTCTTCGGACATGAGCGCGGCGCGTTCACCGGCGCGACCGAACAGCGAAAGGGCCGCTTTGAGCTTGCCGACGGCGGAACGCTTTTTCTGGATGAGATCGGCGAGATTCCGCTTTCCACGCAGGTCAAACTGCTCCGCGTTCTGGAGACGCGCTCGTTCGAGCGGATCGGCGGGAGCGAGACGATCACCGTCGATACGCGCGTTGTGACCGCGACCAACCGCGACCTTGCCGAAATGGTCCGCGAGGGGACATTCCGCGAGGATCTCTTCTACCGCCTGGACGTGGTGACGATTCATCTGCCGCCGCTGCGGGAGCGCCAGGAGGATATTCCGCCGCTGGTGAAACATTATCTCGATTACTTCGCGCGCGAGAACGGACGCCCGCCTTTCTCGATCACGGAAGGCGCGATGTCCGCGCTCTGTTCCTATTCCTGGCCGGGGAATATCCGCGAACTGAAGAACTGCATGGAACGGATGGTTGTGCTCACGCGCGGTTCGCAGATAGACATAGAAAACGTTCCCGTGAACATCCGGGAGAAGATCAGTCCGGGGATTTCCAAGTCGATATTGAATCCTGTGACCTGCGATCTGGAGAAGAATGAAAAACTCCTGATCCAGCGTGCGCTGAACGAGTGCGGCGGCAATCGGACGCGCGCGGCGGAGAAACTGGGAATCAGCAGACGGACATTGCATCGGAAACTTGCGCAGTACGGCCTTCAATAAAAATAAAAGAAGAATATCCAGGGCAATTTACGACTCAGCAGCCGGATATTTCGCTGAATATACCTGAATACTCTGCGGACCGATGCCGACTGTATGGTATTCTTGAGCGCCAGGGACATGCTCCGTCCGGACAGCTATGGCTTCAACTGCTTTTTCAGCCCGGATTGCCGGGCTGCATGGAGGCTTGCGGGCATTCGCCGAAGAGTCTTTTTCCCGGAGAAAGAGGAAACTTATATTCCGTTCTTTGCCGATGACAGGAAAGAGCCGGGCAACGCGGTGGTCTGCGGCTGTTTTTGGCGAAGTAGTGAAAACGCCTTCCGCGCCCATCGGTTGCGGCCCGGATGGAATTCCGGAAAGGTTCCGGAGATGCGTCACAGCCTGGAAGCTGAACTGGAAACACCTGGCATCGCTTTCCCATGGATGGAGCAGGATGTGCGTCTCTGCTTTCATGGTGAAGCCGGCTGCCGTCTGTTTGATCCGGATTCCATCCGAGGAAAGCAGCGTGTTCTCAGACAGCTGCGGGACACTCTGGAGCCGCCGGGTTGACGTGTCCTCTCCTCAAGGCACTTTTCCTTTCAAACATGCTGTTTCCCGCCTGCGCATTGAGTTCCTCTGCATCTGCCCCTTGCGGGATATGGAACCGATCCGGCGCAACCGTGCCGGGCATCTGATGGTTTTCCAGGCACTGCATGAGGATTTCGTTGATTCCCCGGATGAAAGTGATGCTTCCGCCTTCCGGTTTTCCGCGGACTCCAAGGAACGCGGGATTGACAGGATGAATGGGAAGCGTTTCATGCATCAGATTGATGCAGCGGACATGGGATTCCGCAAGATCCATGCCGACGAGGAATCCCTCCCCGGGGGAGTGCATCCGCAGGAATAGATTCCGGAAGATATTGTCCCGGATTCTGATCGGATCCTGTTCCATGAAAATCGTCTTTTCCCCCGGCAGACGGATTTCCTTTTCGGAAATGGAAATTTCACCTCGTGTGCCGCAAAGGAGAATCCGGTAAGGCAGGGGATGTTCCGCCGACTTGCTGAGGACAACGAACAGATCGATTCCGTTTCCCGTCCGGACGCGGATTGCGCCCGTATCGAAGGATTCGATTTTCTGCGCGCGGTAGAGTTCTCCCGAGACGGCGTGAATGTCGGCGGAAGAGTCAAACGCTGTGCCGCAAAGGAAAAAAGCCAGGTTCAGCTGATGCGCGTTTCCGTTCATGAACGGCGAATCGAAAACAGGCGCTCCGCTGCAGTATAATTTCCCCGCCCAGTTGTTGCGCTGATAGTAGGAGGCTCCGGATGTTGAGGTGGCGCTGACACTGGCATGAGTGATCCTTCCGATGACGCCGGAGAGGATCAGACGTTTCAGATACAGGATCTCCGGGCGGTAAAGATCCTGAAAAGCCACAGCGGTGAAACATCCGGCCGCTTTTTCCGTTTCGCGGATCGCCTCCACATCCGCCATCCGTGCGGCGGCCGGTTTTTCCACCAGGACATTCATTCCCGCGCGCATGGCGGCAATGCTCATCGGCGCATGCATCGCGATGCCGGTCGGAATGCAGCAGAGATCGGCTTCTTCCTCGGCAAGCATCGTGCGGTAGTCGTCATAGATGCGGATGCCGAGACTCTGCATTTCCATGCACTTTTCCCGTTGAACGGCTTTGTCGATGACCGTGGCTGCTGTAAAGCGGAGCACTCCCGCGCGATGGTAACGCAGAAGATCGCGGTAATGAACCGCGCCGAATCCGGAAACTCCGATCAGAACGGCTCTCAGCATGGCTGCACCTCTTCCGTCCTGTTTGTTACGGATGCCGCTGGGGAATAACGCTGTTCCGTCATTTTTTTTCTCCGCTTCCGGTGCCTTCCGCAGGAGAGGCTCCATAGCCGGAATGGCCGGATACTTCGAACGTCCGCAGAGATA
Organism: uncultured Lentisphaeria bacterium; assembly: GCA_949287225.1. Taxonomy (GTDB): domain Bacteria; phylum Verrucomicrobiota; class Lentisphaeria; order Victivallales; family UBA1829; genus UBA11452. The sequence goes on from CASEFP010000106.1 coordinate 7,903, forward strand.
AATTCCCCGCCGTCAGGCGCTTCAGATTTTCCGCATATTCGCCGGTTTTCATCGGATCAATGAAGCGATGTCCCCGGAAGATGATCTCCGTTATGAAGCGGTCACTCCTGCCGAGTCCGGTTTTCCGGAAGAGGCGTTCCGGTCCCGCCATGCCGTCCAGACGGGGTGAATCCCCTTCTCCGCCGCAGTAGCGCCAGGGATCCTCCGGTGAAAAATACCAGAGATTGTCCTCCATTTCGCAAGAGGTGTTTATCCGGTCGAGTTCCATTCTTGCCACACGGGCGAGTGCCTTGTCGCGCCCCTGCGCGATCCAGAGATTCCTCCGGATGACGGTTTTTGCGTTTTTCCGCCCTTTCTGAAGGGAGAGATGACGGATCAGCGGCACATAGGAGGTGTTCCGTTCGATCGTGAGATTTCCGTTGTAAGCCCCGCTGATGGAGACGACTCCGGAAAGGAAAACATTGTTCGTGATGAAAATGTCGGCGCAGTCCGTCACGGAGACCGGATTCTGATAGGTGCCGGTCGCGTCCAGCACGCACTCCGAAATCTCGATGCAGCGGGAATTCCGCAGCTGGATCATGCCGAAATCCATTCCGCCCCGGCAGGAATACTGCTTATTGGCAAAATGGCGCAATACGAAGCCGCGCAGACGGATGTATTCCAGATTCTGCACGCAGATTCCGCCCGGACGCAGATAATTGGAGCCGTTCAGAATAACGGATCCGGGAATTTCCGCCTGGTAGGTGACCGGGGCGCCGGGCCGTCCCGGATTTTCCGGGATCAGCGACTGAAAGTAGACGCCGGGGCGGATTATGACCGTGTCGCCGGGGCAGGCCTCCGCTGCGGCTTTCGACAGTGTGCGCCACGGTGTCTTTTCCGAACCGTCCGCCGTATCCGAACCGTCCGGAGCGACAAAAAGTCTTCTCGGAGCGGCGGAGCAGGGGAGAGCCGTGAAACGGAAGGGTTTCCCGCGCATGACCCTTCCGGCCGTCTTCTTCATGCCGAGCCCGTTCAGATAGATCCATGGACGTTCCGGCACGGCAATCCGCGCATGATAGATTTTTCCGCTTTCAAGCCCGTACAGATTGATCCGGTGGAAGATCTCCCCCGTTGAATATGCCCGCTGCGTCATTTCCTCTGTCGGGCCGTATTCCAGATATGCCGAAAGCGGAATCGGCGCCCACCATTCGTCGCGCTGGCGTACCGTGTCCGTCGAACGTTCGGGCAGTTCCCAGCGGATCGTTGCCCGGTCTCCGAAGGTCTGAACACGGGCGGTCGGAACGGCCGGGGAGGGGGATTCCGCCGGAGGGTCGAAGGGGCCTTCCAGCCACGGGGACTCCGCAAGGAATTTCTCTTTGACATTTTCAAACGAACAGCGGAACATTGCGGCATTTTCCGCTTTCTCAATCCGTTTGCCCGCAATGCGCTCCAGACGGATCCGCGCGCACTGATCCAGATTCAGCGTTTCCAGTGCAAGATTGGAGAGAGTGAGATTTTTCGAGGAGGAAAGATCCAGACGGGTGAACAGGGCGAGCGGATTGCCACCGGGGCCGCGGATCGTCACATCCGTCCCGCTCCATTTGACGCTGCCGTAATTTCCTTCTGCCAGATAAAGGGTTGTGCCGGGATGCAGTTCGCGCGCCGCCCGTCCGAATGTCCGGAAGGCCGTTTTCCAGCTCCCTCCGTCGGCGTTGTCGTTCCCGTCAGGGGAGAGATAGACGACCGGAGCGGGACCGGGATATGCGCCGCGCCCGAAGTTCCGGTCATGTTTCTGAAGACGGAAATCGTAATATTCCGGCGCGCAGAAAAGCGGCGCCTCTTTTTTATGGAAGATCAGATTGGTCGGATTGCAGTCGTACACATGCGAAGGCTCTTCAAACGTATTGGCGCGGTCGGTGATCGGTCGTCCGCCGGAAAGATCGCTGTAATTGATGACGCTGCTTCCTGTCACGACATTGCGTTCCGCCAGACGCGGAGGCGCGGAGGCTTTATAGTAAAGTCCGATCCGCGCATTGACGATGATATTGCCTCTTGCCGTGCAGTTTTCCGCGCCGGAATAGAAGCGCAGTCCATGGATTTCCGTATCGGTGATGATGTTGTTTTCCGCCAGGCAGTCCCTGGATTTCCCGCCGAAAAAGAGTTGTGCCGCCTCGCCGTAGCCGCGCGCCTCGTTTCGCTGGAAGAAACAGTTCCGCGCCGTGCTTCCGATGCTGCCGGCGGTAAATGCTGCGCCTCCCGAATTGTAGTAAAAACCGCAGTTTTCCACGAGAATATGCCGGGTTTTGATTGTACGGAGCGCCACGGCCAGCGAGGATAGACGCGGATTCTCATGTGCCGAACCGCAGAACGTCAGATTCCGGACAATGACATGCTCCGCGCCGTTCAGTTCGAAGAGATAACCGCTCCGGACCGTTGCCCGCAATCCTTTCCCCGGTTTTCGCCCGTTGAATGCGTGACAATAGAGCAGTTGTTCCTTTTTGTCGTAAAAATAGGTTCCCCGGAACCGTTCCATATCCTCGCGTCCCGGAGCGGGCGCGAGATTCCGTTTGGCAACGAGGTCGGAAATGCCGCAGACACTCTCTTTCCAGTTGCAGCGGTGGACAAACGGTCTGCCCGGAATACTCTCCCATTGCACGGCATCCAGGGACTTCCACGCGGTGATCAGCGTTTTTTCCCGTTCTTTCCCCTGAATGACAATGGGTTTTTCCTTTGTGCCTTTTGCACGGATCACAACGGTGCCCTGACAATACACCCCGCCTGCCAGGGTCAAGATGTCTCCCGGGCGCAGTTTCCGCACGGCCTCCTGAAGCGGTTCCTCTGGTGTAACCATGTATTCCGCCCCTTGAAGCAGGAGCGGAACGAACAGCATCCAGATTCGTTTCATTTTTTGTCCCTTTTCCGTTTTACCAGGCGCCTTCATAGGCGGGCTGCCATTGGGAACTGTCCGCCGGCATCCAGAATGAGGTGTAGAGCCAGCCGCTTTCGGAACTGCCAAGATAGGCCAGCGGGAGGGTGCCGTACTTGCGGAGTTCCGCATGGCCGTCCAGGAAGGCGACAACCGCTCCGTTTCCGTGCCGCCATGCGAACGGATAGGAGCCCGACTGCTTGTAATTGACAAGCGGATATGTTCCGGGCGATTCGGAAAAATAGCATCCGCGCGACGGTTTGCTGCAGCGTTCCAGTTTGACGCAGGCCTCTATCTGCGAGTTCAAGGCATAAAAATAATAAGTTTCCTTTTTCAGGATGAGGGCGGTGGGACATATGATTTTTGTAGCATGCATTTTTCCGGAGCTGGAGAATGCGGCTCCGCCGATGATGCTGTTTTCCTCATTCTGCAGTTGAAGGTAATGCCACAGGGTGCCGCGGCCGCCGCCGCGATACCATTCCCCGGTTCCGGGCCGCCCGCTGCCGGTTCCATATGGGACCGTATACCCCTTGTTGTCGTCACAGTAGAACAATGCAGCTTTTCCCAGGGTCATCATGTTGTTCAGGCAGGAGATCTGTTTTGCCTTTTCCCGCGCATTGTTCAGGGCGGGCAGCAGCATGCCCGCCAGAATGGCAATGATCGCTACAACAATCAGAAGCTCTATCAATGTGAATCTATGCAGACGACCCGGTGACAAATGAATGGATGAACTCATTTCGCCCTCGTTTTTTTATGTTTCAAAGTTCCGAATTTCAGAAATCATTCATGCAATTCAGGAAAATATTTAATATGTTTCCTTTATGATACTTATTATACGCATTATTGAAAAAAAATCAAGAGGGAGATCCAGAAAATAGTCTTAAAATCATTATTATTTCAGAATGAGCGGGAGTGCAGAGGTTCTCCGCCACCGGGCGGCATGATTTCCCCGTGACAGAAATAGAGTTGGGAAATGATCTTCATTGTGAATTCCCGTATCAGAAAAAGATCTCTGCTTTTTTTCATTCTCATTGATGTGTCACGCTGCGCAAGCTGTTTGCCGAAGGGATCTATGCTTTGCATCAGAGTTGTTCCTTTCATTCCGGATTGCTTGATGCGGGCTGGAGGCAACGGCACATCTGATGAACCTTGAACAGATTTCTGTCCGACAGGAAAAAGCCATGGCGCTTCGGAAAAGAGAGGTGTATGGCTTACCGTTTTTTCGATGAAGCGGTGCATTCCCGTTGAATAGTGAGGATATCCGGCACGGAAATAAACCACCTGTAAACCACCATCCTTTTTTTCGAAAGGAGATTGACATTGCCGGAGAAATCGCTTATAATCTACTCATGGCAAGAATACATGAAGATAACAAGTGCAGAAGGATCGCCATGTTTCAGTTTGCCTCATCCATGCTCAACCGAACAGGCGGAGAACCGCTTTACCGGCAGATCGCCGATTTGCTCGCAGCAGCTTTTTCTGCTCCGGAAAAGAAGCAGGCCGTCCTGCCGCCGACTCTGGAACTGGCACGGCAGTTCAGTGTTTTACATAAGACGATTGAGAATGCCATGCGCCTGTTGGCCGATCGGAATCTGATTTCCAGAGTCCGGCGCCGGGGGAGCATTCCGATTACTTCGGAAAGCTCTCTTGACCCGGACGCGAAGAGTCGTTCCATCGGTTTTGTCTGTCCGATCAGCGGCTATGATTTCTGGCAGCCCATGCTCAAAGCCATGCATCGGGAAGCTGCGAAAAACCATTATTCCCTCGATATTTATCTTTACCGCAGGAACGACCGGAATGATGAACGGCGTCCCCTGACCAAGGCATCCGGCGCCTGCTCCGGCGTGATCCTGTATCCGAATTCATGCGGCTCGGACCGGGAACTGATCCGGAAATTCAACCGCATGCGGCCGCCCCTGCTGCTTTATCTTCTCTACTTTGACGACATTGACATGGTATCTGACGGATGAACTCTCCGAAGGACAGCTGGCTGTTCCTGTGGCAATGCGGAGAGTCCTGAACCGCCTTGATCCTTACCATCCGACGTTCACGCTTTCCAATCTGCCGTCCGCGATGCCGAACTATGCAGTATCGGGAGATGTATTCTTATATGATCCCTACCCGTTGGACAAGGCCGTCCGGGGACGTGCCGGCGTGGAAAGAATCATATCCGGCTTTCGGGAGCGGGCACACATGGCGGGCTGTCCGGTCTGGGCCGCCCCGCAGGCCTTCAACTGGGGAATTCAGGAACTGGTCAGGCGGGGGAAAAAAGTGAAACTTTCTGATTACGTGGAACCGACGGAGGATGATATTCGGAGCATGGCGCTGCTCTGCGCTCTTGACGGCGCCGCCGGATTCTGCTTTTTCAACTTTCCTTTCCCCTGGGAGGATAAGGTGAAAAAACGTTATGCCGAGCTCGGGATGGCGGATTATCCCGAAAAACTGTGGAAAAAAATCAAAGCGGCGGGCTGGGCATTGAAAAGCCTGGAACCCTGTCTGACCGGTACAGCGGAAGCTTTTCCGGTCAGGATTGAAAACCGCGGCAAAGCGAATACCCGGGCATGTCTCTGGCGGAGTGAAAATGGACGGAAATATCTGGTCATTGTCGGCTGCGGCGGGGGAAAATCCGATGCTCTGATTACCGTTCCGGGAGCAGCAGTCCTGAAATCCAGGTTCGGGCACACGGTCCATCTCGGGAACGGCATTTACCGTTTCCGTTCAGAGGATTTGAATTCTGATATTCTCATGGATGCCGGAGAATAAAAATAGAAATATTTTATATTTCCTGCTTGAAATAATAGGGAAATCAGTTATATTATATTCCCATTGTCATGCGGGTGTATAGCTCAGTTGGTTAGAGCGTCACGTTGACATCGTGAAGGTCACTGGTTCGAGTCCAGTTATACCCACCATTTTTTCGATTCTCCGCCGATCGGTCTTCCGGTCGGTTTTTTCGTTTCGGGGGTAAATTTGAGCTCAATGCCCCATTTTCCTGACAGCGGAGAATCTCCACTTTTCTCTTATGAAGGTGTGTTTCAGACCCTCTCCCGGTAAATTCTCCGGGAGAGTAAAAGACCGGTCTTTTGGTCTGGAGAGCATTTTTTGGAGGAAGCACACGTTGAAAAACCGA
>CASEFP010000107.1 GCA_949287225.1 uncultured Lentisphaeria bacterium
AAAATATCGGCTGATTCAGTCGTGGAAACTTGAAAAAGAGAAGTCAAAATGCCAACGTAATGTACAGAAAAATCTCATTGGGAGATTGTCAAATAGAAACAAACGGGATTTCTGTCAAAAAAAGCATTGATAGAGGTTCCCGCAAATGAAAAGATTTACCTTGATCGAGCTTCTCATTGTGATTGCGATCATTGCAATTCTCGCCTCAATGCTGCTGCCTGCATTGCAGCGCGCCAAAGGGTTGGCGCACCGGATCCGCTGTGTAGGAAACATGAGCATGCTCGGCAAGGCCGCCGCCCTTTATTCCGGCGATAATAATGACTGGCCGGTGCTTTACACCAACAGCTATTACTCTCCGAGACTCTACTGGTTCAACGGCAAGGAGGGACAGCTGGCACCCTACTGCGGATCCACAAAGAATGCGGTGATCGGCGGATTTTCCAGATTATCCTCGGGCAACGTTCTTTCTCCGTTTGCGTGTCCGGCGCGCAAGTGGGAATCGCTGGACAAAAATGAGGTTTCCGCCATTGGACTTCTAGCAAAACTGGCGTTTACCAGTGTGGACGGAGCTTCCGATGTGGGGAAAATTCATCAGGTCCGCATGCCTTCGCGCGGCTGCTACCTTGCGGAAGTCGCACTGGGACAGTATCAGACGAGCTATACCAAAGTGATGTGGCCGGCCTTTCCGCATGACAATCCATACTCGGACAGCGGTGCGGACGGTGCGGGAACGGACACTCCGCTTCTGAACGGCCCCGGAAACTGCAATACCCTGTTTCTTGATCTGCATGTTTCCATGATTTCCAGAAGCCGGATGCCGAGTCACCAGCGCCGGACGGGAGATGCCGATACCACATTCTGGAATCCCTGGAAGAAAAACGTATCCGACAACTGGTGAGGAAAACAGTTTTTCTTCCCGGCTGTTCCCTGTGCCGGTTTTCCTGTACGGAAAGCGACGGCGCTACGTTGGGTGCCAGGGCCGCCCTGAGAGAAACACATTCTCCTTTCCTGTGAAAATCGGGATGCCCTGCTTGTTCTCCGCCCCGGGAGCCCATAGTATCCCGCATCGCGTGGAATCGATCTGCTTTTTACCGTTTTCTCTATTGCGCTTTCGTCTCTTTTTCCGCGAGAAGCGCTTCGAGTTTTTCAATTCTCGCCGCCAGTTTTCTGACTTTTCGGGGGAGCATGTGGCGCTCGATGAAATCCTCCTCGCTTTCGGCGGGAGTGCCGAAGACCATCGCGCCCGGCGGAACACTGCGCTGGACAGCGGACGCGCCGGCGACCTTGGAGCCGTCTCCGAGCGTGATGTGCCCGTTGACGCCGGATTGTGCCGCGACAATCACGCCGCGCCCGATCTCCGCGCTTCCGGCGATACCGCACTGTCCGATCAGCGCGGAGCATTCTCCGACGATCACGTTGTGGGCGACATGCACCAGATTGTCGATCTTGACTCCCTTTTTGATCCAGGTCTTGCCGAAACGGGCGCGGTCGATCGTGCTGTTTGCGCCGATCTCCACATCGTTGTCGATCTGAACGATGCCGTTCTGCGGCACTTTTACAAGTCCGGTGAAGGTCGTGTTGTAGCCGAATCCGTCCGCGCCGATGGTCGCCCCCGCGTGGATGATGACACGGTTTCCGACTTTACAGTAGCGCATGATCGAGACATTCGGGTAGATCAGGCAGTTTTCCCCGATCGCGGCGAACGGTCCGACATAGACGCATGCCTCGATCACGGAGCCCTTGCCGATGACGGCCCCTTCCTCAATCACGGCGGTCGGGCCGATGTAGACGTCCTCGGCGATCCGCGCCGTCGGATGCACCACGGCGGAAGGATGAATTCCCGCCTCGTGCCGGATCGGCTCGGGTGCAAAAAAGTTGCAGACCTTTGTGAACGCCTTGTCCGGATTCTGGCAGAGAATCAGCGTCTGACCTTCCTTCGGTTCAAACTTCCAGTCGGAGACGACAAGGACGGCACCGGCTTTTCCCGCATCCATCTGGCTCTTGTATTTGATGTTGCTCAGGAAGGATGCTTCCGTCGGTCCCGCGAGCTTGAGGGAGTTGACGCCTGTGATTTTCAGTTCCGCGTTGCCTTTGACAACGCCGTTGACCATTGCCGCCAGTTCGGCTGCTGTGCAGATTTTTTCCATGATGCGATTGTTCCGTATGTTATTGAGCTTTTTTCTCTTTTTCTTCTTTTCCGTTGAAACCCGTATTGAGGGTCTTGATGACCGGCGTCGTGATGTCCAGCGCGGGGTTGTGATAGACGACCGTCGGAATGTTGTTGAGCGTCTTGCCGGACTTGTCGATGACGAGCATATAGCCCTCCGTCACGCATTTCGCTGAAACGACCCGTTCGATGTCCTTGAGGATCCCGTCGCGCATCTTCTCGTATTCGCTGCGGAGCTCCGCCTGCTTCTCGCGGTTGTAGTCGCGCAGTTCCTTCTCCTTGGCCGTGACCTGGGCGTATTTATCCGCCGCGTTCAGACGGCGGTTTTCACGTTCAGCCGCGGTGTATGCCATATTCTGCGAGGCGTCGCGCAGATCCTTGAATTCCGCCTGCAGTTTTTTGAGCTGGTCGCTGAGCCTTGTTGAATAATCCTTGAAGATTTCCGCCTGTTTCTTGAGTTTCGCCTCATTGACTTTGGTTTTTGTGTATTCCTGAAACACACGTCCCATGTCGATGACGGCGATTTTCATTTCCGCGGCGGAGAGCGACAGCGCACAAAGCGCGCATACCGGAATCAGAAGCCATTTTTTCATTATCCTGAACCTTTCTTTAAACTTGATCCATATAGTTTATACGCGGAAGTATGAAAAGTCAATAGGAATGAGAAGACGCGGTGCCTTTTTTTCTGGCTTTCCGCCTCCGTCGTGCGAATACTGCGGGAACTGTTTTTACTGTTTTTCCGCGCTGTCCGGATCCAGCAAATTGACGTAATTGCCGAGATTGAAGGTGCTGTCGGCGATTTCGGCGTCCTCCAGCATCGGCAGAACATCCAGGGGATGGTTCGAGTCGATGTTCACCACTAGCTCGTTTGCATCGGAGAGCTTCCATTCCAGCACGATTTTCCCGTTTGCGTTCGGAATGCGCCCTTTCGCGGAACGTACGTTCCGGCACGCGGGATTGAAGTAGATCTGACTCATGCCCGGAACGGCGGGACGGATGCCGAGAAGCTCACGGATCATGTAATTCGCCGCGATGATCGGGAATATGTGCGGATTCGGATTCGACTGATTCTCCTCCTCAAGATGCCTGTTGTAGCGGTAGGCCGAACGGATCAGCTCGATGGCGAAACGCTGCTGTTTGAAAGCGAAAAGCGTTTCCAGCACGAATGCGAAGATTTTCGTGTTGGAGAGATGCAGGAGCTTTTCCTTTTCTCCGATGAATTTCGCAGCGAACGTCTTGAAGGAGGAGGGTTTCGCCACCCCGGCATACAGTGCGAAAAGATTGGTCTGGAAGGATTCCTGTCCGGAGCGCACATCCTCGGACCACGAGTCCGCGAAAAGCCCCGATTCCGGGTTGTATGCCAGCAGGCGGATTTTTTCCGCAAGTTTCGTCGCCTGTGCGATGCACGCGGCACTCTTCTCCTCCATTCCCGCGTCCTGATAGAGTTTCGACGCCGAGAGCAGCGCGCGGCAGTAGAGCGCGTTCAGCGGTGTGAACATGCCACGCTCGTCCAGGTCGCCGGTTTCATTGAGGAACGGAGAGGTTCCGACCTCCTCGACGAACAGAAGCGAATCGTTCTTCGCCGCACAGGTGCGGAAGAAGTCCAGCAGAAGATCCAGCGCCGACAGCATTTGATCACGGAAGGCTCCGTCGCCGCTGGCGATCCAGTGTTCGTTCAGCCAGAGGATCCAGAGCAGCGAGACGTCCGGCGCATAGGAGAAGATTCCGGAGGGCGCCATCTGCTGCATCATGCCGTTTTCGAGCTGTCCCTCGGCGAATTCCGCGAGCGCTTTTGCGGAGAGATTGTATCCGCCGAAGAGGGCGTAAAGGGTCTGGGAGTAGATGCAGGATTCCGCCAGCGACTGACAGCGGCGTCCGCACGGATTGTCGATGATGTTCTGGCACGCGCACTGATGAATGGAGGAGATCGCCGATTTCCAGATTGCGTTGAACTCCTCGTCGGAGCAGATGAAATCCGTATCGGAAGCGGAATCCGAGGAATAGGAGACGAAGCGCAGGATCGGCTGGACCGTTTCGGCGGCTCTGCGCACGTTCAGCATGATGTAGCGCACCCCGCGCGGTTCCAGGCGCATCCAGGTATTGGCTCCGTCGGCAAGGCGGATCGTATCGGTTTTGCGTCCCAGGGGGCCGATCGCCTTCACATGACCGTCGAGCAGGTGGATGCCTGAAGTGATGTCGATGATGTCGCCGTCGGAGCCGGAGATGTCCAGCACCGGGAAGCCGTACTGAATTTCCTCAAGATTGTAAATCACATAATCGCCGGTCATCAGACTGTCCGCGGAGGTGACCGGCTCCGCGTCCGGCGTGTATTCGCAGTAGTTCAGGTAGCCGGAAATGTCGTTGAGGTGCTCATAGAGCGGCAGGAAGCCGTTGCGTTCATTGTCATGAAGCATGAGCGAGGGCGCGGAGAATTCCAGCGGCATCCGGAGCGGTCCCTCGAAAAGCCAGCCCGGCATAACCGATTCGGAGGGTTCGCGCTGGAAGGTGAGCTCTCCTTTGGGGAGCGCGGGGAAGACGATCAGGAATCCCATCGGATTCGCACCGCATTTCTGGATGCAGAGGAGGCGGTTCCAGCCTTTTTTCAGCGGGAGCATGCAGTTCGCCTGGAGGTCGCCGCCGACGCTGAACGCCCCGTATCCCTCGAAGAGAGGCGGAGCGGTCACGCTCTGTTCGCGGATGTAAACAAGATCATCGTTGCAGAAGAGCACGAAGGGATCGTCGGAGGAGATCATGATTTCGGTTTCGAGATCGTTTTCGACATACACATAAGTCTGTGCAGCATAAGTGCCGGGCTTGAAATGCTCCAGGTCGCGGCAGGCGAAGAACGTGAAATCGCTTCCTTCCCGGTATTTCCCGGAGATCCATGGTTCCAGCGTGTCCGTTTCAAACCACAGGAAGGGCCGGATGTTCGAGACGTCCAGCGGCGGAACGCTCTGTTTTACGGGAGCGATGACTCGCGGTTCGAGCCATTCTGCATCATGGAATCCGGGCAGCTGCCATCCTGCGGGATAATCCTTGAGATTCACGCTTTCGGTATATTCCAGTCCCGCGTGACAGCGGGGCTGTCCGCCCGCATAGCAGTGCGGCTCGATGAGGCGCCATGATGCGTCCGTCCAGAGCACAGGATGATCGTCAATGTTCAGCTGGCACCAGATTTTCGGCTCGTGCGGATAGCGGGAATAAGTAGGGATCGCCATGTCGTAGGTGATGACCGAGAGTGTATTGGGCCCGGGTTCCAGATACGGGGCGATGTCATAAAAATCCGCATAGCATTTTGTGCGTGTCGGTGCCGCAGGACCGTAGCCGACATGTTCGCCGTTCACATAGACATGATAAGAAGGAATGGCGGAAATCCACAGTTCCGCATAGGGCACGGTGGCGTCCAGAGTGAACTCTTTTCTGGCAAACACCCGGATGTCATGCGTGATTTCTCCGTTCTGTTCCGGAAGCCAGATCCATTCCCCCTTCAATTCCCGTGGAAGTGTTCCGATTGCCATACGCCTCTCCCCTTTCCTGACAATGGTTCGCCCGTTTCTTCGCTCTTACCAGAGATAATAACGGCGTTTCGGTAAAATGCAAGGAGAAAAGGGGCGGTTTTCGAGCTTTTTTGCCATTGTTTCACACAGGAGAAAAAAGCCTCATTGTCTGCTTCCGGCCTTTTCCTTGTCGATTTTTTCCAGAATTGCCTTGTCCGCGAGCGACATATTGCCTTCGACACGTCCGTCGTCCAGCGGATTTTCCTTCCTGTTCCGGAGATCAATGAACAGGCGCCGCAGGTCAATCGCGCCGCCGATGGTGAACCAGACCGTCGAGATCGCCGCAACGATGCCGGGAATGACCAGCGAAACGATCAGGAAGTAGTAGCCCCACCATTTCATCGGCCACGGTGAAATGGCGTTGTAGAGCACGACCAGCACGAAGGTGAAAAGGAATTTGTAGATGAAAGAGTAGAGAAATACCGACCAGGCGATGATCCGGTCGCCGCGCGTGTATTCCGGCGTGATGCCGATCAGCTTGGAAAAGACGTTCCGGAAGGTCCATGCCGTTTTGATCTCCTTTTCACCGTCGAGGTTGTAAATGCCGCGATGGAGCATCCTGTCCATGTTGAACGGCCCCTTGTAGGTGATCCATGAGACGAGGCAGTAGACGAGAATGCTCACCATCATCGTGATAAAATAGATTTCCGTCGAGTTGATCGGGAACTTGATCGGGTCCATCCGCCAGAGTATATACGGTTCAAAAGGTCCGGACACTGCGGCGAGAAAACTTCCGACCGCATCGACCCAGCCGACCTCCTCCAGCCACGGATAGACCATGTCCGCCCAGTTCCGCTGGACGAAGATGCCGCCGAGCGAAAGAAACATGCCCGTCAGGAGCGAGGCGAACGCGCCGGCCGAGGTCCCGAAGCGGCTGTAAAGTCCGAAGATCATCACCGGGCCGCATCCGCCCAGCCACATGGAGCACATGATTGTGACGAACAGGTTGATGTAGTCCAGCTGCGCCATGAAGAACGATCCGAAGAAGAAAAAGACGCCGACGCCGATGGAAACCGCCCGGATCACCCAGATGTGCTGTTCCGGCGTGAAACCGGTTTTCCGGAAGGGGACAATTACATCCTGTGAGATCGTCAGCGACGCGCTGTAAATGCGCGAATCGTCGGTCGAGACCATCATCAGCACCATCAGAAGGCAGAAGAGCCCCATCATTCCCATCGGCAGGATGTTGCGCATGGTCATCGGCAGCATCATCTGATTGTAGAGGGTTCGGAACTCCTGGAATTTCGCATTGCCGTTTTCTCCCTTGCGCAGCGTCTCCAGCGCGGTGTCGAAGTAGGGGGAATCCAGATTCTTTTCCTGTGAGAGTGGGGCGTCGACGCCGATTGTATGATTATGGTTCGGAATGGCGGAAACCTTCGCGATCAGTTCCTTGCGCAGATTCTGATCGGGGACGAGCTCCTCGGCGACCCGTGTTGAGATCGTGGTCCGGATTTCCCTTGCTTTCGGAGCGAAATCCTTGTGGTTCAGGAGCGTCAGGATCGTAACTGCAAGCAGGATGTAGAAAATGTTGCTGAATCCGGTCCGCCAGGTGCCGAGCACGTTTGCCATTTTCTGTTCGTGCGGCGTTTTTGCCGCCGAGGTGTTGCCGGCGCCGATCCAGCTTGCCCGGTGCAGAACGGTTGCAATAATGGTCACGATCAGAGCGAAAAGGTTGAAGTCGCGGAGCGAGTCGATGTCATAGGGACTGAGGAAACTTTCTCCAGCGACACGGTCGGCCATCACGGGAATGATCTCGTCGCCCCAGGAGAATGTGACCAGAACGAATATGGTGAAGACGACCAGCATCGGATAGCAGAGCAGTCCCTGGATCGTGTCCGTGATGACCAGTGCCAGTGTGCCGCCCATGCAGATGATCGTGATCGCCAGCGTGAGAACGATGAAGACAACGACCATGAAGGTCGGAATTTCCAGACCGAACAGGGTGAAACTGTGCGGCAGGTCGAGGAAATAGATGAAGAAGCGTGCCGCGACCGCGGGGCAGATCATGTTGGCGAGCATCTCGGATATGGAGCGCAGTGCCGCGGCGAAGATACGCAGCGGACGGTTGTAGCGCATTTCCAGAAACTGCCCCAGCGACATTGCTTTTGTTTCACGGAAGCGGTAAACGCAGTATCCGGTCAGAGAGAGCACTATGGAGAGGGGAAGAATGACATTGTTCCAGAAGGTCATTGCGAAGCCGGTCTTGTAATGCACTTCGACGAATGCTACAAGGGTGATGATCGAGAGTCCGTTTGCCACGTCGGCGACGCTGATTACATAGCGTCCGCAGATGCGTCCCGCCGAAAGGAAGTCAGCCACACCCCGCACATATGAGCGCGAACGGTATCCCATATACATGACGAACGCGACGGGGATAATTACAATCAGCCAGTCCAGTAAACTCATTTTCCCGAATTTTCTCCTTTGATTTTATAAAAGAATATACAAAAAACGTCCGCGATAAAATGCGGAAAAAGATCATGTTCCCTTGTATTGCATCCTGTTTCTCACATTTTACATCCCGCTCGGATGATTGCAAGAAGAGGAACAGAAAAAAAGGCGAAAAAGATAGGAAGAGTATCCCTTTTGTTTTTTCATGATTTGCTGACTTGTCTGAAAAATTCTTTTTTTTTGATTTTTTTTTTGATTTTTCATTTGATTTTCTTTGAGATTGATGTAATTTACAGACCTATTCTGATGTGGCGGGGTAGCTCAGTTGGTAGAGCAACGGACTGAAAATCCGTGTGTCACCGGTTCGATCCCGGTCCTTGCCACCATTTTTTTGCCTCTTTGCCGAACAGACACACCGTTCGGCGTTTTCATTTCCCAGATTTGTGCGTTGATTTTCAGCGACTTGCGAAATAAGAGAAAAACGGAGATTCTCCGTTCGCCACCATTTCCGATGCAGATTCCCTGAATCTCCGGCAAATTCTCCGTTTGTCTCGTGTCCGGGACACATGGATTGGGAAAGTCATAACCGGTTGGAGAAATGGAACTTGTGAAAACACACTCCGAAACTCGTCTTGATTTCTCCAAATATGATGCCCATAAAAAACAGCGAACTTTTCTCTGTTTTACGCTGTTTTTTATGATTTTACGCAGAAACCATGTGTCCCAAGTCCCCAAAAA
>CASEFP010000108.1 GCA_949287225.1 uncultured Lentisphaeria bacterium
TAATTTTCCCCCTTGTTAAAAAAATAAAAATTGCGCACGAAGCCGCGCAAAAAAAATAATTTGCAAAGCAAATTATGATTCGTGCTCTCCTTTCAGTCCTGCCGCACTCCAGCTGCGCAAGCTGGTCGCGCAACGCGCGAAATTAAAATTTCATTTGCGCAACTGCGTACGCAAATGAAAAACTTTTAAGAACGTGAGGGCTCCGCGCCCTCACACTCCGCGGCAGGTGTGAGACACCTGCACCCGGCAAGCAGGCTTGCCGTCTTTTTTATGATTTATTTTTATTTTTCTTTTTTAAGCTGCGCAGAAATTCTTCCATCTTATCCATGGCCTCCTTGATACCCTCCATCGAAGTGGCATAAGAACACCGGATAAATCCCTCCCCGCATGCGCCGAACGCGGTCCCCGGAACCACCGCCACCTTTTTCTCCATCAGAAGTTTCACGGCAAAATCATTCGAAGACAATCCGCTCGAAGTAATGTTCGGAAACACGTAAAAGGCACCCTCCGGAAGGAAACACTTCAAACCCATTTCATTCAACCGCTTCACGATCACATTGCGTCGGTCACGATATTCCGCCTTCATTGCAAGCATGTCTTTTCTGCCGCTGCGCAGCGCCTCAAGCGCCGCCTCCTGCGCCATGATCGGCGCACAGAGCATGGAATACTGGTGAATCTTCATCATCGCGTCAATCAGTTCCGCGGGTCCGCACGCATAACCGAGGCGGAAACCGGTCATCGCAAACGCCTTGGAAAAACCATGCAGAAAAATGGTACGCTCCTTCATGCCCGGAAACGTCGCAATGGAAGGCGTCTTTTCCCCGTAAGTCAATTCCGTATAAATATGGTCGGCAAGGACAACAAGATTATGACGCACGGCAATCTTTGCAATTTTTTCCGTCTGATCATAACTCAGCGTCGCGCCGGTCGGATTGCAGGGAAAATTCAGAAGAATCGCCTTTGTCCGCGGTGTGACCGCTTTTTCCAGATCGGCGGGATCCAGTGCAAAATCGTTTTTTTCATAGGTGTTCACGGCCACCGGAACACCGTGCGCCATCCGGATTTCCGGACTGTATGAAACATAACAGGGCTCATGATAAATCACCTCGTCCCCGGGACTGGTGATCGCACGAATTGCCAGATCAAGCGCCTCGCTTACGCCGACCGTCACAATGCACTCGTGCTGCGGATCATAATCAAGATCATAATCGCTTGTCATATATCCGCAGATCGCCTTGCGCAGCGAAAGAAGTCCGAGGTTTGATGTATAATGCGTCTTTCCGCTTTCCAGCGAATAGATCGCACTTTCGCGGATGTTCCACGGCGTGACGAAATCCGGTTCGCCGATTCCCAGCGAAATCACGTCGTCCATGGAATTGACGAGTTCAAAAAAATCACGGATGCCGCTTTTCGGCAGCACGGCGATATGGGGCGCTATAAAAGAATTTTCCGTGTTTTCCTTTTTATTTTCATGGCGTGATCTTGAGCCGTTCATGATCCTCTTCCTCCTGCATCAGCTTGCCTGATTCCTTGTATTTCTTCAGTAAAAAATGAGTGGACGTGGACAATACGCCGTCGATGGTTGCCAGTCTGCTTGCAACGAACTGCGCCACGTCATTGAGACTTTCCCCTTTGATTTCCAGCTGGAGATCGAAATTTCCGCCCGACATCAGATAAAGAGCGGAAACCTGGGAAAACTTGCTGAGTCTTCGCGCGATTTTATCAAATCCGCCCTCACGCTCCGGACGGATCTTCACTTCGATGATAGCCTTTACGGCACTTTCCGGCAGTTCCGAATCGTCGAAAACGGCACGATAGCCGATGATCACATTTTCCGTCTCCAGTTTCCGGATTTCCGCCTGCACGTCTTTCACCGGAACGTCGATCCTGTCGGAAATATCCTTCGCCGTAAGACGTCCATCCTCGCCGAGAAGCCGGAGAATGTTTCTTCTCAATTCATTTCTGTTCATTTGCATGCTCCGTTATAATACGTTAAAGGATTATAAATATGCCTCAAATTCGGAAAAATTCAAGATTGAAGTTCTGTTCCAGCATCAACAAAATATAAAAAACCGGCGCGGTCATCATCGGACTGTCAACCAGATCGTAAATACCGCCGATGCCCGGAATCGTATGCCCGGAATCCTTGACTCTGCAGGCGCGTTTGAGCGCGGATTCCGCAAGATCGCCCGCCATTCCGCTGAAAAAGAACAGGATGCCGGTCACAATCGCGGAGGTCACGGAAACAACGAATCCTGTTTTCCAGTGAAAAAACAGACACAGCAGAATCGTGAAAAACAAACCGCCGAACGCGCCTTCATAGGATTTTCCCGGACTGATGGACGGAATCATCTTGTGATTGCCGCCGGGCAGGAGTTTATTGGAAAGAGTGCCCGTCACATAAGCGCCGATATCTCCGATTTTCGTAGCCAGAATGAAAAAAAGAAACAGAACGTTGAAAGAATATTTTTCTTCTGAAGTAATCAACAGTCTTCCATAGATATAAATGTTGATAATGAAAAAAACCGGGATGATGAAAAGAAAAAAAGCGGCAAAAGTATGAAACAGCTTTTTCAGTTTCATTTCCGAATTTTTTACACCAAGCAGAAACAGCAGCGCGAGAACGGGCAGAACGGCAAGCAGGAGGCAAAAAAACAGCAACTGATATTTGCTGTTGTAAAACAGAAAAATGCAACCGGCAATGGCAGTATTGAAAATGCAGAGCGGATACAGAAAGGTTTCCATACCGATATTTCTGAGCATGGCGCAAAGTTCCTTTGTCACAAAAAACGAGAGAAACAGCGCAAGCAGAACAAAGATGGAGCGTCCGATCAGGTTGTTCAGAAAAATGGAAGCGCCGAACAGCGCAAGCAGGACAACCGTGCTGCAAAGTCTGGGAATGAACATTATTTTCTACCTCCGAATCTTCTGTTTCTTGTTCCGTATGCAACAATCGCCTTTTCCAGTTCCGCCTTGTCAAAATCCGGCCACAGCGTGTCCGTCACATAAATTTCCGAATAGGAAAGTTCCCAGAGCAGAAAATTGCTCAAACGAAGTTCTCCGCTCGTCCGGATCAGAAGATCGGGATCGGGAATCTCCGGAAGATACAGATTTTTTGCAAAAAGCGTTTCATCAATCTCATCCGGGCGCAGTGTTCCGGCGGCAGCCTCGGAAGCAATTTTCCTTGCGGCATCGACAATTTCAGCACGACCACCGTAATTCAGCGCAAGAATCAGGGTGCCGCGCGTGTTGGATGCAGTCTTTTCAATCGCAAGTTTGAGACGGTCGCGGGATTTTTCCGGAAGTCCGTCTATCCGCCCGGTGGCAAGAAGGCGCAGTCCTTTTTCGATCATGACGGAAAGATTCGCATCAATAAATTCGCAGAGGAGCTCCATCAATGCGTCCACTTCCTCCTTGGAACGCTTCCAGTTTTCGGTGCTGAACGCATAAAGCGTCACATATTCGATTCCGGTGTCGGCAAGATTCTCGACAAGCTGCCTGACCGCGAGCGCTCCTTTGCGGTGTCCCTCGACCCGTTCCACGCCGTGCCGCGCAGCCCAGCGGCCGTTGCCGTCCATGATGATGGCAACATGCCGCGGAACATGTTTTTCAGTTTCCGTTCCCATAAAACGCCTCCTCGAGCATCAGGCACAGACAGTGATAGAGCGGAAGGTGATACTCCTGCACCATATAAGTTTCCGTGGAAGGCGCATTGATGACGCAGTCGGCGAACTCCTCGCAGATTCCATGATTTTCGCCGGTGAAAAGAATCGTCTTGATTTTCTTCACACGGGCAACCTGAAAGGCGTTATAAATATTTTTCGCATTTCCGGAGGTGCTTAGACCGATCAGAGCGTCGCCTTCGCGGCCCATCACAAAAAGCTGCTGTGCATAGGTCATCAATGGATCGACGTCATTGACGTAAGCGCTGGCAAGGGCCGGATGGGAAAGAAGCGAAACAGTACGCAAACCCATTTGCAGTTTATCCGCAAGTTCTTCACTTCCAAGGTGATTTCGAAAATCTTCACGGATGGCGTCCCGGACGGGCCGCCTCATTTTAAATCCTTTCATCAGTTCTCCGACGATATGTTCGGAATCGGCCGCACTGCCACCATTTCCGCAAACAAAAAGAATTCTGTCATTGAAAAAACAATTTTTTAGTATAGAATATGCTATGATGAGTTTTTTGGATGCCTGTTCGAGATCCGGATATCTCTTCAGGAGCTCTTTGACGTGTCGTTGCGTTATACTGTCATTAACCATGTTGACAACCCTGTTGAAAATTGGTTCAGTAAATCTTGAAAACTTTCAGGATGTAAATAGAACACCACTTCTCAACAAAATCAAAACATTTTCTCAACAAGTTTTGAAATATTTGATTTGAGTCTGATTTTTCGACTTGTAAACATTGATGACAGCTATAATAGTAATGATAAAAGAAAGAGAAAAGAATAAATCAATCATTAACATACAGCAAAGTTGAGGAAAAACATGAAGATCAATGTGAAAAGAGAACTTCTGCTGAAAGCGCTTCAGCGGGTAAGCAACATCATCGGCAGCAGAACCACGCTGCCCGTTCTTGCAAACGTGATGATGGAGGCGGAAAACAACAAACTGACATTTACAACGACCGATCTTGAACTCCGGATCACCACTTCTATTGAGGCTGAAGTCGAGCGTTCCGGAAAGACAACACTTCCGGCGAAACGGCTGCTCGGACTGGTGTCCAAGTTCAAGGGTGATACCGTCAGCTTCGATACCAACGAAAACCATCATACGAAAATCAGCTGCGGAACGGCCGATTTCATGATCCTCGGCCTGACCTCCGATGATTTTCCGGTGCCCGTGGATTTCACGGCTCAGAGAACCCTTAAAATCAAACAGTGCGACCTTGCGCGCATCATTGACCGGATCTCCTATGCCGTCAGTCTTGACGATTCCAGAAAAGTTCTTCAGGGCATTCTGTTTTCTGTCCGGGAAGGAAATCTGACCGCCGTCGCCACCGACGGAAAACGCCTGGCGCTTGTTGAAAAACTGCTGGATGAAGTGCCGGTCGGCTCCGACGGCGACATCATCGTTACGCTGAAAGCTGCCAACGAAGTCAAGAGAATTCTGGAAAAAGACGGCGACGTTGTCATTGAAATCGGGGAAAAGCAGGCCGTATTCAAGATTGATTCCACGATGATCTATTCCAAGCTGATCGACGGCAATTATCCGAATTACAAACAGGTGATTCCGGCTTCCTTTGCCAAGAAGATTTCCGTGCCCTGCCTGGATTTTATCGATGCGCTCGAAATTGTCAGTGTTCCGTTGTTTGACGCATCCTCTTCCTATGTAAAGATTACATTCCAGGCTAATAAACTGCTGTTTGAGGCAAACAGCAATGTTGGAGAAGGAAAAGAGGAGATTGCGATTGAATACGAGGGCGAGGAGATGTCGCTTTCCTTCAATCCGCAGTTCCTTTCCGATCCGTTCAAACACATCGGTGTGGACAACGTCAACATCAAAATCAATGACGCATTCAGCCCGATCGCGATTGAAAGCACTGACGGTTTCCTGTATGTGATCATGCCGATGCGAAACAAATAACAGGCTGTTTTTGCCGGGACTTTCCGTAATCCCCCGAAACGATCGGGGGATTGCTTCTGCTTTTGATTCATGCTGACTGAACTGAAACTTGAAAATTTCCGGAATTTTTCCGGAGCCGGACTTGTTTTTCATGAGAAGTCCGTCATTTTTCAGGGAGCAAACGGGCAGGGGAAGACAAGTTTGCTGGAAGCTCTTTTTTTTCTGGCGAATCTGCGTTCCTTCCGCACGTCGCAGACGCGGGAAATCCGGAAGATCGGTTCACCGTCGTTTCGTCTCGGCGTGAGCATCAGGCGTCGCGGAACATGGACATCGCGTCTGGAACTGGAAGCCGGCGCCGTGCGCAGCCTCAGAATCGACGGTCTGCCTGTTTCCCGCGCCAGTGAATTCACCGGACGGATCAAGACGATTGCCTTTCTGCCGGACGATCCCTGGATCATTAACGGTCCCTCGGTGCTCCGGAGGCGGTTCTTTGATATGTTCATCTGCATGCTTGACCGGGAATATTTTACTGCCCTGCAGCAGTATTCATCCGCGTTGAAATCCCGGAATTTTCTATTGAAAAACCGCAATCTGAACCGCGACATTCTGTTTTCCTACGATACCCTGCTTGCGTCGTCCGGACAGAAAATCATTGCATTGCGCCTGAAATACAGTGCGCTTCTTTCGGATGCGATTCAGGTGATTCTTACGGAAATCCGTCCGGAACTGGCCGATTTCAAAATCCGGATGCGCTATGCTTCTGAAACGGCGGAACAGAAATCTTTCATGAAAAAACTGGAAAACGATTTTGCAAAGGATATGCAGAAAGGTTTTACCTCGTTCGGACCGCATCTGGATGATTTTGTGTTTCTTGTGGATGAAAAACCGCTGCGTCTGTACGGCTCGCGCGGACAGTGCAGAATGACGTCGCTCTGTTTGAAGCTTGCGGAACTGGAGATTGTGAAAAACGCTTCTTCCTCAGGGGTGGAAGATACCGTGGTTCTGGTTGACGATGCCACAGGAGACCTGGATGAGAAGGCCAAGTTCTCCTTTCTTTCAAAAATCGCGGACGCCGGACAGATTTTTTATGCGTTTACGGAATTGCCGGGCGAAAATTTTTTCCGGGATTCACAGATTTTCAAAGTTGAAAACGGTACAGCAAGAGTAACAGGTTCTTGAGCGTAATAAAAATTGCTGACACAATTTTTTGCTTGGGGATTTCGTGCAAAGTAAGAAAAAAAAGAAAGGATAAATTTATGTATAAAAGCATTGTCTGCCGGTATCATGAGATAGCGACAAAAGGACATAACCGTTCCATGTTTGAGAATAAACTGATTGCAAACATGCGGACACTTTGTGAATATGACGAGATTCCGGATTTGGCGTTTCAGCGCATCCGGGGCCGGATTTTTGTAAGAAAACTGAAAAACGGTGTTTTTTCTCCGGAAGAACTGGAAAAGATGAAAGGCGTCCTTTCCCGGACATTCGGGCTGGAATCCTTTTCTCCGGTCATTGAGTGCGAACCGGAAATAGGGAAAATTCTGGATGTCATCGGGGAGAGCGCCCGTGAAACCTTCGAAAAAAAACTGGAAACGTGTTCCGTTGTCCAGTTCCGGACCCGCGCAAGACGGAGTGATAAATCCTTTCCCCTGCGTTCCCGTGAGATTGAGATTGAATCCGCAACCCGGCTTCAGGAAATTTTCGGTGACAGAATCAAAGTAAATCTGGATCATCCGGAAATTTCCATCGGCGTTGAGGTCCGGGAGAAAATAGCGCTTATTTACTATGAGACCTTCAAAGGCCCCGGCGGTCTGCCGGTCGGGACGAATTCCCAAGTTCTCGCGCTGCTTTCGGGAGGGATCGACTCGCCCGTCGCCTGCCATATGACCATGAAGCGGGGCTGTCATGTGGATTTTCTCACTTTTCACAGTTTTCCCTATACGCCGATGGAGTCCGTCGAGAAGGTGAAACGCCTTGCTTCCGTTCTGAACCGTTATCAAAAGAAAGGCAGACTCTATGTCTGCAATATTTCCGAACTTCAGAAACTGATCCGCGACAACTGCAATCCGCGCTACCGCACAATTCTTTACCGGCGGCAGATGATGCGTATTGCGGAAAAGATCTGCCGCTTCCAGAAACTGAATGCGATCGTGACCGGCGAATCGGTCGGACAGGTGGCAAGCCAGACGATCGTAAATCTTTCCATCATCAACGACGCCACGCGGATGCTGATTCTGCGCCCGCTTGCCGGACTCGATAAACTCGAATCAATTGAACGTGCCGAAAAGATCGGTACTTATGATATTTCCATCGAACCGTTTCCGGACAGCTGCACAGTTTTTGCACCGCCCTCTCCGGCGGTCGCCGCAAAGTTTTATCTGGTCGAGGAGGAGGAAAAGAAGATCCCGAATCTGGAAGAAGAACTGGAAAAAGCATTTCACTCTATTGAAAAATACGATGATCTTTCCTATATTGTTTGAAACTTTTCAATATTCAGAACAAGAGGTGTCTGCATGAGTGTCAGAAAAATGATGGATGATTTGA
Organism: uncultured Lentisphaeria bacterium; assembly: GCA_949287225.1. Lineage (GTDB taxonomy): Bacteria > Verrucomicrobiota > Lentisphaeria > Victivallales > UBA1829 > UBA11452. Next base: position 8,113 of record CASEFP010000108.1, read on the forward strand.
GCTCCGGACTGGACAGTTTTGATCCCGCCGAACGGAAAAATGCGCTGGAACAGTTCAAAAAGGCGTTTGCTACGTCGGGAGAATCCTTCGTCTGCGAACGGGATGACAACAATATGCACTGTCATACATTTTTCTCGTTCAACGGAAACGGCTGGTCCCCGACTCACATTGCCTGCTGGGCAAAGGCGGAACGGCTTTTTTCCGCCGGATTGATTGATTTCGATGTTCTGGACGGTGTGGATGAATTTCTCAATGCGTCGCGTGAACTTGACCTCCGGGCTTCCTGCGGCGTGGAGTCGCGCGTTGTTGTCAAAGAGATGCTTGACAAGGTGATCAACTCTCCCGGCGAACCGGGAATCGCCTATCATCTCGGCGTCGGTTTTACCACATCAAAGATTCCGCCGGAAGAAAAAAGGTATCTTGACGCGATGAAGGCTGCCGCGAATGCAAGGACACGCGGAATTGTCGAAAAGGTGAATCCGGCACTTTCCCCCGTGGAACTGGATTTTGAAAAGGATGTGCTTCCGCTGACTCCGGGCGGCAATGCGACGGAGCGTCATGTCTGCATGGCCTATGCCGACAAGGCGTCAAAACTGTTCGATACTCCCGTCAAATTAGTGAAATTCTGGGTGTCAAAACTGGGAATGACGGAAGAAGAAGCCTCAAAACTGGTTCAGAATTCCGTCAAATTACAGGGTGTAATCCGTTCCAAAATGATGAAATCCGGCGGTCCGGGATATGTGAAACCTGATCCGTCATCATTCCCGTCACTTGAGGAAATGAACCGTTTCACCATCAAATCCGGCGCGATTCCCGGCATTGCCTGGCTGAACGGCGATTCCGCAGGGGAGGCGGATCCCGATGCGCTTCTTGATCTTCATGAATCCCATGGAGCGGCGATCTTCAATCTGATTCCGGATCGCAACTGGAACTTTTCCGATCCTGCCGTCAAAACGGCAAAAGTGGCGAATATGGATAAAATCATCGCCTGCTGTCTGAAACGTGATATGCCGGTTTTCTGCGGCACCGAAATGAACGCCGCCGGGCAGAAACTGCTTGACACCTTTTCGGAACCCGCCCTCGCAAAACATCTGAAAACCTTTGTTGACGGCGCCGCCGTTCTGAACGCCCATACGATCCTTGCTCCATTCGGACTGGGCTTCCTGAGCGACTGGGCAAAAGCGACATTCGGAGGAAATAAGAAAGCAAGAAACGAATTCTTCATCCGCTTCGGAAGAGCGGCGCATCCATCCCTTTCCGGGAAAATGACGGGAATAGATGCGAATGCAAAACTTTCTGATATTGAAAAGCTTATATAATATGACGGAAAAATGACGGAGTGATTTGACATAAGACTTTCGCGCGCTGCGCGACCAGCGTTTCGCCGCTGGACCGCGACAAGGGTCAAAGACCCTTGACCCCGAGAAAAATGCTTACGCATTTTTCCGTTTTGGAAAAACTTTCGCGCACTGCGCGACCAGCGTTTCGCCGCTGGACCACGACAAGGGTCAGAGACCCTTGACCCAAGGAAAAATGCTTACGCATTTTTCCGTCTTAGAAAATGAGAGGATCCCTGATTCTTTACGCTTTGCTTTTCTTCGACGGCAGAAGTTTTCCGCGAAGTTTCATGAGGAAACGGCGCAGGATATGACGTCTCGGCTTTGCCGTGTCGTGCACAAAGATGAAGTAGAGCGCCGGAATCACATACAGCGTCAGGAAGGATGCGATTGTGAGTCCGCCGACAACGCCCATGCCGCAGCTGGAACGCAGTTCCGAACCGAGCCCCGTTCCCAGCGCCATCGGCAGCATTCCCGCGACCGAAGCGATACTGGTCATGACGATCGGACGGAATTTCGACTGCGTGGCCAGAAGCATCGCCTTGTGCGTTGTCACGCCGGAATTGACCAGCGTGGCGCACTCGTCCATGATCAGAATCGCGTTGTTCACCACAATGCCGATCATCATCACGCCGCCGAGCAGTCCCATCATCGACATAGACATTCCGGTTGCCCAGAGCGTGGCATACATTCCGAGGAATCCGAGCGGCACCGTGAACATGATCAGGAAGGGACGCGTCCAGGATTCCATGATCGCCGCGATCAGAAGATAGGTCAGCACGGCGGCAAGCATGATCACCTGGAGAAATTCCCGCGCGGTCTCATTCATCAGTTCGACATTTCCGCTCATTCTTACGCCGTATCCGGGCGGCAGCGCCTCCTGCGCCATCTTTCCGATTGCGCTTGAAACCGTGCCGAGCGCCATCCCGGGAGCCGTATTTGCGTAAAGCCACATCGTGCGGACCTTGTCGTAGCGGTTGACCACGACGGGGCGGGTATCTTCTGTGATTTCCGCAAGCGCCTCGGCGCCGAGCGGGTTGTTGTCCTTGACGGTCGGCGCGGCCTGCCGGAGCTGTTCTTCCCCATATTCCTTCTGGTTCTTCACGCGGATGTCGAACGTGCGCGCGCCGGCACGGTAGTCGCCGACCTCGATGCCGTCGAGTGAACCCAGCAGATATTCGTAAAGCTGATTCGCCGACATTCCGAGATTCTGCAGCACGGTGCGGCGCGGCGTAATGTTGATGTTCGGCTTGCGTTCGCGTCTGCTGGAGTCAAGGTCGCGGGTAATGCCGAGAGCGGGCAGATTCTCCATTACCTGCATTTCGGCGTGTTCCAGCACATCGAGGTCGGGTCCGTTCATCACGCAGCGGATTTCCGCACCGCTTCCGCCGAAGGTCGGGGGAATGGAGAGCGTTACGCGGCAGTTGTCCAGATAGGAGAGTTCCTTGCGAAGCAGCGCCTGGAGCGCATAGATGGACTCCTTGCGCTCGAATTTGTCGGTCGTGCGCAGATTGATCTGGCCGATGTAGACGGCGGAACTGACCTGTCCGCTGCCGCCGTCGGAATCGCCGACGGAGATCGACATGCCGCGGATGAAGTCGAATTTTTTCAGATGGTCCGCCGCTTCGAGGATCAGCTTGTTGGTTGTGTCAAGGTTGTAGTTGGTCGGAAATTCAAACTTGATGCGGATTTCGCCCTGGTCGCAGAACGGCAGGAAGGAGAGTCCCACCTGCGGAACGATCCAGAGAACGGTCGCAATCGAGAGCGCCAGCACCGCCAGGATCAGGGTCTTGGGATGGCGCGCGGTCCATTCAATGCTCCGGTCGAATTTCCGGCAGAGCCAGTCGTATCCGAGATCCCAGGGAACAAACATGCGCTGAAGGAAGGTCTTCTTCTGAGCATCCCCCTCTTTTTTCTTTTTCAGGAGCACGCATGCCAGAATCGGCGTCAGCGTGAAGCTGATGAAGAGCGATACGAGCGTCGCGCCGACCATCACACCGGCAAACGGCACCATCATCTGGCCGATTCGTGTGCTCATCATCATAACCGGAACAAACACGACGACATTGGTCAGGGCGCTGGCCGAAACCGCCGCGATCACTTCGCCGGTTCCGCGTTCGGCGGCGGTCTTGATCGCCTCGCCGCGGTCGAGATGCTTGAAGATGTTTTCAATCACGACGATGGAATTCGTCACCAGAACACCGACGGAACAGCCGAGAGAGAGTAGCGTCATGATATTGAAGGAGTAGTTGAAATATGCCATCACGGCGAATGTGACGATCACCGAGATCGGCATTGAAATCATCACGATGAACGTCGAGCGCGGTTCATGAAGGAAGAGGAACAGCAGCACGGCGGTCAGGATGATGCCGGTGAGGATGCTGCTCCACGCGTCATCCACGGACGCCTGGATGAAGGCGCCGGAGTCAGTGAACCAGACCAGCTTCATCCCGGTCGGCAGTTCGCCGCTGCGCACCATCGCGTTGAAGCGGTCGCGGATGCCGTTGATGACCTGGATCGCATTCGCCTCGCCCTTCTTGACAATGCGGAAACGCGCGGCCGGTTCTCCGTTTACGTATGCTTTGCTGCGCACTTCGCGGCTCATGAACTTCACATCGGCGACATCGCGCAGATAGATGCGCTTGTTTTTGAACTTGCCGATTTCGAGCGCCTTTATCTGCTCGAAATCCTTGAAGTCGCCGTCAAAAGTGACGTTTTTCTCGACCTTGTCGAACTGAATCCGTCCGAGCGGTTCGCGGATGTTGTTTTCCCGCAGCTTCTCAACGACATCGTTGATCGAGATGTTCATCGCGGTGAGTTTTTCCCGGTTCAGGAGAACATGGATCTGCATCTCATTCGCACCGTAGACACGGACTTCTCCGACGCCCGGCACCGAGGAGAAGCGGTCGGCGATCACGTCGTCGGCGTAGTCGTACAGATCGTCCTGCGTGCGGTCGCCGACGAGAAACGCCTGAACCACGGTTGTGGCGTTGGTGTCGATCTTGCGGATCGTCGGCTCGTCCGCGCCGTCCGGCAGATCCGTCCGGATGCGGTTGAGCGCTTCGCGCACATCCATTGCCGCGATATCGACGTCGGTTCCCATGTTGAATTCGAGCTGCACGCGCGCTTCGTCTTCGATCGAAACGCTGGTGATATGCTTGATCCCGTCTATGGAGGAGACCGCGTCCTCAATCCGTTTGGCGATTTCCACTTCGATTTCAGTCGGGCTGGCTCCATCGTATTCACAGCGCACCAGCACCATCGGGATTTCCATGTTCGGGAGCAGGTCGATGCTGATTTTCGGATAGAAATTCAACCCGATCATGACCAGGATGATGATGAGAGCGGTCATTGCAATCGGCCGCTGAACGGACCATCTGCTTAAAAACATAAGTAGCGGCCTCCCTTATTCCGGCTTGATGGCGCGAAGAAGCGAACCGTTGTTGACAAAGGTCTGCCCGGTGACGACGAAGCGTTCCTTGAGGAGATCGGCGGCGTTGACGACTTCACAGTATTTGCCGTCCACGATGCCGCGGACCACGTCAAAACTTTTTGCGCGGTTTTCGGCGTCGACCGCATAGACGATGTAGCGGTCGTTCGCACGCAGCAGCAGTGCGTCGGCGGGAAGTCCGTAGGCCTCCTTTTCCTCAAGAATGATGTTCAGGTCGCAGAGGGTGCCGCTGACCAGGTGCGTGCTGGCGGGCACGAGCGCCTTCATTTTGAATGTGCGGCTTTCCGGGTCGATGCTCGGCGCCTTGTAGGTGACGACTCCTTTGCCTTTCCGTTCGCCGTCCAGCGCGAATTCGACCGGGGTTTTTCCAGCTGTCACAATATCATAGTAAATCGAACTGATATAGCAGATGACCTCCAGCTTTTTCTGATTTTCAATCTTGAGAATGTTCTGCCCGACAGTGACGTATTCATTCTCCTCCACGTATTTGTCAACCACGACGCAGTCAAACGGAGCCTCAAGCACGGAATCCGCCAGATTCTTTTTGGCAATAATCAGATTTCCCTCGGCTTGTTTCAGCTGTGCCTTTGCATTGGAAATGGCCGCCTGGGCGGTTCTCACATCGGTCTTGGCTTTTTTGTAGGCGGTCTCATAGGTTTCAAAATCCGCCTGGCTGGTGACCTTGGAACGCCAGAGGCTCAGATAGCGTTCATAATCCAGTGTTGCCTTCCGATCGGAGATTTTCGCGTTTTCCAGCGCGATTTTTGAGCTTTCCAGCTCGGCCTGTTTAACCTTGATTTCATCTTCACAGACTGTGACCTGGTTTTTCAGAATCTGGCGGTCGATGCCGAACAGGACATCACCTTTTTTGCGGGTATCGCCCTCATCGACTTTCAAAAGTTCAAGCGTACCGCTGATTTTTGCTGAAATTGTCGCATATTCCACCGGCCAGACCGTGCCCTGCACAGGAATCTGACGGCGGAATATCCGTTTCTGCAACGGCTGGAGTGTGACACGGATTTCCCGTTCCGCAACATTTTTCTGCCGTTCCTTCGAACAGCCGCCGCCGATCGCCAGCCCCAGCGACAACAGGACAGCCAGATAATAAAAAGACCTGTTCATGCACCCTCCGTTCTTTTTAACTGCATATTTTTGGAAAATACCCCAAGCCGCAAGCACTTTGACACGTAAAGTATCATAACGAAGCATGGAGTCAACAATCTTGACAGAATTTTGACAAAATCCTGATTTCAATTCGACAAATGAGGCGGATCAAGCGGAAGGATGATATGGAATTCCGCCCCGCTGCCCTGTTCGGAACTGACGGAAACCGTCCCGTTGTGGTAGAGCGCGATCTGCTTGACAATGGCCAGCCCGATGCCGCTGCCGTTCTGTTTCCGGCCGCCTGAGGGCACGCGGTAGAAACGTTTGAAGATCCGCGCCTGATGCTCCGCGGGAATGCCGCGCCCGTCGTCGCGGACACAGAAATCCAGTTTGTCCTTCTCCCGGACGGCGGAAACGGTGATTCGTTTTGCGCCGCTGTGAAGTATGGCGTTGCTGATCAGGTTGTTCAGCGCCTGCTGGAGCAGCAGGAAATCCCCGGAAAATTCAACACATTGGCAGGCTCCGGTTTCAAGCTCGATCCCGGCGCTTGCAGCGGCGGGACGGCAGACCTCCACGGAACTCCGGAGCACGGCGGTGGAGCGGATAGGCAGAAAATTATGTTCGGAGCTTTTGCGCATGTTTTCCAGGGAGGTCAGGGTCAGGAAGTTCAACAGCAGCGAGTGAAGGCGTTCCGACTGAAGCGTCAGAGTTTCAATGCAGCGTGCCTTGTAGTCGGCATTGTCGAGCGCTCCGTTGTTGATCGCGTCCACCGCTCCGACAATTCCGGTGAGCGGAGTTTTCATCTCGTGGGAGATCGCGGCGATGAAGTCGCTCCGGTAGGCTTCGAGTTTCCGGATGTCGGAGAGATCGGTGGCGGAGATCAGGAACGAGCGACGGTTGTCGCGCGGGAAGGAGACCGCGTGAACCAGAAGCTGATAAGTCTGTTCTCCGCGCTTCAGAACGAGTTCCCCGGAACATTCTCCGGTTTCACCGGCTTTGCGAAGGAACTCCCGGAGCTCGTCCGGACAGACGGGCGTATTCGAAGCGGACAACGGCGCGTCATTCGGGAAAAAAAGCTCTCTGGCGGTTTTGTTCCACTGCAGCACCCGGTTATCAGGTCCAACAAGCAGAACCGCCTCGGTCAGGGCGTTGAAAATCGCTTCCCGTTCGTTTGCCCCGTCGCGCAGGGAGAGAATCTGCTTTTTCAGCTGTTCGGTGAGGGACTGGAGGCAGAGGGCAATCTCCCGGATCAGTCCGCTTTTCGGCACATAGACCGGATACTCCAGTTCTCCGGAAGCGATTTTGGACATGCTTGCGAAAAGGCGGTTCAACGGGGAACGGATCCAGCAGATGAAATAGGTGATCAGAACCAGCGTCGAAAGAATGCCCAGCAGACTCAGGATCAGGATTCCGAGTCTGGTCTGGCGCATCAGGATTGTCATGCTGTTGCATTTTGATGCCATCACAAGCACATAATCCTGTCCCCGTGCGTGGAAGCGAACGGAGTGGTAGATCATGAAGGAGTTCAGATTGCGGTCGAACTTGACCAGGACGTTTTCATCGCGGTTGGCTTTGAAGATGTCTCTGATTTCGGGCTCGCGGATGTGCGCGACCAGATAGGCGGGAACCCCCTCGGTCTCCATGATGACCCCCTTGCCGCGGGCGATGATCTTGACGATCATCGGATTGGGCCCGTGATTGCTGTTGAGAATCCGGTGCATTCTGCCGAGCTGATTGGATTCAAGCAGGTCGCGGAACATGAGGACCAGATAGAAATTGTTGCGCTTGGTCTCCTCTGCTACCTCCTCAAAATAAGCGTCCTGAAAGTTGGCAAGCTGAATGTCCAGAAGAAAAATGGAAAGGATGATGATTCCCCCGATGATCGCAGGGACAAACAGCAGAACCGTGTCTTTCCGCGCCATGAATTTACTCCCCGGCGATCCGGTAGCCGACGCCGCGGATGGTTTCGATGTGATCTGCCCAGTCGCCGAGCTTTCTGCGCAGGTTGACCACATGCATGTCGATGGCGCGCGCTGTAACGGAGTAATTGTCGCCCTTCACTTCGCGGATGATCTGATTTCTTGTAAAGACGCGTCCCGGATTTGCCGCCAGAAGCGCCAGAGTACGGAATTCATCTGCGGTCAGCATGAGCGCCTGCCCGTTCAGCGTGGCGCTGAATGTGGTCAGGTCGATGTTCAAGGATCCCAGCGTGATGATTCCGGGTTTCTGTTCCCGAAAGGATCTCTTCCGGAGCTGAACCGCGATCCGTGCGGCGAGCACCTTGCTGCTGTACGGCTTTGTGATATAGTCGTCCGCTCCCATTTCCAGCCCGAGCACGATATCGTTCTCCTCGCCCTTGGCGGTCAGCATGATGATCGGGATGTCCGCAAGAGCCGGATTGTTCTTGAGGTTCCGGCATACAGTCAGACCGTCGATGCCGGGAAGCATGACGTCAAGCAGGATCAGGTCGGGAACGAGCTGGGCTGCCATCGCAAGGCCTTCACTGCCGTCCGATGCGCAGTAAACCTGCTGAAAGCCGTTCATGTTGAGATTCATTTTCGTCATGTCACTGATGGAGGCGTCGTCCTCGATCATCAGGATTTTCGGATTCATGGGAGACATTCCTTTTTTACGGAATAACAGTCCGTCCCTGTGAAAAACGAATCTCCCGGATCCGGACGGAACGACCCGGGATCTCCGCGTCAATGTTTCGCGGGTGGCTCCAGAACTCTCAGCTCGGGCATCTGCTGGGGAAGAAGCTTCTCCAGATCGGACTCCTGAACGGCGGGAGCCTGCTGCTGCGCCATCCGCGCAACGGGTGGCTCTTCCGGCGTGCGCGATCTGCTGATAGCGGCGGCGACAATACACGTTACTGTCAGGGAAACGACCAGCGCAAGCCCCAGTCCCGCATAGAGAATCATCCGCTTGAGTTTCTTTGTCTCCTCTTCGCTGACCTGCACATCCTTCTCCAGTTTCTGCAGAAGCTGTTTGGGAACGTCCGCCGGCGGTTCCAGTTCATCGACCCGGTGCATGACGGCGTCCAGTGTCGGCGGATCCAGTTTATAAAGATTCCCGAGCGTTCTGGAATATGCGCGGATGAACACTACAGGAGGAAGACGTTTGAAATCGTCATTTTCGATTCCGACAATGTAGTCCAGACGGATTTTCGTAGCATCCGCCGCCTGTTCCGCAGTCAGACCGGCTGCATTGCGCGCCTGACGGAGAATTGCACCAAGCGAAGCGTGATCCACATCCGGAACGGCGACCTGCCGATGAACGGGTGGCTGTGCGGACACCGGTTTCCGGACCGGTTTCTGAACTGGCGGTTCCGGCTGAACGGAAAGTGGTTTCTCCGTCTGTACAGGCGGTGCGGTTCTCTTTTCCGGAACGGGTTCCGATGATTTCTCCTCCGGGACAGTCCGCGGGGGCTCTTCCGGAACAGGAATTACGGATTTTTCCTCCGGGACGGGAGTTTCAGGTTTCACCTCCGGAACATGCTCCGCAGCAGGAGGTTCCACAGCTTTCAACGGTTCACTGAAGACATCGTGTTTCGGGAGAGGACGGCTTTCGGAAAACGTTTTGATCGCGGGAGCGTATCCGGCTTCTTCCGGCACCGGAGTGCGGGCGGGTTCCTCCTCCCGGACCGGGACAAATCCGGCCGCGACAGGGGTCAGATCCTCGTCCGGAACAGGCAGAGGCTTCACCACGTCGTCCAGCGGCACGGGATCGCGCGGGGAAAAATCCTCCGGGGCGAAAAGATCGTCCTCGACTTTTCTGAGCTCCGCATTCAGTTTGTTATTTCCGTCAGCCATGGATGCACCGTTCCGTATTTCTGTTTTTTATAATTATAACACGGTTTGCCGGGAAATCAATCCGGTTTTCCCAATTCGTCGAAAACTAATATGTCACGCTTCTGTCCGCCGGGAAGCGGAGCCGAGACGATGCCCCGCTGTTCCAGGCGGTCGATAATTTCAGCCGCCTTGTTGTAACCGATGCCCATCCTCCGCTGGAGATAGGAGGTGCTCGCCTTGCCTTCGCGGATGATGATGTCGAGCGCCTTTTTCATATTGTCGTCATCGCCGGGCTGGAGATATTTGGCGATGACCATCCGGACGTAATCCGCGGTGCCGTCATTGTCAAACTCCTCTTCCGGGAAGGAGTTCTTCCCGTCGTCCTCTTCCTCTTCGGCCTCTTCGGCATTTTCAAGAACGACCTTGGTGTCGAAATGCTGTTCGACCTGGCTGGAAACAAAGTCCACGACCTTCTGGATTTCGGGATCGGAGACCATCGACCCCTGGATGCGTTCGGTCTCTCCGCTGGGGCCCTTGAATAGCATGTCGCCCTTTCCAAGCAGTTTTTCCGCGCCCATCGCGTCCAGAATCACGCGGCTGTCCATGACCGTCGAAACCTTGAACGCGATCTTTGTCGGCAGGTTCGCCTTGATGGTTCCGGTGATGATGTCCTTTCGCGGCGTCTGGGTGGCAATGACGAGGTGGATTCCGGCGGCGCGGCCCTTCTGCGCGATCCGGCAGATCGAAGTTTCGACGTCGCTTTTCGCCTCGGTCATCATAATGTCCGCCAGCTCGTCGACAATAATCACAAGAAGCGGCAGCTTCGGCGGAATCAGTTCGTCGTTCTCATCATAGACCGGCTCCGGATCGGGCGGACGCGAATTGAACGCGTTGAGATTCTTTGCCTTGACCTTGGCCAGCATCTGATAACGGTGTTCCATCTCGTTGACGCCCCAGCGCAGCGCGAACGGCACCTTTTTCGGATCGTTGACCACGGGTGTGATCAGATGCGGCAGCGGGCGGTACATTTCCAGTTCAACGAACTTCGGGTCTACAAGAATCAGCTTCAGATGGAACGGAGAGAATTTGAACAGCAGACTCATGATCAGCGTGTTCATGCAGACGCTCTTTCCGCTTCCGGTTGATCCGGCGATCAGGAGGTGGGGCGCCTTCGCAAGGTCCGCGATGATCACTTTGCCCGAAACGTCCTTGCCCAGAATGATCGGAATGTCCGCCTTGGAGGAGCGCCATGCCTCGGATTCGAAGAGTTCCCGGATGTATACCATGTTGGAGACCTTGTTCGGCAGTTCGATGCCGACAGCGTTCCTGCCGGGGATCGGAGCGAGAACACGGATACTCTCGGCCTGCATCGACATGGCGATGTTGTTCTGAATGCCGGAAACCTTTTCGACTTTCACTCCGGGTTCGAGCTGAATGTCGAACCTGGTGATGCGCGGGCCGACCACAGTATCGGAAACATGTCCGTTGATGTCGAAACTGTCCAGTGTAGCCTGAAGGATCGCGCACGCCTGTTTCAGATGTTCATCGTCCTCATTCCGGACGTCCTTGGGTTTGTCAAGCAGCGGAACCGGAGGAAGGTTGTAATTCGCCGGATCTGCATTCTGGACCGACGGAGCATGTCCCTGTTTCGGGAGTCGGGAACGTGTCACCTCGGAGGGAAGAGTCTTTTCGTCCGCGAAAGCGTCATCATGGTCCGAGGCATCCAGACTGTCCGTATGGGAACGGGCACGGGGCGGCAGCGGCGGAAGCTCCTTGAGATTCTCTTCCTCCTCCTCCGGGAGTTCTTCCTTTTCCGGATCCGCGGGACGGTTCTTCAGAAAACCGAACAGGGTGCGTTTGCCGTTTTTCCCGTCTTCCTGGGAGGTCTCTTCCTCTTTTTCCGCTTCCGGCGGAGTCTCATCCCCGGGTTCGGAACGGTATTTCTGCTTCTTTTCTTTTTCCGGATCTTCCGCGCTTTCCTCCTCTTCGAACATCGGTTCGCGTTCTCCGTTCGTGACAGGTCTGGAGGTCTTGCGGTTCGGCGCAGAAGTTTTCCCGCCCCGGATCGCTTCAACAATCATATCTTTCCAGTCCTGAAGAAAAATCCAGACAAGTCCTGAAAAAATCAGACAGAGCGCGGTCACCATCGTGCCGATTGTTCCGATATAGCGCCGGAGAATTCCCGCGGAAATGTTTTCGGACTCCGGCGCGGCGATCAGAGCGCCGAGCGCACCGCCCGAGAGCGCGAATTCCGGTTTGCCGCTGTGTCCGATGCCGAGCCGTTCCGTATGGAGAATGAACTCCTGCGGAAACAGCGCCAGCAGGATCACGATACCGAGAATCGCCACACAGAGCGCCGCAATATAGCCGCGACGCTTTAGAGGATAGGGCAGGAACCCGCGCGCAAGACAGATGATCAGGAGACTGGTGATCGGATAGACCGCCAGCCCGAAAATATAGAACAGCGCGCGGGAGAGATTCGCGCCGAGCGGCCCGACCCAGTTCCGGAGCGGTTCAGCCGACCCGCCGTCCAGCACGGCGAGATCCGCCCGGTTGTAGGAGAAGATCGAAAGCAGGAAAAGCAGGAGCGCAATCCCGAAAAATAAATATCTCAGTTTGAATGTCGCTGGTTTTTCCTCTGTTCCGGCAGCCATAAAAAGTCCCCGCAATTATTCCGTGATTCATCCGGAACAATAGCATAAATATGAAAATATGAAAGCCCGATTCGGTTTTCTCCTCCGGATTTTTACGGAAAAAATTCGGAAATGAACAACCTTGGTGCGGAGCACGCGGCGGAAGCGGAAAAATGCAGAGCATTTTTCTCGGGGTCAAGGGTCATTTGACCCTTGTCGTGATCCAGCGGCGAAACGCTGGTCGTGCGGAGCACGAAATCCCCGCCCGGAGCGGTTCAGACCGCTCAGTGACGAGAACTTTTTCACAGAAAAAGTTCGAGAGCTCCGGGCGTATTCATTGAGACGAAAGAATGCGTGAGCATTTTTTCGTCTCTTTTATACTCAATAATCACGAGAGCTTCGGTTGCATCCCTGAGGTTGTACGCTGTGCCGGCGGCTCTCGAGGAAGCGTTTCTCGTCCTTTAGCGGGTGGAACCGCCGCCGGGGGAGATTTCGCCTGCGGCGACCAGCTTGCGCAGCTGGACCGCGGCAGGACTGAGAGTCCTGCACGAATCA
>CASEFP010000109.1 GCA_949287225.1 uncultured Lentisphaeria bacterium
CGCCGATGGCGTTTGTCGAACGTCTGCGGAATTTTCAACGCGAAACGGGATTTGACGCTCTGCTGTTCGGGCTTCATGATTCTCCGGTTCTGAACTTTGCGCATTCCCTGAACTCGAATTTCGGTCTGCCGGAAAAGACTGTCCTTGTCACACTGTTTCCCTATGACTTCAACAACAAATACACGCCCGGCATCCCGAGCGTGAAATTCGACTATCTTTCCATCGGCGTCTTCGCGGTGCAGAGTCTGTTTCAGGATCACTATATGCCGCAGGAGATTGTTTTTTCGCCGAATCTGGAACTTTCCGCGGAGAGGGCATACGCGTGTCTCGGGAAATGATCCTGTTCCTTTCTGTGGTGGAAGCGTTGTTATTCCCTGGCTCACTTCGTCCATCGGACACTTCCGGCGCTTCCTGATCGCCTCTCCTTGAAAGCCGATCCGGAAGCGCCGGTCAATTTTCATCCATCACTCATATATTCTTGATTTGCAATGAGATTCTTTATCCTGTTTTATTCTTGTTGACAGGATATGATGCACTGCTGCATCCGATTGACTGTCAATTTGTCAACCAGGAGAAACGTGTCTCCTGGTGTTTATTAAAAAACAGGAGCTTTATTTCCGCACATGACAGGTGCCCTGACAGCAGTTTTCCGGTTCCCCACTCCATTACAGCATGCAGGTAAATCCAGCCGAAAATCGGAATCATCACCTTGGTCATATTGAAACCCCAATACCGATTGGACTCTATCGTTCGCGCTTTGAGCGTATTGAATTTGCCCGAGTAATGCCTGGTTCGCAGAACTGTTTGTATTGCGCGCGGAGAAGATTCCAGTTTTTTTTGAGGGTTCGTTACCCCATATGATACTCTCTTCTGCTGCTGAAGCTTAAAGAGAAAAAGCAAAGCTTCGAGAGCGGCCGGAACAGCATGTAACCTCGGGGGAAATACCCGGAGCTTTCGTAATTAATTATGATCAAGAAACGGAAAAAGGCGGGGATTTCTACCCCGCACGAACAGCATCTCGCCGCGGATCCACGACTGGGATCAACGTCCCTTTCCTCCGAGAAGAATGCGTGCGCATTCTTCCGTCATGTGAACTCCTGGGGTGTCAGAAAAGTTCCATTGCATCAAGTTCTTCCAGTATGCGTGCGGCGCTCTCCGGGCGCAGAGCAGGAGAATATTCCATCATCCGCCCCAGCAGAAATGCCAGTTTCTCCGTCGCCGCAAAACGCAGCTCGGCAACCGGAGGCGCTGAACGGTCGGCAAGCACGCCTTTCAGGGCTTCGGCAAAATTGTCGATTTTCGCTCTGCGGCGTTTTCCCGTCAAAACTTCAAAAAGAACCAGCGCCAGGCTGTAAAGATCACTCCGCGCATCAACGCCCGTAGAATCATGTGCCTGTTCAGGCGGAAGATACGAGGCGGTCCCGAACACCGCCCCCGGCTTTTCCGGAATACCGGGAATTTTTGCCGTGCCGAGATCGCCCAGGCGGAAGGTGCCGTCGGACATCAGCCAGATGTTGTCCGGCTTGACGTCCCGGTGGACAATGCCGTGTTCATGCAGTTCCCGCAGCGCAAGAAGCATTCCGCGCAGCAGTCTTACCGCCTCGGGGAGCGGAAGCGTGCCGCCTTTTGCCAGACGCTTCCGGAGCGATCCTGCATCCGCGTATTCCATGACCGCGTAGGGCATTTCCTGTGCGGTTTCTCCAATTTCGAACACCCGGATCAGAAAAGGACAGGCGCTGTTTTTCAGGAACTCCGAAGCATCGTAGAACTGCGGGATCCGCGGATGCTTCCGATGCAGGAATTTGACCGCGACCGGAAGCCCCGTATCCCGTTTCGCCGCCAGCCAGCACTCGGAATGCTCACGGACGCGCAGACTCCGGATCAGCTGGAAGGAGGCAATCCGCTCCCCCGTGAAAAAGAACGCTGTGTGTTCCGCACTTTCCTTCATCGGTATTCCGGCAGTTCCAGGCGCAGAAGTTCCGCATTGTCCCGGAAGGAAGGCGCTTCACCAAGCTGGAAATGCCCGGAGATGGTCCCGTCCGGTGCGACTTCCTCCGTTTTCCAGCGCATCAGGGAGCGGAGCGCGTATTCCCCGTTGACCAGCGGCAGAACCTCGGCGATTTCGACGATTTTTCTCGATCCGTCCGGCAGGCGCATCGTATACACGACACAGTCGATCGCGGACGCCACCTGCATCCGGATGGCGTTCAGCGGAAGATTGGCTCCGCTCAGAATCGCGCAGGTTTCCATGCGGCTCAGCGCGTCAACCGGACTGTTCGCATGTATCGTGGACATCGAGCCTGAGTGGCCGGTGTTCATCGCCTGCAGCAGATCGAGCGCCTCGCCGCCGCGGATCTCTCCGATGACCAGACGGTCGGGACGGAGCCGCAGCGAGGCGATCACCAGATCCCGGATCGAAAATTCCCCCTGTCCGTTCTTGTCCGGCTTTCGGGTTTCAAAATAGACGCAGTGTTTCTGCTGGAGCTGCAGTTCGTTGGCGTCCTCAAGCACAAGAATGCGCTCCTTTTCAGGGATCAGCCCGCTCAGCGCGTTCAGGACAGAGGTCTTGCCGGACGAGGTGCCGCCCGAGACAATCGTATTTTTCCGCAATTTCACAATCGCGTTCAGCAGAAGCACCCCGTCATGCGGGATGCTCCCGAACGATTCGAGCCTGTCGATCGTCAGCATCTCCTTCTTGAACTTCCGGATGGAAAGGATCGTTCCGCAGCGGCTGACCGGCGGAATGGTGGCATGGACGCGCGACCCGTCCGGCAGACGTGCGTCCAGATCCGGATGCGCCTCGTCAAGCTGCCGTTCCACGGACTTTGCGATGTTCACGGCGGCGGCTTTCAGCTGCGCCTCATTGGCGAAACGCGCATCCGTTTCCTCAAGGCATCCGTTCCGCTCGATGTAAATCTGCGACGGGCCGTTGATCAGGATTTCCGAAACGGCGTCATCGGCAAGATACTCTTTCACCGGCGCCAGAAACAGAACCAGAAACGATGCATTCTCATTCATTGAATTACCTCTCCCTTCCACTCTGATTTTTTATCCCGCCGATAGGAAAATCCGGTCAAATCGGTTTTGATCTTCCAGAGCAGCAGGGTCAGTTCATACTCCTGATTGGAAAATGTCAGGATCACCTGCGGTTTCAGACTGGCGTCCAGCGTGATCCGTTTTTCCGGACGCCATGCGTAATTCTGAAACCATGCGCTCAGCCGTCCGCGGGCGGAAACAAAATTCGCCTGGATTTCCCCCGTGTATTCCCAGCTGTTGTCCGGACAGCGCCGCGCTTCCGTTCCGGGCGGAAGCGTAAGCGGCGGAAGCCCGCGCGGCGCGTCCTTCGGAACAGTGGCGATCGACGGTTTCGCCGTCCCCCTTTCCGGCGCAGCCGACGCGTGCAGCAGCAGAATCATCCCCAGTCCGCCGAGAAACACCAGAAGAAAAACGGCAATCGAAAGCGGGAACGTTTTCACTTCGCCGTGCTCCATTGTTCATACTTTTTAAAGCGCTCGTAGAATTTGATCTTTTCAGGTTCTTTTTCCTGCTCTTTCGTGTCGTCGGTGTATTTCGGGTCATCCAGCAGTTCGAGCTTCCACTCCTTCGGATATTCGTCATCCTTGGAATCGAACTGCCAGACCTTGTGCTTGGCAACGAGACTGGGATCCCAGTGCCGTTTCGCCGTGGCGGATCCCTTGGAGCGCATAATGATGCACTGCGTGTATTTGTTCCCGTAACGGGAGGAAGTGATCAGATACTCCGGAATGGAAAAGGGCTTGTCCTCTCCGGAGACCGTATAAGGCATATTGATCCAGTTGTCGAGGAATCCGGGTCGCGTTTCGTAGAGCGTGGTTTTGGAACCGATGAACTGGAGATAGGAGTGTTCGGTATTCAGCGCCCGCTTCTGGCTGGCCGTGATAAGCGATGTGCGCGGGAACATCTCCTGAAGGGCCGCCAGCGCAGGTGTCCGCGCGGAGAAACGGCTGCCCGCCATCCAGACTCCCCAGTGATCCGCCGACCTTAGATTGATCGCATCAAGGGATTTCATCCCGAGCCAGAGGATGCCGCCGATCGTCGCCATATAGACGGGAAGCACCAGCACGAACTCCATCAGCACGGAGCCGCGGCGGGAACGGAAGAGATTGTCGAGTGTTTTCTTCATGTTTCAGTGTCCCAGATAGTCCCGGAGTTTATCCCATTGCAGTTTGCCGTCCTTGTCGCCTTTGTCCGTGACGAGTCCGGCGGGCGGTTTGAGTTTCTCCCAGTCGGGCAGTTTCTTTTCGTCGATCTTCTTTCCCTTCGCGTCGACCCAGTTCTTTTTGTCGAGCATGATCTCCTTGAGAATGTTGCCGCTTCCGACGGTGAAGGCCTGCGCCTCTCCCAGGCCTGCGCAGAGATCCCAGGCGTGCTTCACGGGAAGCATGACGCCGTCCCAGTCGGTTTCCACCAGATTCCACTCCTTCTCGCCGCCGGAGACGGTGTATCCGAGATTGTAGTCGGCGCTCTTGCGCTTTTTCTCCTTGTCCTTTTCATAAGGCTTGTAGCCGGCGCGGGCGGAGGCGATGGCGCACATGTATTCCGGGCGGTTCCCTCCCGCGACGCTCGGATTGAACGCGGAGAGAATCGACGGCGCCGTCAGGGAGCGCCCGCTCCAGCTGAACACGGAAAACGGATTGCTCGTCTTGCGCGCGATCGCAACCGTGATCGAACCCGCCTTGCCGAAAAAGAGCGGTGTCAGCGTAAGCGGAATCGCGGGCGGCACCAGGAGCCCGATCGGCAGATCTTTCTCGATCATCGGTAAGGCTCTGTCATACCCGTAGTATTTCGGATGCCCCCGTTTGGCAGCGCCGCCGAACATCGGAGGAAGATGCAGCTGGAATTCGCCCAGATCGACATGCACCCAGCGTGTCCAGAACCAGTCCCATTCCGCATACAGATGAGTTTTCGTCTGTTTGTAAACGCGCCAGAAACCTGCAATTCCCTTCCTTACGATCCAGTCGTCGGTTCCGGGACCGAACACCTTCTTCGGGGAAAAGTCCTTCAGCGTGGGATCCGCAAAGGAAATGAACGTTTTTTCATTCTCCTCGGAAGACAGCATCGTGAGAAACGCGCCGGTCATGTCGCCGAGCGTGACATTGATCATGTAATCGTCCTTGCACTCCATCATGTTGGCTGCGGCGACCTGCTGCGCGGTCTGCCGGATTTTGTCCGGAATCTCCTTGCGCAGGGAGTTGAGTTTCGCCATCATTTCCGTAATGGCGATACTGTATTCGCCAACTTTCAATGTGTTCGCAATGGAACCCTTTCCCTTGAATTCCGCCTCTGTCGTATACACCAGCTGCGCCAGCAGGAAGCGGTCAAGAGGTTTCTGTCCGTTGAATTTTTTTGCCAGTTCCGGTATTCCCGCACCGGTTCCTAAAATCATCAGTTCCGTGTAATTGACCAGTACATCCGTTCCGCAGTTGTAATGCAGGCCGGGGACATGCATGTGGCACGGGGTGTTGTTTCGACGCGCCATGTCCAGATCCTTCTGAAACTGGATGAAAACGTATTTGCAGAAGAGATCCATCGCCAGATCGAGGGACCGCTTCTGAAGATCCACATAAGTCCATGCCATCGCCTTGTTGACGGTCGCGATCCGGCTGAGATAGTCCGCCTGCACCACCGAGGCGGAATAGGCGGCCGCGTCCGCCGCGTTCTGGAGCTCGATCTTGCTGCGCACCACTTCCCCGATGCCGTAGATGCCGATTACCAGAAGATAGATCGGCATGACGAACGCAAGCGTTATCGCCAGCGCCGCGCCTTTGCTGTCGGAGACCAGCTCGCGGCACTTTCCCGAAAATACGGTGAATACGGTTGGATAAGCCTGATTCATTTCGCCACCGGATAGAATTTTGTCGCATAGGGAATGGCAATCACGCTGGTGGAGGAGAGCGTGATATACGGATATTTGAGCTTCTCCTTCTTGTCGGAGCCCTTCACCTCCAGTTCATTGGCGTATTGCGCCAGCAGCGCGGGATTGAGCGCGTAGGCCTGTTCATCCAGTTTCTTTTCCCACTTCTTTTCCTCTTCGCTCTTTTTTTCCTTTGCGAAGAAGCTGATGATCCGTCCGGCGACCGGAACCAGCAGAAACATCTTGAACTTGACCGTGCATGTAAGTCCGCGCGGGTCAATATCAAGCAGGGGAATATCGACTTCGACCTGCTGATCCAGATATTTCGTGTTCGGGAGTCTCCCCCAGCCGTCGAGCCGGATATATTTGTCGTCGGCACGGTCCTTCGCGTCCTTCGAGTCCGCGGGGGAACCGGATACGACCGCGAGAATCCGCTTCGCCACAGTTTCCGCGCGGCTTTTTCTCTGGAGATTGTTGACCGTCATGGCCGACCGCGCCCCCATGTAGGCGGAGTAGTGCACGACCTGCCAGGTGATCATGATATAAGCAAACTGGACGGCAAACAGGAACAGGACGAACAGAATCGGAAAGCAGAAGACGAACTCCAGAAGAGCCGCCCCTTTCCGGGATTTCAGAAAGGTTTCTCTTTTCCGCCTCATCCTGCACCCTCCAGCGAATAGACAAGCTGCATCACGAGATTCAGGAAAAGTCCCGCCGCAATCGCCGCGCCGAACGGTACCCGGCAGTTTTCCGTATCCGGAGACGGCAGATTTTTCCTGCCTTCCGTCCGGTCATAGCGGAAATCAAAGAGACAGCGGCAGTAGTGCTTCACCCGTGCGGCATTCACCTTCCGGAAGACGAGCATCAGCACGGCAAGCACGAGCCCCGCCAGCGAAACCAGCAGAATCAGGTTCAGCGTATTGCCGGGACCCGCGATCAGTCCGGCCGCAAACAGCATTTTCACGTCCCCAGCGCCCGCCGCCCGGAGGAAAAAGGGCAGAAGCAGGAAAAGCGAGGAAAAAAACGCAGTCAGCAGAGACGCCAGCGCATAAGGCATTCCGACGCCGAGCGCCACGGCAGACATTACAAGTACACCGCCGAACACCCATGCGTTCGGCAGTTCGTGGGTGCGGAAGTCGCGGATCGACAGATAAATCAGCCAGGGCGTGGCGAGAATGAGTTTTCCGAGAGTCAGGTAATCCATCCGCACTCCATTTCATATCATAAAAAAAACGGATCCCCGCCAGACGAGCATCCGTTTCAAGTTTTCAGCCGGGACATGATTCACTTGTCGTAATTGTGCATGGCCTTTTCGTGTTCGTTGGCTTTCTTGACGTCCTCGGCTGCGTTTTTCTTGAGTTCGCCCTGATAGTTTTCCGCGCCCTTGGCGTCGCTCATGGCCTTTGTTGCCACGTTCATCTCATGGGAGACATTCTTCCCGAACATGATGACAGCGACGACGACCGCCGCGGCGATCAGGACGGCGATGATGACGTATTCCATCATCACGGCGTGTTTTCTGACAACGTTTTTCATGCTGATGTTCCCGGGAAAAAAGGTTTACTTGTCGTAATTGTGCATGGCCTTTTCGTGCTCATTGGCCTTCTTGATGTCGCTTGCGGTTCCCGTTTCCACCGCTTTCTGCGAAGTCTCAGCGCCTTTGGCGTCGCTCATGGCCTGCGTTGCGACATTCATCTCTTTCGAGACATTCTTTCCGAACATGATGACGGCCACAACAACAGCCGCGGCGATCAGGACGGCGATGATGACGTATTCCATCATCACGGCATGTTTTCTGGTAATGCGTCTCATTAGGAAAACCTCCTTCAGGTTAAAATAAAGATTTTGTTTACGGCACTATACACGCTTCTGACGGGAAAATCAAGATTTCCTGTTCGGAATAATTTAATAATTTTTCCGGATCCGTATTTTTTAGTTCTTTTTCTGCAACCGGGCCTTGACATCAGGCGAAAACATGTAGAGCTTTGCTTATCCGGTAAATAAAAAGACTGGCTCCAGCTCTTCCAGATGAAAATGCTGAACTGATTGACATTGCACGAGAACTTGGCAGATCCGAAATGGCGGCGGCATCGGTGCTTTCCAATCCTTCCAACGGGACTGCGCGCGCAGGGAAGGAACTTGCGGGAACATCCGCAAAAAAACGCAGACATGAATTAAGCCCAATATCAGTATCCTTACCCCGGCCGGCCGTTCAAGCCGAACAATCGGCGTGCTGATCAACAGTATGGTGCCTTCTCCCCGTTTCCGCATTCCGGGTGGAATTGAAAAGAAGGCGACTCGCCGCGGATACCGCTCAATGATCGGAGAAGCTCATGATTCCCTTGAAAATCTGCGGCATAACTATAATATTTTCATGCAGTGTGCGTTGACCGCGTAATCTGTCATCCTTACGAGTATCCCGGGACGAAAGAAAAATTCCGAGATCTGTTTTCCGATGCGCTTGGCAATATTGTTTTCATTGACCGTCCGAACCGTCCGGATGCGGCAAATGTCCAAGATTGATCGAAGTGCGGTCATGCGCGAAACAGTTCTGCATCTTCATGCCCGGAGAGCCACGCGCCTTTATCCGCACCGCGTATGTAACCCGGAAAACCATCCCGACCGCGAATGTCGGCGTGTTGCGGCAGTTGCTGATTCTGCTGCTGGCGCTGACGCTCGAAACGGCGATCCTGAATATTATGTCGTTCTCACCGCGTTTGCCGGATTTGCCGGTGCTGGGACCGGATATCTTCGGTTCACTCTATCCGACGCAGCTGCGGCAGGACGGTTATTTCCGCGACATTCACCGGATCGACAGCGCAATGGCATGCGCCCGGATCATCTGATCGGCCGCAATCCTGTCAGAAACTGTCATCTGCGGTCATTCGAATGACGCGAGGATTTCTCCCCCTTTAGCAAGCAGAACTTGACCGATCATCCAGCTTCCCTGTTACCGCATGCCCAGCACCTGGAATACCGTAAGCCTTGGAGAACCTGATCGTTTCCACGCCTGTGGAAGCGGTCAGGTTTTCACAGGAGGAGTTTCCTCCGCGGACAACGTCTGATCCACCATTGCACAGACACAGGAATCGGACCATACATTTTCCGCGGTTTCAATCATATCGATTATCGTGTAAATCGGAAGGATAATCCCCAGTATTCCGATGGGAGCCTGTATGCCGGACATCAGGGAAAGGGTCAGGAAATAGCAGCCCATCGGAACCCCGGCATTGCCTATCGCGGAAATAATTGAAATGAAAAACCAAAGCATCACTGTCGTCCAGCCCAGTGTCCAGCCGCCATTCTGCATGACAAAAAGTGAAGTCACCAGGATAAAGGCGGCACAGCCGTTCATATTGATTGTACAGCAGATCGGCAGGACAAAACGCGCCACCTCTTTCTTTACCTTCAAATTATTTTCCGCGGACGCCACCGTCACCGGAAGGGTCGCCGCTGAATTCTTGGTAAAAAGAGCCATCAGAAGTGCGGGAAGCATACAACGGAAAACCCGAAGCGGAGAGATCCCGCGAATCAGCAGGAACAGAGGAAGAACAATAAAAAACTGAATGAGATTCCCTCCCAGAACCACAGCCACATATTTTCCCAGAGATCCAAGAATGAAACCTGCCGAAACCTGAGCGGAAAGCTGTGCGGCAAAAGCCGCGATTCCAAGCGGCAGAGTCCAGACCAGTCCTTTGATCAGGGTGAACAGCACCTCCTGCATGCCGAGAATCCCCTTTAACAGAATTTGAATGTTTCCGGATTCCTTTTTCATTGCCAGAGCCAGACCCGTCGCGACAGCCACAAGAAGGATGCTTAAAACATTGCCTGATGAAAAAGGCACAAGGATGTTATTCGGAATCACGGAAAGAACATGGCTGTAATAAGAGATTGTCCCCAGGGACTTCGGAACACTTGTGTTCCCCTGCTGAATCACCTCCGCAGGAAGGTTTCCCGGCCCTATCATTTTGAAAAGCAGAAGGCCCGCCAATGCCGCCGCCGCGGTGGTAAGTAGTGTATACAGAATCGTATGCAGAAAAATCCGTCCTGTATTTTTCCTGGCGCCGAGTTCCGCCAGCGTCGTCGTCACAGCCAGTGCGATCGTGGGCACAGCAACAAATTGGAAAAGGCGGGTATATGCCGACGCAGTAAAATTGAAAAAATCATTCAACCATCCGATATCGAGTGTTCCCAATATTCCCCCCAGCACCAGTGCGGTCATCCAGAGTGCAAATTGTCTGCCGTTCAATCCCGTTTTCTGCTCATTATCATTCATGGTCGTCCCTTTTTCTTTTCATGTTCCGTTCCCGTGGTGAGCATGTTGTGCTGCTGACACGCATCTGCTCTTTATTTTCTTCTGAAAATCCTGTGTGATCAAAGAAAGCAGACATAATAAAGCTAGCAGCCTGTCGGACTTAAAAGCAAGTTCTGCGAGAAAAATCATAAAAGCATGATATATTACCAGTCAAAAAAAAGGTGTATGATGGCAGCGAAATTTGTGATATTGGACCGAGACACGCCAATGATGTTACCGCCA
>CASEFP010000110.1 GCA_949287225.1 uncultured Lentisphaeria bacterium
AAAATATCGGCTGATTCAGTCGTGGAAACTTGAAAAAGAGAAGTCAAAATGCCAACGTAATGTACAGAAAAATCTCATTGGGAGATTGTCAAATAGAAACAAACGGGATTTCTGTCAAAAAAAGCATTGATAGAGGTTCCCTTATTTTGTTTCCGTCGGAATTTCAGATTACTTTATATAAGGCTAAGGAAAGGACGCAGTCAAGCAGATGGCAAAACGCACGGACATCAAGAAGATCCTGATCATCGGTTCCGGCCCGATCATTATCGGACAGGCATGCGAATTCGACTATTCAGGCACACAGGCCTGCAAGGCGCTCCGGAGCGCCGGATACGAAATCGTTCTGGTCAACTCCAACCCGGCAACGATCATGACCGACCCCGGAATGGCGGATCATACTTATATCGAACCGCTTACGGCGCAGCGGCTGGAGCAGATCATCGCCAGGGAAAAGCCCGACGCGCTCCTTCCGAACCTCGGCGGACAGACTGCGCTCAACCTCTCCTCCGAACTTCATGAAAAAGGCATTCTCGCCAAATACAACGTCAAAGTGATCGGCGTCGATCTCGACGCGATCAAACGCGGCGAGGACCGCATTGAGTTCAAGAAGACGATGGCTTCCCTCGGGGTACCTGTTCCGCATTCCGAACCCTCCTACTCCATCGAAGAGGCCGAGGCAATTGCGAACAAGCTCGGTTATCCCGTGGTGCTGCGCCCCGCCTACACGATGGGCGGAACCGGCGGCGGAATCGTCTACAACGTCGAGGAGCTCCGGCAGGTCATGGCGCGCGGACTCGCCGCCAGTCTGATCGGGCAGGTGCTCGTCGAGGAGTGCGTGCTCGGATGGGAAGAGCTCGAACTCGAGGTCGTCCGCGACGCCAAGGGCCAGAAAATCACCGTCTGCTTCATTGAGAACGTCGACCCGATGGGCGTCCACACCGGCGACAGCTTCTGCGTCGCCCCGATGCTCACCGTGTCCAAGGAGGTGCAGGCGAAGCTCCAGGACTACGCCTACCGGATCGTCGATGCCGTCGGCGTGACCGGCGGAACCAACGTCCAGTTCGCGCACAACCGCGAGGACAACCGCATCGTCGTCATCGAAATCAATCCCAGAACCTCCCGTTCCTCCGCGCTGGCGTCCAAGGCGACCGGTTTCCCGATCGCGCACGTCTCGACCCTCCTTGCCACGGGAATGACGCTCGACGAGATCCCCTACTGGCGCAAAGGCACGCTCGAAAAATACGAGCCCTACGGAGACTATGTCGTTGTGAAGTTCGCCCGATGGGCGTTTGAGAAGTTCCCGCAGGCAAAGACCACGCTCGGCACTCAGATGAAAGCCGTCGGCGAGGTCATGTCCATCGGCAAAAACTTCAAGGAAGCCTTTCAGAAAGCGATCCGCTCGCTGGAAATCGGCCGCTCCGGCCTCGGCCAGATCAAAAAGTTCCAGGAGCTCTCGCTGGATGAACTCCGGGCGCGCCTGGTCAACCCGACCAATGAGCGTTACTTCCTGATTTACGAGGCAATGCTCAAGGGGATGAGCGTCGAGGAGATCATCCGCATGACCTCCATCACACCCTATTTCATCGAGCAGATGCGCGAAATCGCCGACTGCGAAGTGGAACTTTCCTCCTATGCCTTCCCGAGCCTGCCCGACGAGCTGCTGCGCAAGGCGAAACTGTATGGATTCTCCGACAAATATCTGGCAAAACTCTTCAATACGACCGAGAAGAACGTCCGCGAGCGCCGCAAATCCATCGGCATGCATGCAAAGTTCCAGGAACTCAAGGTCAGCGGTGTGAAGAACGCGGCCTATTACTACTCCACCTACGCTCTCGACGCGAAGGACGAGGTTCCCGTCTCCGCGCTCCGCAAGATCATGGTGCTCGGCGGCGGCCCGAACCGGATCGGACAGGGAATCGAGTTCGACTATACCTGCGTCCATGCGGCCTTCACGCTCCGCGACAATGACTATGAGTCCATCATGGTCAACTGCAATCCCGAGACCGTCTCCACCGACTACGACACCAGCAACAAGCTCTATTTCGAGCCGCTGACCGTCGAGGACGTGCTTGCGATTTACGACAAGGAGAAACCCGACGGCGTGATCGTCCAGTTCGGCGGACAGACGCCGCTGAATCTCGCGCAGGAGCTCAAGGACAACGGCGTCAACATCATCGGCACCCAGCCCGAGGGCATCCGCCTTGCCGAGGACCGCGAATATTTCCGGGAACGGATGATCAAGCTGGGCATTCCGCAGCCGGAAAGCGGCTGTGCGCGCTCGCTGGATCAGGCGGTCGCGCTCGCCTCGAAGATCGGGTATCCCGTGATGGTGCGTCCCTCCTTCGTGCTCGGCGGACGCGGCATGGAAGTGATTTACGACGAGGAGATGCTCAAGAAATACGCGGTGGAATCGCTTCAGGTCAGCCCTGAATTCCCGATGCTGATCGACCGTTTTCTCGATAACGCGATTGAATGCGAAGTGGACGCGGTTTCCGACGGAACCGAGACGTTTGTGGCCTCAATCATGGAACACATTGAGCTTGCCGGCATTCACTCCGGGGACTCCGCGTGCGCGATTCCGCCGATCACGATCCCGGAAAAACATCAGGAGACGATCCGCAAATACACTGCCGCGATCGCGCTTGACTTCAAGGTGACCGGCATCATGAATGTCCAGTATGCGATCTGTGAGGACAAGGTCTACATCATCGAAGCGAATCCGCGTGCCTCCCGGACGGTGCCTGTCATCTCCAAGGTCACCGGAGTGCCGCTTGCGAAACTGGCCACCCAGCTCATGCTCGGCAAAAAGCTCTCCGAACTTGGGCCGATCAAGGTTGCCTGCGACGGCTTCTACGGGGTGAAGGAAGCGGTGTTTCCGTTCAACATGTTCCCCGAGGTGGACCCTGTTCTCGGACCGGAGATGCGCGCGACCGGCGAGGTCATGGGCATGGCGGATTCGTTCGGACTGGCTTATTACAAGGCGGAAGAGGCGGCCGGATTCAAGCTCCCGACCTCCGGAAAAGTGCTCATCACGGTGGCGCGCCGCGAGCGGAAATATCTGCTTCCGATTGCCCAGCACGTCCATGAGCTCGGATTCGAGATCTTTGCGACGGAAGGCACCAGCAAGTTCCTGACCGAGAACGGAATCCCGAACACCTGCGTCAAGAAACTTCTGGAGGGCCGTCCGAACATCGGAGACATGATCAAGAACAAACAGCTGAACCTGATCTTCAACACGCCTGCGGGACGGGAAGGCAAAACCAGCGACAGCTATATCCGTATGATGGCGACCCAGCATAAGATTCCTTATATGACCACGCTTGCGGCAGCGAATGCGAGTGTCAAGGGGATCCAGGCGGTTCTCCATAATAAGGATGCTTCTCCGAAGTCGCTCCAGGAATACCACGAGAACGACTGATTTTTTCCACGCAACTGAAATAACGGAAAAATGCGCTGCATTTTTCTCGGGGTCAAGGGTCACTGACCCTTGCGCGGTCCAGCTGCGTAAGCTGGTCGTGCGCAGCACGAAATCCCCCGTAAACGGAAAAATGCGCTGCATTTTTCTCGGGGTCAAGGGTCGCTGACCCTTGTGCGGTCCAGCTGCATAAGCTGGTCGTGCGCAGCACGAAATCCCCGCCCGGAGCGGTTCAGACCGCTCAGTGACGAGAACTTTTCGTTCCGAAAAGTTCGAGAGCTCCGGGCGTATTCATTGAGACGAAAGAATGCGAAAGCATTTTTTCGTCTCTTTTATAATTTTCAGCCGCGAGAATTCCAGAAGTTTCCCTGTGGTTGCACGCTGTTCCGGCTGTTCTTGAGGAATGGTCTCTCGTCCTTAAGCGGGTGGAAGCGCCGCCGGAAGGGAGATTTCGCGCTTTACGCGACCAGCTTGCGCAGCTGGACCGCGGCAGGACTGAGAGGAGAGCACGAATCAAAATTGCTTTGCAATTTTTTTTATTGCGCAGCTGCGCGCGCTTTTTTATTTCGCCTTCGGCGACCAGCTTGCGCAGCTGGACCGCGGCAGGACTGAGAGTCCTGCATGAATCAAAATTGCTGTCGCAATTTTTTTTCTTAAAAGAGATGGAAAAATGCACGGTATTTTCCCTGAATCAAGGGCCAACGGCCCTTGTAAGGGCAAGGAAGATCTCCTCAAGATTCATGGTTTCGCCCTTTTCCTGCAATTCGATGTTTTCTGAAACATCCACAACGGCATAAGATTCTCCGGCAATGGATTTCCGGCAGATTTCCCCGCACAGCAAACCATCTTCCCCGGCAATGCGGATGCGCCGGAAACGCGCCTTCAACTGTTCCGTTTCCCCGGAATACAGAAGTTTCCCTTCCGCCAGAATCCCCGCGTGATCGCAGATCCCCTCGATTTCCGGAATCAGATGCGAACTCACCAGAATCGTATGTTCATACTCCTGAATCGACCGGATCAATCCATCCATGAAGTCGGCGCGGCTTACCGTGTCCAGTCCGAGGACGGGATCGTCAAAAATGACAACTTCCGCTTTGCGCGCCATGACGGTGATCAAGGCGGTTTTCGCATACATCCCCCGGGAAAACGAACCGATCTTCCGATCCGGCGGCAGATGGAATTCGCCAAGAAGTTCCGTCGCGCGTTCCATACTCCAGTCCGGGAAAAAATGATTCAGGAACCCGAAGAGTTCCGTCGGCGTGAGGAAATCGAAAAGACGTTCCGTTTCCGGCACATACCCCATGCGCAGACGCAATGCAACGGCGTTTTTCAGCGGATCCAGCCCGAGAACGGCAACCGTCCCGGAATCGGCGGCGAGCTGTCCGGTCATGATGCGGATCGAAGTGCTTTTTCCCGCGCCGTTGTTTCCCAGCAGCGCATAAACCGCCCCTTTCGGAACGGAAAGAGAAAAGTCCTCCAGCACACGGTGTCCGCTGTAATGCTTGCAGACATTTTTCATTTCAATGGCAATTTCACTCATCGAGTCCTCTCCTTGAAATATAATTTGAAATATAATCCTGTAATTTCATCATGGACAATGCCGTTGCGGATGGTCAGGTGCGCGGGCAGTTCAGGCGCCTTTTTCCCTTCCAGAGCGGCGATCCAGTATTTGAGCTGTGCAATACCGAGAACTTTCAGGTAATAACAGCCGGTAACATGATGAGCTCGAACGGATAACAGCCCGGATAGCGCATTCGGCCCCGAAAGTGTTTTGACAAAACGGGCCAGCTCCTCTTCCGTCCGGCATTCTGCAGCTTTCCGGATTTCCCTGTTGCCTTTGACAAGGGCGGAATAAATGAATAAATTGGTGAACCGGCTTCGGCTGGAAGAGCGGATCCGCTGATTCAGTTTGTCCTGTTCCCATGAAAATGGAAACAGATCGGAAAAACTCCTGTAGGGAGGCGACAGGTCAGCAGGAATCAGTGAGAAGCGCTCCAGTTCTTTCAGGAGAGTTCGCAGAACAGGAAGCATCCCCGGATCTTCCAGGGAGGATGGCGGAATGCTTATCAGTTCCAGGAACAGAAAAAACATTCTTCTCCTGTTTATGTAAAAATTCTGCGGTTCAATGAAATTCAAATAATCCCAGTACCCGCGAAGAATTTCTTCTGCTTCCCCCCACTGTTTTCGATTCAGACAGGCAAGGGATCCCTCAAGGAAAATGGAATCATAACCGGAACAAAAACCAAAGCTGAACAGATACTTTTCCCACTCCTGCTTGTTCATCCACTCCGGTATGTTCAGTAAAGATTTGGAGGAGGGTATGGAAATGCGTTTTGCATTTTGCCCCTCTCTTGTGATTCTGCGGCTGTATTCCAGCACTTTTTCCGGAATCACTTCCGTTCTTTCACTTCCTTTGATTCTCCGGTAGAAGCTGTGGTGCCCGGAACCATTCTTGTAGAATTCGGGGCAGGAACTGTCTCTCTGAACCGGAAACCGTTTTTCCCAATGGCGATGGAAAACCCATTCCATTCCAGTCAAAGCGGCATATCCGCCCAGCGTCAGCAGAAAAGGCGCGGGAAGCAGAAGCAGAAGAAAAAGAACAACAGGTCGATGGATGTTCCGCCCGCTGCAGATCTTTCCGCTCCAGAGGAGTGCACCGGAAAATGTGAAAACAATTCCGAACACCATCGCGATGACGGGGATCGAAAAATACCAGTCCACCATCTTCCATGTGAGGGAACTGCTGAATCCGGGAAACGCGGGCAGTCCCCCGCTTTCCCACGGTATCTGCGACAGTGGCAGAGCCAGAAAGAAACCGCTCAGAAACGGAATCAGCGGATAGGCGGCAAAATAAAGAACAAAAAGCATCAGCAGCCCCGGAACGGCAGTGTTTCCGTCACGATGAAGCAGCGCGCTCCAGAAAACGACGGAATGGATCAGAAAAAGCAGAGAAACGCCGAGCAGAAGATCCACAAATGAAAACACCTGCGTGAGACATAGAGTCGACGCGAACAGGAAACAGAGGATCAGAGCGCCGAAGTAGTAGATCCAGTAGATTCTGCGGCTCTTCACAGGCAGCGTCAGCAGAATCGGAAGCCGATTGCGCACCAGAATCGAGGCGATGGCTCCGGAAAAGAAGAGCGGCGAAAGAAAAGCCAGTCCGAGCGGACACCATTTCAGGAATCCGGGCATATTTTCCTGCGGCAGTTTCAGCATTGCCTGTCCGGCGGCCATCAGAACGATCACACCGGTCCAGAGCCATTTGCAGCGTTTCCATTCCAGCTGCCAGAGTGTCAGAGCATCACGAAACATGATTGTCCTCCCCGTTTTGCAGTTTTCAGTTCAAACAGCAATCTTTCCTTTTCAAAGATTATTGCAACTGGTAACCCCTCTCCCCGAAATGAAATCCTGTAATTTCATCATAAACAATGCCGTTGCGGATGGTCAGGAACGCGGGCAGTTCAGGCGCCTTTTTCCCTTCCAGAGCGGCGATCCAGTATTTGAGCTGTGCAATACCGAGAACTTTCAGGCGATAATAGTTGGCAACATAAAAATTCCTCATGGCAAAGTAATAAAATCGCGCATCCGGATTCCGAAGTGTTTTAACAAGACAGGACAGCTCTTTTTCCGTCCGGCATTCCGCTGCTTTCCGGATTTCCCTGTTGCCCTCGGCAAGGGCGGAATAAAAGTATAAATAACAGAATCGCTCTTTGACACACTCCTGAATCATTCCCATATTGACCTGCTGAGTCCGGCCGTCTGGAGAGTGCAGCATGATTTTGGACTGCAAAAGTGCAAAAAATCCATGATAAGGCGGCAGGTCCACTCCGGAAACATAAGGAGGTTTCAGCGAAAGTTGTTCCAGTTCTTTCAGGAAAGTCCGCAGAAGCGGGAGCGCGTCCGTTTCCGTGGGTGCAAAAATGATTCTGTACAGTTCTTCAATCAACAAATCCTGTTTTCCCTTTTTCCATCCTAAACATTGCGGTTGTATATTGTCCAGATAGTTCCAGGAACCACGCAGAATTTCCTCCGCGGCATTCCACTGTTTCCGTTTTACAAAATCAGAAAACGATTGGGGAAAGATCAATGTATTTGAAAAGATTTCAAGCTGAATATCATCTATCACAGTAAGAGGCCCGAACAGAAAAATTCTCGGCACCTCTTGAAAAAGCATCCCCTTCCTGACTGTCCGGGAAGCAGGCCGCGGAAACCGTTTTGCCTTTTGTCCATCTCTTATGATACGGCGGCTGAATTCCAGCACTTTTTCCGGAATCACTTCTGCTCTGTTCGTCCCTTTGATCCCGCGATAAAATTCCCCGGAACGGATATTGTAGAATTCGGGATAGGAACTCTTTTCCTGAACCGGAATCCGCTTGGCCCAATAGCGGTGGAGGATCCATTCCGTTCCGGTCAGAACGGCATAACCTCCCAGCGTCAGCAGGGAAGGAGCCAGAAACAGAATCAGCAGGAAACGGATCAGAGAGCGGCCGATGTTCCGTCCGCGGCTGATTCCCCTGTTCCAGAGAGTTGCACCCGCGAACAGGAAAATAATTCCAAGCGTCAGCGCCGCAAGCGGAAGCGAAAGAAAATATTTTACCATATCATCGGAAACTGTTTTTCCAAACCCGAGAAAGGATGGAAGCCCATGATTCTGCCATGGATAATTCGGCGGCAGACTCAGGAAAAAAGCATTCAGGAACAGGATCAGGGGTTCCCAGGCAGCGTAGAGAGGAAAAAGGAGCAGAAATCCCAGCGCGAAAGCGCTTCCGTCCCTGCGGAGCAGCGCGCTCCAGAAAACAACGGAATGGATCAGAAAAAGCAGAGAAACGCCGAGCAGAAGATCCACAAATGAAAACACCTGCGTGAGACATAGAGTCGACGCGAACAGAAAACAGAGGATCAGAGCGCCGAAGTAGTAGATCCAGTAGATTCCGCGGCTCTTCACAGGCAGCGTCAGCAGAATCGGAAGCCGATTGCGCACCAGAATCGAGGCGATGGCTCCGGAAAAGAAGAGCGGCGAAAGAAAAGCCAGCCCGAGCGGACACCATTTCAGGAATCCGGGCATATTTTCCTGCGGCAGTTTCAGCATTGCCTGTCCGGCGGCCATCAGAATGATCACACCGGTCCAGAGCCATTTGCAGCGTTTCCATTCCAGCTGCCAGAGTGTCAGAGCATCACGAAACATGATTGTCCTCCCTGTTTTGCAGTTTCTGTTTCAACATGGCTTCCACTTGAGAACGCGGAATCCGCAGGGCATCCGTTTCACGGAGCAGGGAGTCCAGCAGTTCCGAAAGACGCGTTTCCCGTTCGGCGCTTTCGTCCATGTCGGGAAGCGCGGTAATGTAATTGCCCCCGCCCGGACGGCTTTCCAGAAAACCCTCCTCCTGAAGACAGCGGTATGCTTTCGCCACCGTATTCGGATTGATCCGCAATGCAAGCGCCAGTTCCCGCACGGGAGGAATCCGATCGCCCGTCCTGTAGTGTCCCGAAAGACGTTCCGCGCGAATCCCCGCCATGATCTGAAGATAGACCGGAACGCCGCTTGCCATATCCAGATGAATCATGACATCACCTTTCCCATTATTCTTTTTTAAATTGTACTATCTAACTAGTACAGTCAAGCCATGAAAGAAGAAATTTTTCAAAAAAAAACGGAAAAATGCGTCTGCATTTTTCCCGGGGTCAAGGGTCGCTGACCCTTGCCGGGGTCCGGCGTCGAAACGCTGGTCGTACACAGCACGAAATTCCCGCCCGGAGCACTTCAGACCGCTCAGTGACGAGAACTGTTTCGCAGAAAAAGTTCGAGAGCTCCGGGCGTATTCATTGAGGTGAAAGAATGCGTGCGCATTTTTCCGCCTCTTTTATAATTTTCAGTAGCGAGAGGTTCTGGCGTATCCCCGAGGTTACGCACTGTGCCGGCGGCTCTCGAAGAAGCGCTTTGCGATTGAAAAATTGACTTTTCCACTTTTGATGTTATTGTATTTTTACAATTATTTCCAAAGGGAATGCAATGAAATCAATTATTCTGTTTTCTGTTTTTTTTCTGTTTTTCCGCTTGCCCTGTTCCGGATCGGAAATACTTTCGGATACGGAGATTCGGGAAAAAATTGATATTCTGTATAAAAAAGTTTTTGAGGCTGAGGGAAAAAATGATTCTCGCGTGGTGATCCGGTATCTTCTTCAAATATTAAAACTCCAGGAAAAGCTCTCGCTCAATGATCCTTGCAGAGAATCCATATATTTTATTGCCAATCATCGTCTTGGGATTACGAAATATCTCCTGAAAGACTATGCCGGAGCGTTGTTTTTTCTGGAAAAAGCTCTGGAGGCAGACATGGATAACCGGAAGATTTTCTTGAACCGGAAACTTGAAATTTATATTGCGTTAATGGATTCCTGCAATAAAACCGGCAATATTGAAAAACGAGATGCTTATCTGCAAGCAGCCGCATCATGTGTGCAACTCCTAGAAAAAGAACTGGAAAATACAGATAAGCCAGATGCAATTTCAGAAATTCTGGCTGCTTATTATGAAACAAAAGGTAAAATTTTATTTTATGAAAAAAAATATCAGGATGCTTTGTCCTGTTTTTTAAAGGGCCAGGATCATTATCTGAATCAAAAAAATTGTTTCTTTCCTTTTTTCGCTGTTTCCTGCTATTATTCCGCCTTGACATATTCGGCATTGAATGATCCAGATTTTGCCTTGCGAATGTCTGAAATGGCGGCAGAGATTTCTCTTGATGAAAAGATTTTTTTCCCTGCTGCATATAAACTTCTCATGGAATATTATCAGAAACGCGGGGATTATTCAGCAGCCTTAGACTGCTCGAAAAGATTTTCTCAGATCTTTCAACAGAAGCCATCCAACCAGGCTTTATTTCATCATTATATAGCAATTTTTTCCGGAAAGTTGGGATATATCGGAGATATGTGGCGGTATCGGCTCATGGCTGATTATTATCGAACAATACCGTCATTGCAGGATACGGATGACTTTTTCCTTTATTAGTAAATTTCCCTTTTCAGATTGAGAAGTGCTTTTCTTCTCAGGTTCAGATAGCTCATACCATTGTTTTCCGCTTCCGCCCAAATACTTTTCGTCCCAAGAGTTTTTTCTGTTTCGCTGTGGATTTTTTCTGCGTAGCCGGCAACCTTGGAGCAGATGCCGTCCGCTTTCAGAAAGAAATCAAAATATCCGTCGAGAATCTCTTTTACAACAGGGATATTTTTCCGGTTCATCATTTTTGCCAGCCGGGAGACGGTATTCAGGGATTTTTTCGCCTCAAGAAAGTCGTCAATGATCTCATTGACGGTTTCCCTTCCTCTCCTCCTGTCCGCCTCGATATCGGAAGCTGAATCAATCAGACCGACAAGTGCGCTTCCGAAATTCTTCCATTTTCTGATCCGCTTTTCCGCTTTTTCAATCTCCTGCAGCAAACCGGACAAGTTACGGATCAGTTTCAGAATGGAATCCTGAGAATCAATGAATTTTTTGATCTCCAGCTGACTGAAGGCTCGTTTGATCTTCAGATGTCCTGTTTTGACATAGAGCATTTTGTAAAGTGCGGTCGCTTTTGCGTCATTGGAATTCCAGCGCCTGAGTTCCAGATGCTTCAGAATCAGAATGTAATTCCCGATGTCTCGGATTTCTTCCAGAATCCATGTGTGAAGTTTATCGATACAGACCTTGAGCTCTTTTCCTGAAGTGCAGTTTCCCATGATGAAAATCCTTTCCTTTTGTCGCGGAAGAGTAAAAGATTCTCCTCCTTCGCACAGTAAGATGTCCGCAGCGAAACCGGGCGTTTCGCTCTTTACTCTCCTCCCCGCGTCAAACGGATCGCGCGAAAAAGCCGGCTTTGCCGAAAAAAGACAGGAAACTGACATACGCGGCACCTGCTGAATTGCCGTCACTCCTTCGGGCAACAGTTGCCCGCTGGATACGATTGAGTAAGAGAATCATTTGTTTCCTGTAAAAATTATTTTTTTACCGTTCCGTCTGAACCAGCAGACTGCAATGCCGCCGGGGAAAATTTCGCCTCCGGCAACCAGCTTGCGCAGCTGGAACGCACAAGGGCACATTTGCGTGGAACTTCTTGCGATTTCCCTTGTCTGAAATAAAGGGGTGAACAGTCCGTCTTATTCATTCGTTCAAAAAAACATCGAATCATGCGGTGGATTCCATCCCTTGCGCTTCCGTTCACAATGAACGGTATATTTCGAAACCCGAACAGCAAAGGAGAATACGGGGAAATGGATGCGGGAATGTTTTGTTTTCAGTGCCAGGAAACCTGTGCCAACAAAGCCTGCACAGTTGCGGGAGTCTGCGGAAAAGGTGCCGAAACAGCCAACGCGATGGATCGCCTGATTGCGGAATTGAAACGTCTGGCCGCGGCGCTGGAAAACAAGAGCGAGAAAGTTGACGGCGATACGGCGGAATTTCTCATGCGCGCAATGTTCGCCACACTCACAAACGCCAATTTCAATTCGGAACGGATTGCGGCATTCACGCGCGAGGCGCAGGAGCGGACAAAACGGATTGATCCGTCTTCTCCCCTGCCCCCGGTCGGCGTGCTTGCGGAGTCCAATGAAGATATCCGTTCGCTCAAGGAACTGCTCACCTATGGCTTGAAAGGCGTCTGCGCCTATGCCGATCACGCCGCCGTTCTGGGATTTCACGACAATGCCGTGGAACAGTTTCTGGTGCACGCGCTTGCCTCACTGACAAAGGAACTTTCCGCGGATGAACTCACCGGACTTGTGCTGGAGTGCGGCAATGCCGCGGTCGGCGCGATGGCACTGCTCGACAAGGCGAACACCGAAACATTCGGAAAACCCGAAATCACGAAAGTGAAAACCTCCGTCGGAACAAATCCGGGTATTCTGGTTTCCGGACACGATCTCCTGGATCTCAAGGAACTGCTCGAACAGACCGAAGGAACGGGGATTGACGTCTATACGCACGGCGAGATGCTTCCCGCGCACGCGTATCCCTTCTTCCATAAATATCCGCACCTCGCCGGCAACTACGGAGGCTCATGGTATACACAGAACCGGGAGTTCGCCTCGTTCAACGGCCCGATCCTCATGACGACAAACTGCATCGTTCCCGTGCAGGACGCCTACCGGGAACGCATTTTCACCACCGGCGTGACCGGCTATCCCGGCGTGAAACACATTGCGGACCGGAAGCCGGGGGCAAAGAAGGATTTTTCTGAAATCATTGTGCTTGCAAAACAGTGCAAGGCTCCTGAACAGCTTGACAATCAGACGCTTGTCATCGGTTTTGCACACGATCAGGTGCTCGCGCTTGCCGACAGGGTTGTGGAGGCGGTCAAATCCGGCGCCATCCGGCGCTTCATCGTCATGGCGGGCTGTGACGGACGCAGCCGGAAGCGGGAGTATTTCACGCGCGTTGCCGAACAGCTGCCGAAGGATACGGTGATCCTGACGGCGGGCTGCGCCAAATACCGCTACAACAAGGCGGATCTCGGGGACATCGGAGGAATCCCGCGTGTTCTGGACGCAGGGCAGTGCAACGACTCCTATTCGCTTGCCGTCATAGCGCTCAAGCTCAAGGAGGTCTTCGGGCTCGGCGACGTGAACGATCTGCCGCTCTCCTTCGACATTGCCTGGTATGAACAGAAGGCGGTTGCCGTTCTGCTTGCGCTGCTGGCGCTCGGTTTCAAAAAGATCCGGCTCGGACCGACCCTTCCGGCGTTTCTTTCGCCGGGTGTCGCCGCGCTTCTCGTGAAGAATTTCGGCATTCAGGGAACGACGGAACCCGATGCGGACATCGCGGACATGCTGGGATAACGCCATGGAGGACAATCTTTTTATAAAATTATAATACTTTTACTATCAGAATCTTATAAAAATGACGGATTTTTGACGCTTGAAAAATCCGTCATTTTTATTATATTACCGTGATTTTCTTGAAAAATGACGGAGCATTCTGATAAAATGACAAATAAGAAGGTTCTGGAAACAGACTCAATCGACGCACTGGCAGATGCCAGCATATCGTCAGTGACGGTCGCAATCGGTGTTTTTGACGGCGTTCACCTGGGACACCGGAAACTTTTGACGGAGCTTCTGAAACTGGCGGAACAGCAGCACTCTGTGCCCGTCGCCATGACTTTTTATCCGCATCCGCGGGAACTGGTCAATCCGCGCGCCGCGCCGAAACTGCTGCTCCCGACTCAGGAGAAAATCCGGATGCTCGGCCAATGCGGTGCGGCCGCCGTGGTCTCCATCCACTTTACAAGGGAGTTCGCCTCGCTCGCTCCGGAAGAGTTTCTCGACTCGTGTCTGTTCGGAAACCGTGTCAAGGTTCACGGTCTCTGCGTCGGTCGGAAATGGCGCTTCGGCGCAGGCGCCAGCGGAGACTCCGTCTTTCTCGCACGGAAAGCTAAGGAAAAAGGGTTCGCTTTCGTCCCGGTCGAGGAACTCCGGACGCCGGAAGGCGCGATCATCAGCAGCACGGCGATCCGGAAAGCTCTGACCGAAGGCAATCTGGAAGTGGCAAAGTCGATGCTCGGACGCAATTATTCGCTCTTCGGAACCGTCGGGGAAGGGTATCACAACGCCACGAACAGGCTCGATTCCCCGACCGCGAACCTCTCGATCACGGACGGAGTTCTCCCGCCGAACGGCGTCTACGCGGGATTCGCGCACGTGGACGGAGTGCGTTATCCGGCGGCAGTCAATCTGGGAGTCTCGCCGACCTTCCGCGCCGAATACGGCAGAATCAGCCGCCGTCTTGAACTGCATCTTCTGGGCGGATTCCACGGAACGCTTTACGGAAAATATCTTCAGGCGGAGCTGGTCTCCTTTCTCCGCCCGGAAAAACGCTTTGCCGATCCGGAGGAGCTGAAACAGCAGATACGCCGCGATATTGAAGCCATCAATCAGATCCTGGAGGGAAAATGACATGGAACCGGAAAAAAAATATACCGTAATCGAACTTGCCGAACTGGTCGGTGTCCCGCGGACCACGATCAACGACTGGCTTTCCAGATACGCCGCCTATATCGACTTCGTCATGCAGGGCAAGCGCCGGGTCTATCCGGAATCGTCCGCAGCTGTTCTGAAAGAGATTTCCGCACTCCGGAATTCCGGGATGACCTCCGCGGACATTGAGGCAGAACTGGCCAAACGCCACCCGCTCCGTGCAGAACCCGAACTGCAGGAACCGCCGCAAACCACCTCCGTTCCATCATCCAGTGAAGAAAAAAACACCGCAGGCGCCACCGCCGGAGCGGATACGCCTCCGCCGGGAACGGAGAACGAATTTCAGCTGATCGCCCGGCGCCAGTCCGAGGAGCTCGGAAAACTGATCGGCGACACCTTCCGCGACATGGCGCAGCGCATGGAGGAACTCGAACGCCTGAACCGCGCCCAGCACCGCCGGGGAATCCTCTGGATGGGAGGCGCCGCGCTTCTCCTGATTCTCCCCCTGCTCGGGACGCTCCTCGCCTATCGGACCTACCGGCAGACACTTCTTTTCTCCCGTGAAAACACCGAACTGAAACAGAAGGCGGAAACGACCAATCATCAGCTCCAGGAGCTTCAGCGCCAGTCCGTCGAACTGATCGCCGGTTCGGAACAGTTCCGCGCCAACATCGCGCTCCTCGAAAAACAGCTCAAAGCGCAGAAGGAGACCTTTGAAAAAAACATCGGCACAATCAAACACAATTTTGAAAAGGCTTCCGCAGCGCATCAGGCAACTCTCGCCGCGGAAAAGGAGAAACATGCCGCCGCGCTGAAAATGAAGGAAGCCGAACTGGCGCTCGAAAAAGAGAAATTCGCTTCCGAACGCCTGAAATTCCTGCGCGACATCGAACGGATGAGTTCCGACAACGAGAATATCGTCAATGACCTCAAACGGCAGCTTGGGGAAAAGGCCCGGGAAGGAAAACGCGGGGAAAAGCACGAAAACATTCCGGAAAAGAAAGCGGAAATGCCGCCGCCCGCCGCAGACACACCCGCAGGGATCTGAAAGATATTTATTCAATTAATATTGCGATGCTTCGCATCGCCAGAAACTGCTTCGTGCAGGACTCTCAGTCCTGCCGCAATCCGGCTGCGCAAGCTGGTCGCCGCAGGCGAAATCCCCGATACGTGCGTGTGCTCCGCGCCGGGGTTGTTCATTTCTTTCCTTCGACCACGTCAAAATATTCCGAAAGGGTCTCGAAGCAGGAGCGCTCCATCTTCTGCTTCTGCTCGGCGGAAAGGGAAATCATCTGCATTCTGTCACGGATGCGCAGCGCCTTGTGATAGGCTTTCAGGATATCTGCCATTTCCTCCTTGGAAAGCGCGTTTTTATCGGCTTTTTTCTGGAACTCCTCCTTGAGTTCAATTTCCCTGCCGAGAATCGTCATGCGCAGTTTTTTTCCCGTGTTGTTGCGCCGGAGGAACCAGAGCAGGCGGTAGCCGCGGGTGATTTCCGAATACAGTTTCTGCGCCTCGCGGGAGGTAAGTTCGCCCTCCTCGTCAATCTGATCAAGATAACGCTCGATATTTCTCCGGACGGCATCAACCCGGCGTTTCTCCGAACCGGTAAGCTGCTCCTGTCTGAGCGCATAGTCGATCACGCGCCCGAGGTGTTCCAGATGATCGCGCACATTCCGCGCAACCCGGCTCCCGCGCGCCATGTCGTTAAGTTCCTGTGCCGCCTTTGAGACACTTTTCCGGCTTCTTGCACGCTCTTCCCAGGAGGTTTTGTCCGCGGAAAGCACCATTGCCATGCCTGCAAGAACCAGAATGCAAAAGGTTTTTAAATCCCGTTTCATCGTCTGATTTCCGTTTTCCATGGATAATAACATATCCCATCAAAGGAAAAAGTCAAAAAAATCGTTTGCCATTTTCCGGCGGGGGGAAAACCGGAACAGGAAAAAGAAAGAATAAACTTCGTTTTCGAACATTTTCCATGGAAAAAATCCATTTTCAGTATATATTATTAAAATGATGAAAAAGGAATGAAAAATCATACGAAACAAGTGGTGTCTATGGAGAAATATTATCTTGGAATTGACGTCGGATCAACCACATTCAAAGCGGTTCTGATGACCGGAGACGGCAAAGTCACGCATACCGCCTACCAGCGGACAAGGCCGGTGGAATCGGGCAAACTGACCTGTTCGGGCCGCTGCAGCAACTGCGGTCACTGCAACCTCGGCGCACTGAAGAAAACCGTCGAGAATTTTCTTGCTGAAGCGGGCCTGACGATGAAGAACGTCGTCTGCACCGTTGTGACCGGCAGCCAGATTGTCGAGGATACGAAAAAATTCCTGAATTTCGATTTTCAGGTCAGCGAGGTCTCCGCCCACGTCGCCGGCGCGCTGCACTACTATCCCGACTGTCGGGCGATTCTCGACGTCGGCGGACAGGACAGCAAGGCAATGATCTACAACGACTCCATGCAGATGTGGACCTCGAAGATGAGCGGCATCTGCGCCGCCGGAACCGGAGCGTTCCTTGACAGCGTCGCGCTGAAACTGAACATCCCCGTCGAGGAGATGGCCGAAAAGGTCAACTACGATTCCGATCTGGAATTCTCCAGCGTCTGCGCGGTGCTGAGCGCCACATCCATCAACAAGTTCAAAAACCGTTACCCGCTCGGGCAGATCGTCGCGGGCGCCTGCCGTGCCCAGGCAAGAACCATCATCTCCGGCGTCGGCGAACTTCTGTTCCATTACGACGGCGACGTGGTTTTTCAGGGCGGCGTCGCCTCCAACCGCGCGGTGGCCTACTATCTGAAGGAGATCACCGGAAACAACATCATCATTCCGGAGTTTCACCGCGTCATGGGCGCGCTCGGTGCGGCCTGTCTCGCCAGAAAATACGCGGCGCTGAAAGACCGTCTGATCAAACGGAAAATCGAATACGCGCCGGTGCCGCTGAAGTCAATTCAGATGCGCGCGAACTCCACGCGCCGGGAG
Source organism: uncultured Lentisphaeria bacterium (assembly GCA_949287225.1). Classification (GTDB taxonomy): domain Bacteria; phylum Verrucomicrobiota; class Lentisphaeria; order Victivallales; family UBA1829; genus UBA11452. The sequence goes on from CASEFP010000110.1 coordinate 17,359, forward strand.
TTCCTGTCCAAATCCAGCAAGCTGCCGACCGTCTGGCGCAACCTCTTCTTCCCGACCGAGATTCTGAACGCGCTCGGCGTGCGCATGCTGACGCTGGAGACCTATGCGGCGCTCTTCGCGCGCAACTCGAAACGCACGAAAAAAGCGCTCGACGTGGCGGCATACAAGGGCTTTGCCGCGGAGACGTGCTCCTTCCTGCGGGTTCTCGAGGGAATCGACCTGCCGAAACCCGATTTCGGCGTCTCGACCTCCCAGCCCTGCCAGCAGGGCGAGAGAATCTTCCAGGATCTCGCGCGCCAGTATGGATTCTCCGATCGCTTCTATTCGCTTCACACGCCCGTCAGCATGAATGACGACAACGCCGTGGAAACAATCGCCGAAGGGCTTGAAACAGCGGTCGGCAAAATGGAAAAGGCCCTCGGAATCAAGATGGATCCCGGCAGACTTTCCGAAGCGTGCGACTTTTCCAACCAGGCCGCCGCGATCTCGAAGAAATGCAACGATCTGCGCTGGAGCAGCCCCCCGCTGATCCGCGGCGCCGAAGGCGTCTACAATGCGATTCTCTTCTCCCAGCTCTGGGGCAAAAAGGAGCTGATCGACATTCAGGGCCAGTTCCTCCAGGAGCTGACCGAACGCCGGGAATGGGCCGAAAAACACTATTCCATCGACGACACCCACCGGATTCTCTGGCTGCACCTGCCGCCGTTCTACGATACGAAGATTCTGGACTATATCGAGGATACCTGCAATGCGCCGATCGTATTCGAAGAGGTGAACTTTGTTGACTGGATCGACCTGGATCCCGACGAACCCTATCGTTCACTGGCAAGAAAACTTCTGACAGTCGGCTATCTTGATCCGAAACTGCGGGTCAACTACATCAGCCAGAACGCGGCGAAGGCAAAACTCAACGGCTGCATCCTCTACAACCACGGATTCGGCCGCTGCTCACTGGCGGACAGCTGTTTCGCCAAACATCTCCGCGAGGAACTCCGCAAGGTCAATCTGCCTCTGCTGACCCTCGACGGGGACTGTATGGATCAGACCACCGATCCGTGCAGCACCTTCACGAAGATCAGCGCCTTCATCGAAGCGTTGAACAGTAAGAAATACGGCAACATTTTCGGCCCTGTGGCAAAGTAAAACCCTCCGGACCGGATTTTGAGAAGGAACCGCGGGAAAGGAAAGATCTTTCCCCCTGAAACAGGAGAAATACGCCATGTTCAAAAGCAGAAATGATGCATCTCTCGAGGTCCGCAGCCAGGTGCGCGGCGGTATCGGAGATGCGAATTTCAACCACATCTGGAAAAAGGGAAGCGAACTGAATTCCAATATGCGCCTCTATGCGAAAATCGTTCTGAAACCGGGCGATTCCATCGGCTATCATGTTCACGAGGGGGAGGATGAACTTTATTACATTCTCTCCGGGCGCGCCGAAACCGACGACAACGGCGTCATCCGCGAACTTGTCCCCGGTGACAGCACGCTGACAAGAAGCGGCGAAGGCCATTCGATCAAGGCGCTCGGACCGGAAAATCTCGAACTTCTGGCGACAATCGTCACACATTCTTGATTTTTTTATCATTTCCAGGTGTTTTTTTCGAAAAACAAGCCTATATTACGGAAGATCCGTCAGGTTGTCATTTTTAAGAAATGGAGAAGAGCGAATATGAAACTTTTCATGAGTGCGGTTTGTGCGTTGGGTCTTGCGGTCGCGATTTCCGGCTGTGCCACCAGTGAGGAAGAATTCATCATCCAGAAGGGTATTACCGACGAACGAGTGGATTTGACCGGAGATTCCGATTTCGGATTGAAGAATCTGGAGGTTTTTTCCAAGACGGACGACAATGGATTGCTGAACGCCGACGTTACAATCGAGATCAGCCGCACCACATTCTGGTACTGGGTCTTCCATGGCGATCCGCTGCTGAAACTCGCCTATCGTTTCGACTGGATCGACAATCAGGACCGGGCGGATTCCATGCCGTGGCAGTACACCAGCGCCCTCCCCGGCAACATTCTCCGTTTCCATGGAATTGCTCCCGCTGAAAAATACACCTCCTTCAAACTTTTTGTCCAGTTCTGCAAGGAAGGGGAAACCCTCGCAAACCCCGCCACAGAGGCTGCTTCGGCAAAGGAAATCAAGCCTGCGGTGGAAAAAAATGCTGAACAAGCAAAAGCCGTCACCGCTCCCGCCGCTGCAAAGAAAGCAGAAGCCGCACCCGTAAAAACGGAGTTCAAAAAGGTGGAAACGGCTGTCAAAGCCGACATAAAGAAAGTCGAAGCCGAGGCTAAGGCCGAAGTCAGAAAAGTCGAAGCAAAAGCAGACACCGATGTCAAAAAGGCGGAAACCGCCACCAAAGCCGACATAAAGAAAGTTGAAGCTGAGGCTAAGGCGGAAGTCAGGAAGATTGAGGCAAAAGCAGATGCAGATGTAAAAAAGGCCGAAACCGCCGTCAAAACCGACATAAGGAAAGTTGAAGCTGAGGCTAAGGCGGAAGTCAGGAAGATTGAGGCAAAAGCAGATGCAGATGTAAAAAAGGCCGAAACCGCCGCCAAAGCCGATGAAAAGAAAGTGGAGGCTGAAGCTAAAGCCGAGATCAGAAAGACCGAAGCAAAAGTGGACGTCGGCATCAAAAAAATGGAAAAAGAGCTCAAGAAGGAAGAAGGCAAGCTGACGGAATCCTTCTATTGATCGGACCGAACACGAGATTTTTAATACGAACCATCTGGAGAACTATTTCATGCTGAATCTGGATTTTAAAAAGAGCGGGGGACTGATTCCCGCCATTGCACAGGACTGGAAAACCGGCGACGTACTCATGCTCGCCTACATCAACGAGGAGTCCTGGAACGAAACGCTGAAAAGCGGCGTCGCCACCTATTGGTCGCGTTCCCGGAACAAACTCTGGAAAAAGGGCGAAGAGTCCGGCAACACGCAGGTCATCAAGGAAATTCTTGTCGATTGCGATGAGGACACGGTGATCTTCAAAGTGGAACAGATCGGCGGGGCAGCCTGTCATGAGGGCTACCGCTCCTGCTTCTTCCGGAGACTGGAAAAGAACGGCGATCTGGTCGTGATCGGCGAACGCGTTTTCGATCCGGCGAAGGTCTACAAGAAAAAATAAGCGATCGGAGGCGCTTCATGTCTCCTGCCGGACAGCCGGACAGATCCAGCGTGTTACAGGCGGCCCTGTCCGCCTCCTCCCGGATCACCGCTCAGGCATCATGGGATCGTTACAGTTCACTCGGGGCGGGTTCCGCCCCGTTTTTTCTGGTGGAACCGGCGAATGTCTCTGATGCGCGCTGCGCGATAGGGTTGGCATATACGCTCGGCAGAAAGGTATTTCCCCTGGGCAACGGGACAAATCTCGTCGGATCCGATACGGAACTGTCTGACCTGCTTTTCCTGAAACTGCCCCTCCATTCCCAATTCGGAAAGATGGAACTGCTGCCGGATGGAACCGTGTGCGCGGGGGCGGCATGCTCTCTTCTGAGCGTGATCCGCTTTGCCGCGGAACACTCCCTCGGCGGAGCTTCCGCGCTCTGCGGGATTCCGGGGACCCTCGGCGGCGCGCTTGCCATGAATGCGGGTGCTATGGGAAAATCGCTTTCCGATTTTCTGGTTTCGGCAAAGGGAATTCTCCTGGAAGAGCAGGCACGGGAAGCTGTTTTCACGCAGGAGGAGCTTCATCTTTCCTACCGGAATTCCCCGGTCGTTCGAGGGAAACTGCTTGTCACGGAATTGATTCTGCGTTTTCTTCCCGTCGATCCGGAGGAGGAAAATGAACGCATCGCGGCGGAACTCGCCCGCCGGAGCCGGGCGCCGAAAGGACGGAGCGCGGGAAGTGTTTTCCGCAATCCTTCACCGGAAATACCTGCGGGAAAACTGCTGGAGGAGGCGGACTGCAAGCTCCTTCAACGCGGCGCATACGCAATCAGCGCGGCGCACGCGAACTGGATCGTGAAGGCGGAAAAGGATCTGCCCGGAAAAGAATCGGATGTTGCCGCGCTGGTTGAGGAAATGATCCGGCGCGTAAAAGAAAAATACAATACGGTGCTGCAGCCGGAAGTGAGGTTTGTGAAGATGGAGTCCGTCAGGAAGGAAAACGCGCCTTTGAAAGTTCTCGTGCTCAAAGGCGGGGTCAGCAGTGAACGCGAGGTTTCGCTGGAATCCGGCAAGGCGGTTGCGGACGCGCTCCGCGAGGCCGGATATGAGGTGCGCGAATATGACATCCGGGAGCTTGCCATCACCCCGGAGATGAAGGAGTGGGCTGATGTGGTCTGGCCGGTTCTGCACGGCGGCTATGGCGAGGACGGCCGTATTCAGAAACTGCTGGAGGACGCTCATATCCGTTTTGTCGGCTCCAGTTCCACGGCGTGCGCCTTCCTTATGGACAAGGTTGCCAGCAAGAAACGCATGGATGAATTCGGAATTCCGAACGCGAAATACACCGTGCTGACGGAACGGACGGAAACGATTCCCGAAGGGTTCACTCTGCCGCTGATCGTCAAGCCCGCCAGCGAAGGGTCCACGTTCGGCATCACGCTCGTTGAAACGGAGGCGGACTGGAAAAAAGCCATGGATCTCGTGTTTCAGTATGGAAATACAGCGCTGGTTGAGGAATTTTTCAAAGGTGTGGAGACAACCGTCGGAATCATTGACGGAAAACCGCTTCCGGTGATTGAGATCCGTTACGCTGGCAAGATTTATGATTACGACGCGAAATACACCCATGCACATGGCGATACGGAATACCTCTGCCCGCCGCGCACAATTCCGGAAGAACTCCAGAAAAAGATTCAGGCGGCGGCATTGAAATTTTACGAGATTTCCGGCGCGGAGGAAATTCTGCGTGTCGATGTAATGGCCTCTCCGGAAGATGGAAGCATCTGCGTTCTGGAGGGCAACAGCATCCCCGGATGCACGGCGAACAGCCTTGTTCCGAAGGCCGCGCGTGCCGCGGGGATTTCTTTTCCGCAGCTTTGCAGTCAACTGGTTCAGGCGGCATCCCGCGATCGGAAATAGTTCATGCCATTCATCCGCTCCTTCTGATTGTGGAACATACGAAATTCTGAGCGGAAAACAAGGGAAGACCGGATCCGGTTGCGCGTCTTTTTTTTCAGATAAAATTCCTATTTGATTTGACGCTTTTTGTTTCCGCGTTATAGTATTCTGTTCAACGTCAGGATGGAAAAATCCCGAAGATGACATCCGTATGACGGACTTGTTTCCACCAAGCAATCCAATGGGAGAATCATGCAGGAAACCAGCAATCTGACACCCGCGATGCGGCAGTATATGCAGATGAAGGCCGAAACGCCGGAAGGCGCCGTTCTGCTCTTCCGCATGGGTGATTTTTATGAGATGTTCTACGAGGACGCGCACAAAGCAAGTCCGATTCTTGAGATCGCGCTGACCAAGCGCGCCGGTTATCCGATGTGCGGCATTCCTTATCACGCGCTCGACAGTTATCTTCCGAAACTGCTGGAGGCCGGAGTCAAGGTCGCCATCGCGGAACAGCTGGAGGATCCCGCACTCGCCAAAGGCATTGTCAAGCGCGGCATCACAAGGATCATTACGCCCGGAACGGTGCTTGATTCCTCCGTGCTGAACCCCCACAGGAATAATTTTCTCTGCGCCCTGACCGCCGCCAAAGACAAATTCGGACTTGCGTGGATGGACATCAGCACCGCGGAATTCAAAACCTCCGAACTCGCATCCCTGGCGGAACTGGAATCCCAGCTTTACAGCATTCAGGCGCGCGAATGTCTTCTTCCCGCCTCGCTGATGCGTCTCTGGGAGGAGGAAAAATCGTTCCCCTACACGCAGAAACAGATTCTCTGGACACCGCTCGACGACTGGATTTTTTCCCTCGAAAACGCCGAAGAGCTGCTGAAACGGCAGTTCCAGGTCATGACACTTGACGGATTCGGTCTGCGCGGGCGCACGCTCGCGATTCAGTCCGCGGGCGCGGTAATTTACTATGCATCCGAAAATCTCCGGCACAATGTCGTGCATATCCGCTCGCTCAGGTTCCACAGCCCGGAGGAATATCTCGCCCTCGATCCGATCTGCCAGCGCAATCTGGAGCTGGTCGAGCCGATGTTCGGCGCCTCAAAGGAGAATACGCTCCTCCATGTGCTCGACCGCACCAGCACGCCGATGGGAAGCCGCATGATGCGCAACTGGCTGCTGAAACCGCTGAAGAATGTGGATCGGATCGTTGAGCGGCAGGATGTGGTCGGCATTCTCAAGGATGACCCGCTGACGCTTGCCGAGCTGCGTGAAACCATGGGAGCGGTGCGTGATCTTGAACGCATCATCGCGCGTCTCAACGTCGGAACCGTCAATCCCCGCGACATGCTTTCGCTTGCAAACAGTCTTGAAATGATCCCCGCGATCCGGACGCTGCTTTCCTCCTACGATCTCCCGCTTGTCGAACGCCTGCGGGAAAATATCTGTGAACTGCCCGAACTTGCGGGAAAAATTCTTTCCGCGATCGTCGATGAACCGCCGGCAGCTATTTCCGACGGCGGCGTGATCCGCACGGGTTACAATCCGGAGCTGGACACCTTCCGCTCAGCCGCGACTGAAGGGAAACGCTGGGTTGCCGAGCTTCAGGCGAAGGAACAGGAGCGCAGCGGCATCAAATCGCTGAAGGTCAACTACAACCGTGTGTTCGGCTATTTTATCGAGGTCACGAAAACGCATCTTGCATCCATTCCGGACGACTACATCCGCAAGCAGACGCTGGCCAACAGCGAACGCTTCATCACGCCTGAACTCAAGGAAATGGAAAGCCGCATTCTCGGTGCCGAAGACAAGGCGAAAGCACTGGAAATTCAGCTGTTTGAGGACCTGCGCAGATTTGCAGGAACATTCACGCCGCAGATTCAGCTGAGCGCTGCCGCACTCGCCGAAGTAGACGTTCTCTGCGCGCTCGCCGACTGCGCCCAGCGCTACTCCTACTGCCGCCCGAAGGTCGCCGACGACGATCTCCTGGACATCCGTGCCGGGCGCCATCCGGTGCTTGACTGCGCCATGAAAGGAGAACGGTTTATCCCGAATGATACGCTTCTGGACGGCGAGGACAACCGCATGATGATCATCACCGGCCCCAATATGGCGGGAAAATCCACCTACATCCGCCAGACCGCGCTTCTTGTCATCATGGCGCAGATGGGTTCCTTCCTCCCGGCGGCAAGCGCGCATGTCGGCGTTGCGGACCGGATCTTCACGCGCGTCGGTGCATCCGACGACATCGCACGCGGACAGAGCACCTTCATGGTGGAAATGGTCGAGACCGCGAACATCCTGAACAACGCCACCTCGAAAAGCATCGTGATTCTGGATGAGATCGGACGCGGAACAAGCACATTCGACGGACTTTCCATCGCCTGGGCGGTCGCGGAATTTCTGCTGGATCACCCCTCCTGCCGCGCAAGAACCCAGTTCGCCACCCATTATCATGAACTCACGGAACTTGCAATCACACGGCGCGGAGTGAAAAATTACAACGTTGCCGTGCGCGAATACGGTGATCAGGTCATCTTTCTGCGCCAGATTGTCCCGGGAGGAGCGGACAAGAGTTACGGCATCCACGTCGCCAAACTTGCAGGACTGCCGGAGGAGGTCATCTCGCGTGCACAGGACATCCTGGAAAATCTGGAAAACAACTCCATTGCCGAGGCGGGACAACCCTCGCTTATCACGAAATCGCGCTATATGATCCGCGACTCCCGCCAGAAATACCGGAAGGAAAAAGAAGAAAACGGTCCGATTCAGCCGTCGCTGTTCGACCAGTAAGCGTTTCGGAACTTATCTCAGATCAGGCATCTGGAACGGATTTTCCTCCGCCTGTGCTTTGAAACCGGGCTGGCGGCGCATCCAGTTGTCCACTAGAGGTTCCAGAATAAAGTCTTCCAGCGCGGGGTTTGTTCCAAAATGGTGGTTGCAGAACGGGCAGAACGGATAAGATTCAATGTCCGCACGGCAAAGGATCTCCCGGCACGCGGGGCACACCAGACGGTGATCCAGCGCAACCATTCCCGGATTGTCGATACTCTGAAACTGATAGTTCTGTTTCATGGGGCCGGACATGCGTCAGCTCCTTTCTATTGGAAAAGAAAGTCGAAAAAGCATTCCACCATTCCTTTTGCAGAATGCCGGCTGCAGGGAACACCGCAGGAAATTATTCCGCGACAAGAGCGGGAACCGTCTGGCCGTAATACGATTTCGCCATCTTTTTCAGGAAATTGATGTCCAGCCGCCATGCCAGCGCCTCCGCGCCGAGAACCGCCTTGACCTGCGTATTGTCGAAGGTGATCTGCGAGGCAAAATAAGGCATGAGATCCTCAATCATCCTCTGCACCATCTTCTCCTCCTTGGTCGGATTCTCGACATGGCTCAGAACCTGAAGACCTTCCGCCTGAAGCACAGCGGAAACGGCGATGTTGATGTCGTCCGTGGAAACGGGGCTTTCCCCGGTGATGTGATAGCATTTGTTCTCCACCGGAAGCGTGAAGATCGTGGAAATCGCCTTCTGGACATAGTCGATCGGAACAAAGTAAATCTTGTCCGACTTCTCCGATTCCAGACGGAGGCTGAGCTTGATCGGGGCATTCTGCGGAATATGGTTGCGGATGCAGTGATGACGTTTCACACTGCCGAGAAATTCGAGAATGCGGTAGAAAGCCAGCGGTTTGCGGATCAAACCGTCGGAAAGGCGGCCGACGATGATGGAGGGGCGGTAAATGGTATAGGGAATACCGCACTGCTGAACCAGCTTTTCCGCTTCGAACTTACTCTTTTCATAGGAGTTGACCCAGTCCGTTGCGGGGAGGTCGCCTTCCAGAACCACGCCGTTGGTTTTCCCCGCCACATACGCGGTACTGACGTAATGGAGCGCCTTCACCTTCAGCATATGGGCAAGAGCCAGCGCATTCTTTGTGCCTTCCAGATTGGTGGCATAGGTTTTCCCCTCGGGATCTTTTCCGAGGTTCACGTCCGCGGCACAGTGGAAAAATACGTCATAGGGGCCTTTCGCCACGATTTCATCGACAGGAAACTTCTTGACATCGCCGCTGATGACTTCGATTCTGGCAAGCATGTTTTCCGTCAGTTCGGGTGTTCCGTCAAAAGCACACTGTTCGGCAATGACCTGATTGACGCGTTCCTGCGCGGTCTGCCCTCGGCCGCTGCGGCATATTGCGACAATCCGAATATCGTCCCTGTTGCGAAGTGTTGCGGTCACAAAAGACGCGCCCACCAGCCCCGTGATTCCTGTCAGTAATAATTTCAAGACTCTACTCCCTGATTCCTATGTTATAACTTGCAGTCTTTATACAAAACAACACTGTTCCTTTCGGAAACAAAACGGTATATTTAACTAATATAGCATATTCGGAACGATTTGCAACGACTGTTCAAGATTTTTTTGCAAGATTCGGGATAATTTCCCGTCGATCTGCCTCCGCCAGCAGCAGGAGGAAACCGTTTCCGCCCGCTCTGTTCCAGGCACGGATGTTGTCTGCTCCCTTCTCCGGAAGTTTCCCTGTCTTTCCCGGAAATCCGCCTTGAAATATTTCCGATTCCCGTCTATAATGTGTCCCCAGCAGGGCGGAAGCAACAAATGGAGTATAATTGTGAAATTCCACATGAGATGTCCATACTGCGGCAACCGGATGGAAGCCGAGGAGGAATGGATCGGTCATGCAGCGCCATGTCCCATATGCCGGACTGAAATCGTCATCCGGAAAAACGACGATGCCTCCGGCGCGCAGCGGCCCCCTTCTTCCCCCCTCCCGGAACGTGCTGCGGACGCGCTGCCGGTGGCAGGGATTGTTTTTCTTTATCTCTTCATGCTGATACCGGGTCTGGGATTCCTGACGTTCATTTCCTGTACGATTCTGTATTTCTGCTGGAATGTCCGGCAGCCGGAAAAAGCGGGAAAACTCATCCGGCATACTTTGATTGCCGCCCTGATTGCAATTCCGACCACTCTTTTCCTGGCATCTTCTCTGTTTTTTCCCCCGATGGACACGGTGCATGAAACCGGACAGAGACGGATATGCCAGTCCCACATCAAACAGATTCTTCTCGCGGCAGGAATGTACAGCGAAGATTCTTCCGGATCTTTTCCGGACCGGAGCGGCGCAGGAGGATTTGAAATACTGCGGAAGATGGAGTATCTGACCGATCCCCAGGTTTTTGTCTGTCCTCTTTCAGGAACGAAACCCGCCGAAGATGGACAGGTGCTGACGGAAGATCATGTTTCCTATCTTTATATCGCCGGATTCCGTCAGAACGACGATCCGGATCAGGCGGTGATCTTCTGCCCGCATCATCGGAATTGCGTTCCAATCGGCAGGATCAACGGTTCCGTCCACTTGAAACCTGCCGGAAAAAAGAAATCTGTTCACGAAATTCTGGAAGAGACCGGAATCCTCAAACAGTTTGATGCTTTTCCGGAGGAAACAAAACGCTATATCCGGAAAAAACTGGAGGAGTAGATTCAAAGCGCCTGTTTTGCATTCCGGACAAATGCGGCACAAAGCTGGCAGTCGAGCATGCCGTCAAATCCGCGGAGCCCGCTGTTGGCATCCACGGCAAACGGACGCACCTGACGGATCGCGCCGGCAACATTCACAGGATTCAGTCCGCCCGCCAGGATGACAGGCAAAGGCGCGGAAGCAACAACGGCTGCGCTGACATTCCAGTTGTGGGTTATCCCTGTACCTCCAACCTTTCCCGCACTCCGATCCATTGAGTCCAGAAGAATCGCATCCACAAACGGATAATACGCTTCCGGAGCCGGAACGACCTCTGTGTCAATAACATGAACGGCATAAACAAGCTTTCCGGCCGGTCCCAGCCGGTCCCGCAGGCAGGCGACCTGTTCCACTGTGTTTCCGCCGTGAAGCTGGATTGTGGGAATGGAAGTCTGCTCCACAAGTTCCCAGACCGCGGACGGTTCCGTCAGATGCGTCACCAGAACGGGCGTCACATACGGCGGAAGGGCACGGACAAGACGCGCTGCGGTGCTCGCAAGAATGAAGTCGCCTGACGCATGCACCTGTCCCACCAGAAAACCGACGGCATCGACTCCTGCCGCAATGGCCGCTTCCAGTTCCTCTTCCGTCTTGATCCCACATGCCTTGACACGCATCAGCTATTGCACTCCCAGATTTTACGGATGCCGTGCAAAGTAAAATCATCTCCCCCGTCTTCCAGATCCAGATGGTTCAGGAAAAAATGCCGGTCGCCCCCACAGGCCACTTTCCGGAGAGAATCCGGCGGATACTGTTTTTCCAGAGAAAAAAGAATTTCGCGGACCGCGCCGATCGCGGCGAGATCGGTGCCGATCCGCATTGCATCGCAAGTATTGCGCCCGGGCATTGCCGGAACGGCATCCGTCAGGTCAAGCAGGGGAAGCTGGGCCGTATAATCGTGCAGGGCATGACGCAGAAGCATCCGGCCCGGCAGAATCGCACCGCCGGCAAATTCGCCGTCTTCCGTCACAAATTCAAAAGTGACGGCTGTCCCGAAATCAATGCAGACCGCCGGCAGTTTTCCTTCCGTCAATCGTGCGGCATTTGCCAGACGGTCGGCTCCCACCGTGGAAAGATCAAGGGTTTTGACGGAAAAAGGAAACGTCATTTCAGGAGAAACAACAAAAACGCCAAGTTCGGAAAGGCGTTTTGTCACACGGGGAACGACGGAAGCTGCAGCAAAATGACGGGAACAATCCATCCATTTGACGGAAGAATCCGGAAAGGCGGATGTTTCAAAAACCGCCCGCTTGATGATTGTGCCGTCCGGCAGGGAGTCGTAAAGATGGACACGTGTATTCCCGACATTCAGAAGCGTCAGTTTTTCTTCCGAAGGCATCATTCCGCGATCTCAGACAAATTTGGCCAGATCGGATTGTCCGGCAATCAGTTTGACAAGCTCCTTAACCCGCTGCGCCGACTTCGCGTTGCAGACCAGCGTGACATCCTCCGTCGAGACGATGACAAGATCCTTGACATCAATTGTCGCGATCAGATGGTTGGAATTGCCGACAATGATACAGTCACTGGTGTCCAGCCCCGCATGAAGTCCGCGCACCACGTTATTGTTTTTTTCCGGCACGATCTGGTTGCGCATCGAGGTCCATGAACCGACGTCGTCCCAATCGAAAGCGGCCTCCGCGGTTACAATGTTTCCGGCTTTTTCCATAACGGCGTAGTCGATGGAAATTTCCGGCACAGTCCTGTAAAGAGAGGCCAGGACGGACTCCGTTCCACGGTTTGCGTAATAGGCACAGATTCCTTCATAAAAACGGTACATGTCCGGAGCGAACTGTTTCAGCGCGCTGACAAGCGAGGAAAGATTCAAAATGAAAATGCCGCTGTTCCACATATGTTTCCCGTCGGCCACGTAGATTTCGGAAAGCTCCAGAGAGGGTTTCTCCTTGAACCCGCAGACTTTCCGGAATGCCGTTCTTGCCGGGAAATCCATCCGGTCGCCGACCTCGATATAACCGTAACCGGTCATCGGCGCGTTCGGCTTGACACCGATCGTGACCATTTGATGTGTTTTCTCCGCCACGGCCAGACTGTCGTTAACGGTGTCGTAAAATGCCGCCGTATCCGTAATGATGTGATCCGTAGGGAAAAGGCAGAGCACCGGATCCGCGCCTTTTGCATGGTTCCGGATATATGCAGCCGCATTGGCGATGCATGGGGCGGTGTCTTTTCCCTCCGGTTCGCCGATAATGTTCTCCTGCGGCAGATGAGAAAGCAGTGAACGCATCGGCGCAACATAGTTTGTATTGGTCACTACAATGATGTGTGAATAATCAAATATGGCGGAGAGACGCTCAATGGTCTGTTCGATCAGCGTCAGATTTCCAAGAAGGCGCAGCAGCTGCTTCGGATTGGACAGACGGCTTTGCGGCCAGAAGCGTTCGCCTTTGCCCCCCGCCATGACCACGGCATAGGCGTTGGTGTTTTTTTTCTGTTCCATAAGAACTCCAGGATTTGGAAACGGTCTCAGGTTCCAAGTTTTTCAATAATGGTGATCATCGGCATGAAAAGCGCAATCACGATACCGCCGACGATGACCGCCAGACCGACCATCATGATCGGCTCGATCATGGAGGTCAGGGCGCTCACGGCATTGTCGACCTCCTCGTCATAGGTGTCCGCGATCTTGTCCAGCATTTCCGGCAGTTTACCGGTCTCCTCGCCGACCTCGATCATACTGATCACCATTTCGGGGAAGATCTTGGTCGCCTGAAGCGGCGGCGCCATGCCTTCGCCCTCCTTCACCGCCTCGTAAACCTTGACGACGGCTGTGGCGACCACTTCGTTTCCGGAGGTCTCCTTCACGATGGTCAGCGAGTTCAGCACCGGCACGCCGGAACCCATCAGCGTTCCCAGGGTCCGCCCGAACTTGGAAATGGCGGACTTGGAAACAATCGGGCCGAACAGCGGCATGTTGTATTTTGCCCAGTCAATATAGAAACGCAGGAAAGGAATTTTCAGAATAATCTTGATCAGAATCACGAGTCCGACAATGCCGCCGATCATGACAAGATACTGTTCCGACATGAAACGCCCGATTCCGATAACGATCTGCGTCAGCATCGGGAGCGGCTCGCCTTCCAGAAGTTCGGTAAACATTTTCTCGAACTTCGGGACGATGAAGATCATCAAACCTGCACAGATGATACCGGCTACGCACAACACAATGATCGGGTAGACCATTGCCGATTTGACCTTGCCCTGGATTTTCGCCGCCTTTTCCATGAACATGGCAAGACGGTCCAGAATCAGTTCCAGCTTACCGGCGGCTTCCCCGGCGCGGATCATATTCAGATAGAGTTTATCAAAGGACTTCGGATGCTGGGCAAGCGCCTCGGAAAACGTGGCTCCGCCTTCCACGGAGGAAGCTGTCTCATCCAGAATTTTCTTGATCGCAGGATTTTTCGACTGTCTCGAAAGTGTTTTCAGCGAACGGATCAGCGGGAGGCCGGCTTCCAGAAGAATTGCCATCTGCCGTGTCACAATCGTCAGATCCTTTGTCTTGATGACCATAGGACCGAGATTGATGTTCAGATTGAATCCGCCTCCGCCGCCTTTAGCGTCCTTGCCGCCTTTTCCGCCTTTTCCGCCGCCCTTTGCTCCGGATTTAATTGATGTTGGAAAAAGTCCCTGATTTTTCAGAAAAATTGCGACCTCTTCCTCGCTGGCCGCCTCTTTTTTACCCTTCTGCTCCTTGCCGGTGGAGTCCATCGCAGTGTACTGGTATAATGGCATTTCTCATTCTCCCGCGGTTATGTATATCTTAAGACTTCTTCCATTGTCGTTTCGCCGTTCAGGACAGCCTGGATCCCGTCCTCGCGCATGGTCACCATGCCGAGTTCACGCGCCTTGTCGCGCAGAACGACTGTCGGAGAACTCTTCATAATCAGATCTATCAGCTGGGAGTGCATGGTGAACATCTCCGTCAGCGCCTTCCGGCCCTTGTAACCGGTGTTGTTGCAGTTCTGACAGCCTTTGCCATAGTAGAACTTGTTGTCGCCGACATCCGCGCGGTCAAGCCCGAGCAGCATCAGATCCTCGTCGGTCGGCACGAACGACGCCTTGCAGCGCGGACAGATCCGCCGGATCAGACGCTGGCCGATCACTCCCTGAAGCGAGCTTGTAATCAGGAACGGTTCCACCCCCATGTCGATCAGACGCGTCACCGTGCCGGCCGCATCGTTCGTGTGCAGGGTACTGAACACAAAATGCCCGGTGAGAGAGGCTTCCACAGCCATGCGCGCAGATTCCAGGTCGCGGATCTCTCCAAGCATGATGATATCCGGGTCCTGACGGAGAAAGGCGCGGAGCGCACGGGCAAACGTCATCCCGATCGATTCGTTGATCGGAAGCTGAATAATACCTTCCAGGTCATATTCGACCGGGTCTTCCGCAGTCAGAATCTTGTCCTCGGTCTTATTGATCTCCTTCAGGGCTGAATACAGCGTCGTCGTTTTCCCGGAACCGGTCGGACCGGTCACAATGAAAATTCCGTTCGGAAGCTGAATGATATCGCGGATTTTCGCCAGATTTTCCGGACGGATGCCGAGCGCGTCCAGATCCAGATTCACAACAGACCGGTCCAGCACGCGGAGCACCACCGATTCACCGAACTGCGTCGGCAGCGTCGAAACGCGCAGATCAATGGGTTTGCCTCCGACTTTAAGCTGAATACGGCCGTCCTGCGGACGACGGCGCTCGGCAATATTCAAGCCGCTCATGATTTTGACACGGCTGATCACGGGAATGGCAAGATTTTTCGGCGGCGGCGCCATTTCATAAAGCGCTCCGTCAATACGGCAGCGGATCTTGAACTCTTTTTCAAACGGTTCAAAGTGAATATCGGAAGCCTTGTCCTTGATAGCCTGATACATCACCGCGTCCACGAACTTGATGATCGGCGCCTCATTCGCCTGCGCCTCCAGTTCATCCGCGCTCTGCTCGGCTTCCTCTTCCTTGACTTCCGTATCCAGATTCAGTTCGGCCAGCATGTCGTGCATCGTGGTTGTCACGTCAACCGGATAGAATTTCTCAATTGCCGATTCCACCTGGGATTCCGGCACCACGATCTGATTCACATCCTTGCCGACGATGAAACGGACTTCGTCCACCACCTGATAGTTCAGCGGATCGCGGAGCATGATGCTGAGCGTGGTCCCGTCAAAAGCCATCGGAACGACGCCAAGCATCCGCGCCGTATCGCCGTCAATCATTTTGATGACCTCCCACGGCGGATCCTCTTCAAGCCCGACAGCGCGAACCTCAAGCCCGAGGTTTCTGCCGATCGCCTCCAGAATGTCCATCTCCGTCAGGAGTCCGAAATCGACAATCACTTCCTTGAGCGATTTGCCGTTGCGCTCCTGCTCCTCCTCCACCTCCTTCATGTGTTCTTCACTGATGAGGTTTTCCCCGAGCAGGATATCTTTCAAGGTCTGGCTTTCGGAATCAAGCATTTTCTCATTTTCTCCATCTTCCGGCTGTGCTTATTCCGCATCGCCGATTGTTGTTGCAATCACTTCGGAAAGGGTTGTTATGCCCGCAGCCGCCTTCCGGAGGCCGTCCTCGCGAAGCGTCATCATACCGCCTTTGCGCGCAGCATCGCGGATGATGTCGGCGGAGCATTTCGTGTAAATCAGATGCTGAATCTCCTCGCCGACCTGGAAAATCTCGTAAATGCCGAGGCGCCCCTTGTAGCCGGTGCCGCCGCAGACCGGGCAGCCTTTTCCCTTGAACAGAGTTGCCGTGTCCATGAACTTTTCATCCAGCCCCAGAAGACGGATCTCGTTCGCCGTCGGCGTTGTCGGTTCCATACAGTTCTTGCAGACGCGCCGCAGCAGGCGCTGCGCCATGATCGCCTTGACCGCCGACGCCACAAGGAACGGCTGCACGCCCATATCGATCAGACGCGTCACCGCGCTCGGCGCATCGTTCGTGTGCAGCGTGCTGAAGACAAGATGCCCCGTCAGCGATGCGTTGATCGCAATCACCGCCGTTTCCATGTCGCGGATCTCGCCGACCATGATGATGTTCGGCGCCTGACGAAGCATCGCGCGCAGCGCGTTGGCAAAGGTCATCTTCGCAAGCGGATTCACCTGCACCTGGTTGATGCCGGCAAGCTGATACTCCACAGGGTCTTCCACCGTGATGATCTTGCGGTTCGGCGTGTTGATCGTATTCAGAAATGCATAAAGGCTGGTGGTCTTTCCGGAACCTGTCGGGCCTGTCACGAGGAACACGCCGTCGGGCATGTTGATGATCTTGTTGATCTTTGCCTGGTCGTCCGCATAGAAGCCAAGCTGCGGGATTTCAAGCTGAATACTGGCTTTTTCCAGAATTCGCATGACGATACTCTCTCCGTGCGTCGTCGGAATGGTTGAGACGCGCAGGTCGATGTCGCAGCCTTTCACCCGGAGCTGAATACGGCCGTCCTGCGGCAGACGCTTTTCGGAGATATCCAGCTTGGACATGATCTTGACACGGCTGGTGATGTTCGCCTGAAGATATTTCGGAGGACTCTCCATCACACGGAGCGCGCCATCGACCCGGTAGCGGATGCGGTAGGTCTTTTCCAGGGGCTCCAGATGAATATCCGAAGCGTGCAGCTTGAACGCCTCGACGATAATCAGTGTCACAAGCCGGATGATCGGAGCATCGTCCTCATTGGCTCCGCCTTCCTCGGCGGCCTCCTGCGCCGCCTGTTCCACGGCTTCCATTTCCCCCATCTCCTCGATGAACGCGTTGACGGCGGCTTCCTGCGTGGAATAGTATTTGTCCATGACAGCCCGGATCTGATCCATCGGGGAAATAACGGCATCAACATCGCATTTCAGCAGAAAACGGATGGAGTCTAGCGTTGCCATATCGGTCGGATCGCTCATGGCGATGGTCAGAACATCGTCGTGCTTCATGACAGGAACAATCTTATACTGATGCACAATATCGCGCGGAACGGTTTCAATCACCTCGGGCGGAATCCGGTAGGTGGAAAGGTCCAGAACTTCCAGACCATACTGCTGGGCGAGCATGGAGATCATTTCAAGTTCATCGACGTATTTGAGTTCCTTCAGCGCGTCGATGATATTAATCTGACCGTCTTTCTCGGCTACTCTCTTCCAGCCCTCACTGACCTGCTCCTCCGTGACCATCCCGTTCTCCTGGAGCAGTTCCAGAATAAAGTCAGTGTTTTGCGCCATCGCGATACCTCACATGTCCCTGTTTTTTCCGTATAACGGAGAAAAATAAGCTCTTTTTCCGAATTTTTCAAGCCCGAAACGGCGTTTGAAATATGAATCATGCAAGAAAGTTTCGGTTTTATCAGGATAAAATGCTGAAAAAGCGCCGTTCCCGGCGCTGTTATCAGAAAAAAGACGGTGTCAGAATCCGAGTTCCGGCTGGGAGATTCCCCAGTTTTCGTCCTCGCGTTCCTCATTGCCGGGACGCGGAGAAGGCGGGGGAGGCGGCGGACTCTGTTTTTTCTCCGTTTTATTCGGTGACGGCTTTTCCTCCGGCTCCACGGTCTGTTTTTCTTCCGTTTCCGGTTCGGGCGGAACTTCCGTCATCGGTTCGGATTCTTCCGGCGGAATACCGGGGAGATCTCCTTCGGAATCCTCCTCCGTGCCGTCGAGATACTGGAGGAATGTGATTTTCTGGAGCTTGCGTGGGAAGAGAAGCATGCCGCCGGCGCGCGGCGAGCGCATCGGCGCGTCGGAAAGATTGATCGTCTGGACCTTCCGCGCCTTGATCGGTGTGTCGATCCGGCACTCATACAGGGCGTTCGGGCGCGGCGTGATGAGTTCCAGGCGACACCCCTCCGGACAGATCCGGTACTCCTTGTCCTTGATGAACTTGTCGATGACGCAGCGTTTGTAATAGACCTTTCCGGTCTTCGTGTCGGAATAGACCACACCGAAAACGGTCGTCTTGTCATACTTCCGGAATTCATAGAGACGGTCTATGAAAATCTTTTCCGGAATGTCGATGACCTTGTAGACCCCCTTGCGCTCCACGCAGAGCAGATGGTCGAACTCGTTGCAGACCACCACGTCGTCGCTCTTGACGTTGGTGCCGATATAGCAGCCGCCCTTGTCCCAGCCGACGCGGATGTTGTTCAGCGCCACGGCGCTCTTGTCGATTTTCTCGAATCCGTCGAGCCGGATCTCGGTGCGCCGCGGGAAGTATTTTCCGTATTTGTCGATCAGCCCCTGCAGATACCGGATCGCATAGGCTTTGATCCGCTTCAGATTCTTTTCCGCCTCGTTCAGCGCTTTCTGAAGCAGTTCGATCTGTTCGCGGTTCTCATTGATCTCGAAGGCGGAAATGCGGCGGATCGGAATCGCGAGCAGTTTTTCTATTTCGCTGTCGGGAATTTCGCCGCGCGAAAGCTGTTCGAGCCGCTCCATGAACTCCGCGGACATCGGCATGACGTGCGGGCCGTTCACGATGTTCTCGTGGAGCTTCTCCACGATCGGAAGCCATTCGCTCCGGAACTTTTCAAGGCCGGTGCGGACCTCCTTGAACATCAGCTCGTTCGTCCTGCACTTTTCGATCCGTTTGTAGATGCCTTCCTCAATAAAGATCTGCGCCAGCGTTCTTGCCAGAATCTTGTCCAGGCACTTGCCCGCCTCGATCTGAAGCTCGTACTTCAGATACAGCACCAGTTTGTCCGTGTTGCGGCGCAGGATGTCGCTGATCGTCATGCGAACCGGGCGGTTGTCCATGATGACCATCGGGTTGCACGAGACGCTCATCTGGCAGTAGGTGTAGGCGTAAAGGGCGTTCAGCGCCTTCTTCGGGTCGTAGCCGCGCAGCGGCGTGAGCTGAATGTCGATCTTTTCGGCGGTGTAGTCCTTGAACGAGGCGATCTTGATCTTGTTGCGGTTCACCGCCGCTTCGATCGTGTCCATCAGCTTGGTTGTATTCGTCGCCGCCGGGATCTCCCGCACGACAAGGATTCTTCCGTCGATTTCGATCTTCGCCCGGATCACCAGCTTCCCAAGTCCGTCCTCGTATTTGGAAACGTCCATGATGCCGCCCTGCGGAAAGTCCGGATAGAGCGTGAACGGTTCATCCTTGAGAATTGCGATCTGCGCCTGAAGGAGCTCATTGAAATTGTGCGGCATGATCCGTGTGTTCGTTCCGACGGCAATGCCGTCCGCGCCCATCAGGAGCACGGTCGGGATCTTCGAGGGAAGGCAGACCGGTTCCCGGTTGCGCCCGTCGTAGGAGTCGATGAACTCCGTGATGTCCTTGTTGAACAGCACATCGCGCGCAAGCGGTGTCAGGCGGCACTCGATGTAGCGCGGCGCGGCGGCGGGCGACCCCGTGATGATGTTGCCGAAGTTGCCCTGCTTTTCAATATAGGTTTCCTTGTTCGCGAGGTTGACAAGCGCATCCCCGATCGAAGCATCGCCGTGCGGATGGTATTTCATCGTTTCGCCGATGATGTTGGCGACTTTGTGGAATGTGCCGTCGTCTTTTTCGAACAGAGCCCACAGAATGCGGCGCTGCACCGGTTTGAGCCCGTCGTCAATGTCGGGAATCGCGCGGTCCTTGATGACGTAGGAAGCGTATTCGATGAAATTCTGATCCATCATCGCGCGCAGACGCGAATTGGAACCGGTCTGGACGGAAGCGGATTCGACGTTTCCGGAATCCTCGTCCTCGTCGTCCTCCTGCGGGATTTCCGCACTCTCTGTTTCCGGTTCGATGGTTTCGGGCGTCTCCGCCGGTTCCTCAACGGGAACGGAGACGGTGCTTTCCGTTTCAGGTGCAGTGCCTTTCCGTTTTTTCGCCCCGGTTTTCTTCGTATCTTTTCTGCCTTTCTGCGCCATGATGATTACACCAGATTGTTGACGATGTGGTCCCAGCGTTCGGGACTGTTGTCGCCCATGTAGAATTTCAGCATCTCATTGATGCCTTTGGAATGTTCGATCGTGACCTTTTCGAGTTTGATGTCGTCCCCGATGAACTGCCCGAACTCCTTGGGAGAGATCTCCCCGAGTCCTTTGAAACGGGTGATTTCCGCGCCTTTCCCCAGCTTTTTCGCCGTCGCGTCGCGCTCCTCCTCCGAATAGCAGTAGTGGGTCTCCTTCTTGTTCCGGACGCGGAAAAGCGGCGTTTCCAGAATATACAGATGCCCGGAGAGAACCAGCGGCTCGAAGAAGGTCAGAAAGAACGTGATCAGGAGATTCCGGATGTGAAGGCCGTCCACGTCGGCGTCCGTCGCGATGATGACTTTGGCGTAGCGCAGATTGTCCACATCCTCCTCGATGTCGAGCGTGTGAACGATATAGAAAAATTCCTCGTTCGTGTAGACCGTGTCGAGCTTCAGCCCGTAGCAGTTCAGCGGCTTGCCGCGCAGCGCGAACACCGCCTGGTACATCGGGTTGCGGCTCTGCTCCAGCGAACCGCCAGCCGAATCGCCCTCGGTCAGGAAGATCATCGTCTGGTCGGCGTATTTGGAGCGGTCGCCGAAGTGGTGCTTGCAGTCCTTGAGCTTGTTGTTGCGCAGGCTCATGCGCTTGGACATTTCGCGCCCCTTCTTCTGGACCGCCGAAATCTCCTTGCGCAGCTCCTCATTGCGCTTGACCTTCTCCAGCAGGAGATTGGCATCGTCGGTGTGCCGGTGCAGATAATCCACGACCGCCTGTTTGACGGTGCCGACGATCCATCCCTTGATGTCCGTATTGCCGAGCTTGTTTTTCGTCTGCGACTCGAACATCGGGTCCTGGAGCTTGATTGCGATGGATCCTACGATGCCGTCGCGCAGGTCGCGCCCGTCGTAGTCCTTGCCGGAATATTCATTGACCGCCCGGAGGACTCCCTCCTTGAACGCGGAAAGATGAGTCCCCCCGTCCGAAGTGAACTGACCGTTCACAAAGGAGTAGTATTTTTCGCCGAAGTCATTGGTGTGGCAGAGCGAAAACTCCAGCGTCTTGTCCTTGTAGTGGATGATCGGATACAGACTCTCGCCGCCGACCTCATTGTTTACAAGATCCATCAGCCCGTTTCTGGAGTAGTAGCGCTGATTGTTGAAATAGAGCGAAAGCCCGCTGTTGAGAAACGCATACATCCAGAGCCGCCGTTCGACATACTCCAGCTTGAAGGCGTATTTCGGGAAGAGTCTGCCGTCCGGGACGAATTTGACGAAGGTGCCGTTGCGCTCCTCCGTAGCGCCGTCCTCCTCATTGACCAGCTTTCCCTCGACAAAGTCCGCGCGTTTGTATTTGCCGTCGCGGTAGGAGATCGCCGTAAAGGACGCCGAGAGCGCATTGACCGCCTTGGTGCCGACGCCGTTGAGCCCGACGGAGAACTGAAATACATCGGTATTGTATTTGGCTCCCGTATTGATCTGGGAGACGCACGCCACCAGTTTTCCGAGCGGAATGCCGCGCCCGTAGTCGCGGACGGAAATCTCATTGCCTTCGATCGCGATGTCGATGCGCCGACCGTTCCCCATGATGTATTCGTCGACGCTGTTGTCAATGACCTCCTTCAGCAGCACGTAGATGCCGTCGTCCGGATGGGAGCCGTCCCCCATGCGCCCGACGTACATACCGGGACGCAGGCGGATGTGTTCCAGCGAATCAAGGGTTTTGACCTTGCTCTCGTCGTAAGCGCCCGCGGCGGAGTTCGGAAGATTGTCTGTATCGTCTCTCAGTTCCTGCATAGAAATCATTCTGTCCCGGTCTGTTCAAGCGGGTAATATAGCATATTTCCCTGTTTTTTGCAAATCGAAGCCCGAAGGAGTGCGTTACAGGATCACTTCGATTTTCTTCCGCATTTCCATCACTTTGGAGAGCGCCTCGTCCGTATCTTTCCCGCGCGCGAGAAGCACGCCGAGACGGCGGTGCCCGTTGAGTTCGCCCTTGCCGAACAGCCGGATGGCGGTATCGGGGATCGCGAGCGCGGCGTCGACGTTCCGGAACGCGACGGACTTCGACACGCCGTCGGCGACAATCGCCTTGGAAGCGCTCGGGCCGTGGAACGCGATGTTCGGAATCGGGAGTCCGAGAACCGCTCTTGCGTGAAGCGCGAATTCGGAGAGATCCTGCGAGATCAGCGTCACCATCCCGGTGTCGTGCGGGCGCGGACTTACTTCGCTGAAAATCACACGGTCGCCTTTGACAAACATTTCAACACCGAAAATGCCGCGTCCGCCGAGCGCGTCGGTGATTTTCTTCGCGATTTCGCGCGCGGCATCCTTCGCCGCCGGGCTCATCGCCTGCGGCTGCCAGGACTCCTGATAGTCGCCGTTGACCTGATGGTGGCCGATCGGTTCCAGGAAACTCGTGCCTCCGACATGGCGCACGGTCAGAAGCGTGATCTCGTAATCAAAATCAACAAAGCCCTCGACGATCACTTTTCCGGCGCCCGCGCGTCCGCCCTCCTGCGCAATGCGCCAGGATTCGTCGATGTCCGCCTCCTTCCGGATCACGCTCTGTCCGTGTCCGGAGGAGCTCATGATCGGCTTGACGACGCAGGGGATGCCGATCTCCTTCACCGCGGCGCGGAACTCGCTGTAATCCGCCGCGAACCGGTAGTTGGAGGTCGGAAGCCCGAGCTCCTCGGCGGCGAGACGGCGGATGCCTTCGCGGTTCATCGTCAGAAAGGCGGCATTGGCGGTCGGAATCACATGAAAACCTTCTTTTTCCAGTTTCAGGAGTTCGGGCGTGGCAATCGCCTCCACTTCCGGCACGATATAGTCTGGTTTTTCGAGTTCGATCACGCGCCGCAGCTCGGCGGGATCCAGCATGTTGATGACATGGCTGCGGTGCGCCACCTGCATGCCGGGCGCATTCGCATAGCGGTCCACGGCGATCACCTCCGCGCCGAGGCGCTGCATTTCAATCACGACCTCTTTGCCGAGTTCACCCGCACCGAGAAACAATACTTTTGTCGCCGAAGGAGTCAATGCCGTTCCGATTTCCATCATTTTTCTTTTCCTTAACTCTGTCAGGGTTGTCTGAAATATTTTCGATGGAAAAAATAGCGTGGAAACGATTTTTTTTCAAATCGTTTCCACAAAAAATATCTCCCCGGGAAAAAGAAATCCGGAGCGTCAGGAGAGCTTGGCCTTCACCTGATCCAGTTCGGCGGAGGCGTCGGAAAGCAGTTCGTCGATCAGCGTCCGGACGGGGACGATTCTGTCCATGAGCCCGACGGACTGGCCCGCCATCAGCGAACCGGTCTCGATGTCGCCCTCGACGACCGCGCGGCGCAATGCGCCCATCCAGAATTTCTCCACTTCCATCTGCGCCTCCTGGCGGTGGATGGTGCCCTCTTCGAGTTTGCGGATCAGATCCAGCTGGAGTTTTGCGAAGGTGTCGTGCCCCTTGTTCTTGAGGGCGCGGACCGCCACAACCGGAAGGCGGGAGTCGAACTGCGGTGTGGCGATGGCGTCGCGCGCATTGGCATGCAGGAACGCATCCTTGAACTTCGCGTGCGCGGAGCACTCCTCGGTCATCACAAAGCGTGTGCCGATCTGGACGCCGGCAGCGCCCATCAGCAGGGCATGCGCCATCATTTTCCCCGTCGCGATGCCGCCCGCGACGAACACGGGAATCTGTTCCCCGAATTTGAACAGAAGCTGCTGGATCAGAACCATTGCCGAAACGTGACCGATATGACCGCCGGCCTCGCTGCCTTCAAGCATGATCGCGTCCGCGCCGAAGCGGATCATACGTTCGGCGATGGAGAGCGTCGAAGCGAAACAGATCGTTTTCTTGCCCGCGTCGCGTGCAATCGCAACTTCCTTTTCCTTCGGAATGGAACCCGCGAAAAAGACGTAGTCGACAGGCATGTCGGGCAGCGCCGCGAGCTGTTCCTGATACGCCGGCGCGACGGTCACAAGATTGACCGCGAAAGGTTTGTCCGTGAGGGTTCTCGTTTCCTCCACCTGCGCGCGGAGCACGCCGACCGGCGCATTGCCGCCCGCGATGCAGGCGAAACAGCCGTTGTTGCAGACCATGGAAACAAGTTTCGGATCGGAAACCCAGGTCATGGCGCCGCAGATGATCGGATATTTCACATTCAGAAACTCACTGCCGCGCTTCATCATCTTCCGGAGATTGGCATTTACGCTGCCGTCGTGGTCGATTGTCGTGATGGACATGTCATAACTCCCTGTTTGTTAAAGCATAAAAGGCATACTATACCACGCGGAAGGCGTTTTTACAAGTTTTTCACCGGAAAATGTGCCTTCAGCGGCAGATCAGCGCGCCCGCAATGGCGGAAAGAACGATCAGGAGCGTCATGGAAAGTCTGGTCCTGCTGATCAGAACCACCGTCACGGCACAGATCAGAAACGCCGGAAACGAAAAAGCGAATCCCGCCGGAAAATCCGGGGCGTGGAGTGTGATCAGGTTCCAGAGACTCCGGAACGGAATCGCCTGCGTGAAAACGGACATCCCGAGGAAGATCACGACCGCGTAGAAGAGCATGGCGAGCGCCGCGGAACGCACTCCTTTCAGAATGCCTTTGACCAGCAGTTTCTCCTTCCATTTGTTGATGTAATAGACTGCCAGCGAACCGATGAGGATGGAAGGCATGACCAGTCCGATGCTGGCGATAATTGCACCCCAGAATCCGCCCTGCGTGAAGCCGACATAGGTTGCCGAGTTGATGCCGATCGGTCCCGGCGTCACCTGGGCGATGGAAACCAGATTGCCGAATGCGTCGGTGGTGATGATTCCGCGCCGCTCGACGAATTCCGCGATCAGAAGCGGAACCAGGACATAGCCGCCGCCGAAACTGACCAGGCCGAATTTGAAGAAGGTCCAGAACAATGTGAAGAGATTCATTTTGGCACCTCCTCATTGCAGCGTTTGATCCGCCAGGTGCAGTAGAGGGTATAAAGAATTCCCAGCGGCATGGAAAGCACGATGATATAGACGGGATTGAGTTTGAAAAGCGCGAGGATCAGGAAGGCCGCCACACAGATGATTTCAAACCAGCCCTGGATGGTTTTTTTCGCAAGGCGCACCGCGGTCACGATGATAAGTCCGGTGATGCAGGCGCGCACGCCGACGAATGCTCCGAGCAGACAGGGATTTTCCGGTTTCAGGTGCGGGAAAAATGCCGCAATGATGATAATGACTGTGACGGAGGGGAGACAGACCCCGAAAACCGCCGCCAGAACGCCGCCGATTCCGGCGATTTTCATGCCGACATAGATGGCCGAGTTGGCGGCGATGATGCCGGGGATGGTCTGGACGAGAGCCATCATATCGAGGAGTTCCTCGCTGGAGATCAGTTTATTTTTCCGGCTGAAGGTTTCCTCCACGACCGGCAGGATTGCGTAGCCGCCGCCGACGACGAGTGCGGCAATTTTGGCGAACGTATAAAACAGCAGCCACAATTTCTTCCAATAGCTGATGGATTCTTCGGATTCCATGATTTCCCCTCCATTTGATGGATCTGTAATTTAACTGTGAAGGTTTTCTTTTTCAAACGACGGGAGTTTGGATTTTGGGAAAAGATGGGAGATTGGTAAACATCAAAGGATAAAATTTATCATAAAAAAAGACGGCAAACTTGTTTGCCGGGTGCAGGTGTCTCACACCTGCCGCGGAGTGTGAGGGCGCGGAGCCCTCACGTTCTTAAAAGTTTTTCATTTGCGCACACAGTTGCGCAAATGAAATTTTTATTTCGCGCGTTGCACGACCAGCTTACGCAGCTGGACCGCACCAGGACTGAGAGGAGAGCACAAAACATAATTTGCAACGCCGATTTTATTTCCCGCAATATTTCCGGAAGACCTCGTAATATCCGGGCTTGATCATGTCCATCCCGTTGCAGACGGAGAGGCTATCTCCGCCCGCAGAAAGTATCGTCCTGAGCTCCTCCTCCAGAAGCGCGGGAGACTTTGCGGCGAGACTCGTTCCCGGAAGCGCTTTGAGCCCGACAAAGGGAATCCCTTTGACACCCTTGTGGTATTTTTCCGCGTCGTTCACGACAATCCTCGTATAGCGGATGATTTTTTCCTTGTCCCAGGGAAAATACCACGCGACCGTCTGGGCGCAGTAATCGGTTTTCGTACGGTTCCCATAAAGCGGTTCGGGCAGGAATGTCGGATAGATGTGCGCATGCACAACGGCTCCGGGATGTTTTTTCTTCACATAGCCGATCACCTTATTGTAATAATCCACAAGCGCGTCACGGAAAAATTCTTCGCGGGAAAGTGACGGATTTTTCCGCTTCGCAGATTCAAACTTCCGCGTGCAGCTTTCACAGCGGCAGTCCTTGAAATTGGTGTATCCGAGATAGTCCAGATAGATTCCGCGCGCACTCGGCACCTTTGCAAACAGATCATCTATTTTCTTCCGGGAGAGAACAAGTCCTTCATCACTCAGGAAACAGGCAATCCGGAAGCTGTTGAGGACATCCGGCGCTGTCACAGGTTCGCCGCCGTAACGGTGACATTTTGCCGTGCGCCGCGCATCAACCACTTTTTCCCGTTCCTTCCGGGGCAGCGTTTTCAGATCGTCTCCGTTGAGATAGGCGAAAAGTTTCTCCTCTTCCGGCGTCATCACCTGACCGTGCGGTCCGCACGGCAGAAAAACCGAGCAGCAGGGAATCATCCCGTATTGCAGGGCGAGACGGGCCTCTTTTTCATTCGTCGCTGCAATATGGGTGACACCGATTTCACGGAATTTCCTCGCCGTCTCCCCGCTTGTCGGCCGTCCCCAGGAGAAAACCTCCTTGAATTTCCTTTTTTCTCCCGCTTCATCCTGTCCCCCGGAAAACGGAGCACAGGAATTCAGGAACAGACAGAAAAACATGCCCGCAAAAAATAGTTTTTTCAGTTTCATTTCCACTTCCTGTTCTGAATGATTATGAGAATGAACTGTCCCGGCACAGAGCACGCGCCCGTATCGGGGATTTCGCCTCCGGCGATCAGCTTGCGCAGCTGGACCGCACCTGGACTGAAAAAAAGAGCACGAATCATAATTTGCGTTGCAAATTATTTTTTAATTGCGCAGCTTCGCGCGCTTTTTTTTATTTCGCCTCCGGCGACCAGCTTGCGCAGCTGGACCGCGGCAGGACTGAGAGTCCTGCACGAAGCATTTTTGGCGATGCAGAGCATCGCAATATGAAACTCACTTTTTTCAATCAGCGCTGAAATTCCTCAATCCGCATGGGCTGAATGTCGAATTCAGGTTTCCAGTTGGACGAGGCGGAATAAAAACGGTTCGGGTTGTCGAACAGAATTCTGTTGACCGATTCCGGAGAGTGCCCGGACTGCTCCATGAACCGGGCGGTTTTCACCAGACTCAGCGGATCGGAGACCCCCCAGTCCGCGGAACCGTCCACAATCATGCGCTCGGAACCGTATTCATGAATCAGCGCGGAAACACGCGCCGGATTCAGTTTGGAGACCGGATAGACCGTCATCCCCGTCCAGCATCCCGTCTCGCGTGCCTGTTTCATGCACACCTCGGTATTGTGGTCGATCAGCACTTTCGTCACGTCGATCCCCTCGTTCCGGATGATGTCGGCAGTCCACTCGATCCCCTTTTCCTTGTTCTGATGCGGCAGATGGATGATGACCGGCATGTTTTTCCTGTGCGCAATCGCAAGCTGACGCTCGAATGCCGCGCGTTCGTTTTTCGTGATATTGTTCAGTCCGATCTCGCCGAGCGCGACACAGCGCGGATGATCCAGATACGCCTCGATGCCGTCGATCACCTCGTTTGCCAGAACCGTGTCCTCAGCCTCCTTCGGATTCAGCGCAATCGCCGCGTAATGGTCGATCCCGAACCGGCGCGCGCGGACGGTTTCAAATTCCAGAATCAGCTGAAAATAGTCAAAAAAGGTTCCGGCGTAACGGCGGTTGCATCCCATCCAGAACGAGGGCTCGACACAGGCGCGGATCCCTTCGCGGAACATCGCCTGATAATCGTCGGTCGTGCGGGAATACATGTGAATGTGCGGTTCGATGATCATCGTTCACTCTTTCTTTTT
Organism: uncultured Lentisphaeria bacterium; assembly: GCA_949287225.1. Lineage (GTDB taxonomy): Bacteria > Verrucomicrobiota > Lentisphaeria > Victivallales > UBA1829 > UBA11452. The sequence continues at coordinate 45,895 of CASEFP010000110.1, forward strand.
CGGGGTGAAGGAGGGACAGTCGTCCATCGGATTGACCTCTTTGCCAAACTTCATGCAGCGCGTCAGGAACGGATGGGCGATCAGATGCGCGCAGTCGCGGCAGAACTTCTTTTCATCGGCGGCGGCATGCAGCTCCACCTTCTCCTCGAACTCCGCTCCGAGCAGACTTTTGAACCGCCGCGCGGCATCGTTCTCAAAGGGGGAACCTTTTACCGTTTTCTTCTCCTCTTTCACCTCCTCGATCACGGCGCCGCAGGAGACGCATTTCAATACCTCGCCTTTCCGAACCCAGCCGTCCATAACGGTTTCCTTTTTCAGAAACGTGTTTCTGCCGCAGTGCGGACAGTCGAAAGAATCACCTGCCTTCATGAAAAATCCTCCCGGATAAAAAAATGCTTCGCGCTTTCCTCTCCATCCTGCCGCACGCCGGAAGCGCAAGGGTGCCGCGGCAGGCGAAATCTCCTGAGGTCCGTCTGCCGCACTTCATTGCGTTTTCTCCTTTTTTTCCGGGAGTTCTCCCGGCGTGCCGAGAAGCTCGCAGAGTTTCTTCTGATATTCCAGCAGATACAGATTTCCCATATGTCCGCCGCAGTCGAACCATGTCAGCTTCTTTCCCAGCGTATCGTCGAGAAACGCGCGGTCGGCATCCGACAGGATCGGATCGTCCAGATTGTGCAGCACGGAAATATACGGATTCGTGCGCAGATTCTCCTCGATTGCGCGCAGGCCGGACTCCCGGTTCAGACGCTCCAGCGTCGCGGACGGATCCTTTTTCCGGTATTCCGGCAGGACAAAATGATTCACATATCCCATTCCGTTGTACTGGTCGATTTCGCGGTAAAGCCCGGTCCGGTTCCACCACGAGAATGCGCCGTTGACCTGCGGCAGCGCCTTTTCCCGGTGTGCGGAGATCAGCAGTTCGCGCAGGCTCATGCGGAAGGAGATTCCCGTCATGACCGCCGCCTGTTCGGGCGAGAGTGCAAGCTGATACTTCGCGGACGCCGCCGGATCGGGCGCCATCGGCGGATATTTGACTTTCATGAGTGCGAAATATTTGAGCAGCGCGTCTCCTGCCAGGTCGAAAAACTCCTTCTTCGTCCATTTTGCGGAAAGATCGGTAAACGCATCGAACCGGTTCATTGCATAGAGGAGATCCGCCGGCGGATTGATTGCGACGAAGCGTTCGATTCCGAGCGTATTTTCCTGAGATTCCAGCGCCGCAAGACGCAACGTATGCAGTCCGCCAAGCGAGTATCCTGCGACAATCAGGCGCTGCGGCGCAAGTTCCGTATTGGCATGGATGTCCTTGACAAGGAGCTTGAGCGCTTTGCGGAGCGCCGCGACGTCGTCGGGCACATAGCCGGGAAAACGCAGTCCCGCCCCTTCGCTGAAGGTCCGGTTCATCGTGCTGCCGATCACCGCCACGGAATAGCCGCGGAGATTCAATGTTTCGGCCATAGCCCGGAGCGTCGCGCCTTTGTAATGGGTTCCGATGCCTGGGATCAGGATGACGAGCGCATTCGTCGGCGCCGTTCCCTTCCAGTACTGATAGCGGATCTTCGGAAGATCCTCGGAAAAACGGATGCTGCGGGTGCTGCCGAGCGTCACGAAATCATGATTCCAGAGGGAAAGTTTGATCCAGAAGCTGGTATCGTTCTCCTGCATCTGGAACATGCCGACGCGGAGGGTGTCAAGAAGCGGATTCCGCGGCGCGTAGTAATGAGCCGTTTTGATCAGATTGCCCTTCACCGGGAAGTTCTCCTTCGGAACGGCCTGTCCGTAGCTGTAATCCTTGAACACCATCGGGCGCTCGCGCAGATCGCTGACGACGACATGGCGCATGGCAACAAGCCCCATCTTGCTCAAATCATAGGGATCCACACTGGTTTCGGTCATGGTGTTGTACGAGTCATACGAGTTGATCGCGTGGTTGACGCCCGCGATCGTCTGGGCGTAGGGGAGGATGAACTTGATGTCCAGCACGGAGTCGAAGAGCGCACCGACCTGATCGCGGGGATTCGTCGCCGAGGAGAGCGGCAGGATCAGCACGCATCCGGGTCCGATCCCCCAGCTCGCGAAGGCGTGCCCCATGTTTTCGGGGCGCCGTTCCAGTCCGAACCACGCGTCGGCGGGATCGAAGATTCCAACGATTCCGATTGTCGAGTTGGTCAGGAAGCGGAGGAATTCGGTTCCGCCGCCGGCGAATTTCGCCTGAAGGAAACAGCTGATCATGCGTCCGGGAAAGGCGAGGTTGTCCGAGACCATGTCGATGCGCTTGATTCCCTCGCGGGGAATGATGGAGCCGTAGACATAGCCGACGGGACGCAGAAGCCAGTGCATGAGGAAGTCGTTGGTTGCGAACATCGCGCGGTTGAACGGTTCGATGGGATCGTTTCCGGCGAGTTCGTCGGTCACTTCGGCGGGCGTCCAGACGTGACCTGTGGTCTTGTCCTCCGGATCAATGACCGGTTTTGTCGCGCATCCCGCGAGAAACACGGCGGAAATAAGCAGCGTTCCGCAGATGAGCGGATTTTTCCCGGTGCTGAAAAAAGAAACAAAACGTCTCATAAATTCTCCTGAAAATGAAGTTGTTCCGGAAAGATACAGCTTTTTCAGGCAAAATCAAGAAGGCCGCTCTGGAAAATAAGGGCCTACTGAAAATTTTTTCTTCTGTCAGGAAAAAGGGGATTACACACCTCTCCTCTTTTACGGATTATAGTGTTATTTTCCTTTTTTTGATCGAAAAAGCATGTTTCAGCGCTTTCATCCCGGGAAAATTGTGTTAAGTTATAGTTGCGACACTTCAACATTCACTTTTTAACACAAGGAATCTGGAAAATGGCAAACGTGCTGGAACAAATCCGTGAAAAAGCGAAAACCCTCGGCAGAAAGATCTGTCTTACGGAAAGCGACGACCCGAGAAACCTCAAGGCCGCCGAGAAACTCGCGCAGACCGGGTATGCCAGACCGGTCCTCGTCGGTGATTCTGACGCCATCGTCAAGCTCGCCGCGGAAAACGGCGTCAGTCTGAGCGGCGTGGAGATCGTCGATGTCGAAAAGACCCCCGAACTCCAGAAATACATCGATCTGGTCTGCGAACTGCGCAAGAAAAAAGGAATGACGCCGGAACAGGCGCGTGCCGCCCTCAAGGATACCTGCTTCTTCTCCGCGGCAATGGTCATGGCGGGCGATGCGCACGGCTATGTCTCCGGCGGCGGAAATCCGAAGGGCTACAACCACAACACCGCCTCCAAGACCCGTCCCGCGCTTCAGCTTTTCAAGACCGCCTCCGGCATCAAAACAGCCTCCTCCTGCTTCATCATGCAGATGCCCGACACCAAGTGGGGCTACAACGGTGTTTTCGTCTATGCGGACTGCGGCATGAACATCAATCCGAACGCCGATCAGCTCGCCGAGATCGCCGTCACAACCGCGAAAACCTTCCGTGAACTTGTCGGCGGCGAACCCAAAGTCGGCATGATCAGCTGCTCCACGAAGGGCTCCGCTCACGATCCGATCATCGACAAGGTCGTCGAGGCGACCGCGAAGGCAAAGGAACTTGCGCCTGATCTCGCGATTGAGGGCGAGCTCCAGTTCGACGCGGCAATTCTTCCCGAAATCGCCGCGAAAAAGGCGCCGGATTCCAAGATCGCCGGACACTGCAACGTGCTCGTCTTCCCTGATCTGAACTGCGGAAACAGCATCTACAAGGCAACCGAACGTCTCGCCGGCGCAACCGCGATCGGCCCGCTGGCGCAGGGACTCCGCCGTCCGTTCATGGACGTCTCGCGCGGATGCTCCGCGGACGACATCGTCGACTGCGCCTGCGTCGCCGCCATCACCGAATGGGCGGACTGAGCTCTCCGGAAGGAAAACGAACGACCCCGGTGCAGAGCACACACCCGTATCGGGGATTTCGCCTCCGGCGACCAGCTTGCGCAGCTGGACCGCACCGGGACTGAGAGGAGAGCACGAAACGGTTCTCGCGATGCTCTGCATCGTTGTATGAAACTGATTTTTTGAATCAAACACCTCACCCGGTGCCGCATTACGGCTTCTGCATACGACGGCCGGTTTGCAGCTGTATGCTTCCGCATGTTATTTTTATTTCCAGGAAAGGGAATCATGGAGATAATTCTTGCCTCGGCATCCCCGCGCCGGCGGGAATTGCTGGAAAAATATCACATTCCGTTCCAGATATTTGTTCCGGATGTGAATGAACTGGACAGCGGCATTGATTTCCGCTCCGTCGCCCTTTCCAACGCGGAGCGGAAGGCGGACGCTGCATCGGAACGCTTTCCAGAAGCTCTCGTCATCGGCGCGGATACCGTGATCGAACTGGATCATGCCATCCTCGGAAAACCCGCCGATCGTAAAAACGCTGAAGAAATGCTCCTTCGCATGTCCGGACGTGCCCACAACGTCGTGACCGGCGTCGCCATGATCTGCCGCATAGAAAAAATCCGGATCTGTTTTGCGGACGTGAGCAGAGTGTTTTTCAGGAAAATTGATCCGAGTATCATTCATCGCTATATGGAGCTTGTCAACGTGATGGACAAGGCGGGCGCCTATGCCGCGCAGGAACACGGCTCTCTGATCATCGACAGGATCGAAGGCTCGGTAGACAATGTGATCGGACTGCCCGTCGAACGGATCGTTGAAACACTCCACCTCAACAATCTGCTTCCGGACGCGTGAAACTCAGACCGTCCGCGCAAGAAGATAATCCAGCAGCGCGGAAAGGAGTCCGGTATATCTGTTCTGCGGCAGAAGCGAAAGCGCATCCGCCGCCCGCTCCGTAAAGGATTCTGTCCGGCGCAGAAGCGTATCCTCCGCGCCGCAGTCGCGCATCATCGCGCGGAGTTCGTCGATGATTTCCTGCGGATATTCCGGGAGTCCGGTCAGTTCCAGCAGACGCTTCTTCCCCGCATCCGAAAGGCGGTGCATGGCTTCCAGATAGAGCGGCGTCGGCTTGCCCTCCTGAAAATCGGAACCGAGCGGCTTGCCGAATTTTCTGACGTCGCCGAAGAGTCCGAGATAATCGTCACGCAGCTGGAACGCGATTCCGAGATTTTCCGCATATGCGCCGAGCGCCGCCAGAGGTTCACAGGAGAAATCCGCCGAGTTCAGCGCGATCGCGCCGCCGCACTGCGCGGCGAACTGGAGCAGGCAGGAGGTTTTCCCCGCAATCATTTTCATGACCTCCTCAGGACGGATGGTTTCCAGCTTCCGCATCGGAAATTCGACATCCATCGCCTCGCCGGAAATCAGGCGGCGGTTGACCGTGAGCGCAAGCGCGGAGACCAGTTTCAGCACAAGTTCCGGCGGAACCCCCTTCTCCGCGGAGCGCAGAAGCATGGCGAATGACCATGCCTGCTGCATGTCGCCTGCGAGAATGGCGAAATCCCGCCCGAACTTCGCACAGGTTCCGCGGTCTTTCCGATAGGCCTTCTTCGCATGGACGGCCAGTTCAACGTGGGAGGTGTTCAGCCCGCGCCGCAGATCGTCCTCGTCGATGATGTCGTCATGGACGAGCGTCCAGGAGTGGTAGATCTCGACCGCGGCGGCGGCATAGAGTGCGCTGTCCGGGAATCCCCCGAGCGCGCCGCAGGACCAGAGCAGAAGCGCGGGGCGGATGCGTTTCCCCCCGTGAATCGGATACGCCCGGACGGCGGAAGCAAGACACTCCGGCGAAATGCCGGACGGAAATGTATCTTCCGCGATGGTTTGCGTAATGAGTTTCGATACCGTCTCAAGCTCTTTTTTCAGGCCGGTGTCCATGTTCGCCCCCTTTCCGGATTCACGGGTTGAAAAATCAGCCCGATAGTCTATACGCGCAACGGCCGTTTTTCAAGCGCCGGAATGCAATCAGACCGGAAATTTTTTCGAAGGGGGATCAGCCGAGCATCGACGCTGCGTGTTTCTTTGCGATTTCCCCGCCGCCGAGCATCCGCGCGATCTCGTCGATCCGGGAGGCGGGAGAAAGTTTGCGCACCGAGGTGGTCGTCACATCCGCGACGGACTCCTTGCTCACCATGAAATGAACGGCGGCGTTGCAGGCCACCTGCGGAAGATGCGAAATGCAGAGAATCTGCTTGCGTTTCGCCAGCGCCGCAATCTCGCGCCCGACACGGGAGGCGGTCTCTCCGCCGATGTTCGCGTCGATCTCGTCGAAGATCAGGATCGGGATGGAGTCCGCCTCGGCAAGAACCGTCTTCACCGCGAGCATCACGCGCGAGAGTTCGCCGCTGCTGGCAACCTCGCGCAGCGGCATCAGCGGCACGCCCGGATTCGCCGTGAAAAGGAATTCCACATGATCCGCGCCGTCCGGCCCGGGTTCCGCGTCCGTGAAGGCAACGTCGAACGCCGAACGCCTGAAGCCGAGTTTTTTGAGCTCCGAAGCGATCTCCTTTGCAAGGGAGGCGCCCGCTTTTTTCCGCGCCGCGGAAAGCGCACCGCACGCTTGTTTCAGCGCAAGAAGAAGTTCGTGTTCCTTTTTGTCGAAGTCCGCGCGGATCGCCTCGGAATTGTCGTAGGCTTCGATTCTGGAGTGCAGAAAGGCAAGATGGGAAAGCACGTCGTCCAGCGAAGGCCCGTAGCGGCGCTTGAGCGTCTGAAGCACGCGCAGGCGCTCCTCCATCGCCATGAACTCTCCCTCGTCGATCTCGACATCCGACGCGTGTCCGGCAAGATCGCCGGAAAGTGCCATGATCCGCGCGGAAATCTCCTCCATTTCGGAAATGAACTGTTCGGCGTGATCCGGATCGAACTTCTCCAGATCGCCGAGCATCCGCCGGATCTGTCCCGCGCGGTCCGCCAGAGAATCCTCGCATTCCGACAGCGCGTTCGCACAGGAAAGGGCTGTTTCAATGATGCTTCTGGAGTGTGCGGCGAGCGCGTGTTTCGATTCAAGTTCCGTATCCTCGCCGGAGACGGGCGCGCCTTTTTCGATCTCGGCGGCGTCCCTGCGGAAGCGCGCGGTCTCCTCCGCGGACGGCATGGATTCGGCAAACGCCTTTTTCTCTCTGCGCAGATCGGAAAGCTCTTTCCATACCTCGCGCACGCGGGAGAGCGGTGCGTCAAGATCCCCGAAGCGGTCCAGCATTTCCAGCTGGTTGCGGTTTTTCAGAAGCTGATGCGAACCGCTCGCGCCGTGAATGTCCACGAGAACCTCGCCGATCCGGTGGAGAATCTGGAGCGTCACCGGCGACTCGTTGACAAAATTCCGGCTGGAAGATGCCGTGATGACACGCCGCACCAGCAGGTTTCCCGACGGATCCGGTTCGATTTCCGCCTCGGCAAGAATCGCTTCCACACGGGATGCGGAAACGCCGTCAAGGGAGAATTCGCCGGAGACCTCGCAGCGGTCGGTCCCGATCCGGATCGCCGACTTGTCCGCGCGGCCGCCGAGCAGAAGCCCGACACCGCCCATGATCACCGATTTCCCCGCGCCGGTCTCTCCCGTAATCACATTGAATTCCGGGCCGAATTCCAGATCCGCCCTGTCCACCAGGGCAAGGTTTTTCAATCGCATCCATCTGAGCATCTGACTGATATCCTCTTTTCCAATGAGAACTGCCGCGGATAATATACTTCATCCCCGGAAAAAGCCAAACCGGAATCTGTTTTTTCGCACATTTCCCGCGCGGGAAACGGAAAAAAAGGAAAAAACACCGATCCGCCCTTGAAAGTGTTTCAAGACGCGTTATACTAACTGCGGGGATGAGGAAGCCGCCTGGCTTCCATTTGCATGGTTTGAAACCGGGGGGATTCAACATGACTGCACACATGCTTTTTTCCGCTTTGCGCCTGTCATGGCGTTCTTCTCTTTTCGCAGACTGCGCCGGGAGGACCGGAGTGTCTGCGCAAGGAAGGATGATCCGCCTCGCCTGTACCGGATGAAAACGATGCGGAGAGCGCATGCCGCACTTTCCGTTTGCACGCAAAACCATAGAACGAGGAGGGGGGAGTATGAACTCGCCAGTCAAACCGAAACATAAAATGTTCGCCGCCGGGAAATGGATGCCGAGGGATCGTGAGACCCTGACGCAGTGGCTCCTGAAGATCATGGAAAAAGCGGAAAAGGACACGGGGCCGCTGAAACCCGTTCTGGAGGATTTCAGGAATTTCATTGAAACGGACGCGGACGCCTACATGTTCTTTTCGCAGATGTTCTCCGAGGTTCCGGCGGACAAAAAAGAGTCGCCGGTTGGACTGCCGCAGGTGCGCGACTACCAGCACATGCTCCGGCTCTTCAACGTCATTCTGACCCATGCGCCCGATTACGCCGAAAACGGACTGGTCGGCTTCCCGTTCAACGCGATTCTGGACTGGTCCATGGCGACGACCGACGGCTGGGCCGCCTTCATCGACCGGAAGGTCAACGTCCACATCAAGGCGATTCTTGATGAATGGGGGACCTTCCTCCGCTCGCCGGACAGCGCCTGCGTGCTCAATGACGATCCGCGCCACGGCTGGTTCGGCGAGGACGCGAAAAAAGCGATGCCCGGATTCGCCGACGAGTTTGTCTGCGATCCGTCCAAACCGCATTACGGATTCAAGTCCTGGGACGATTTCTTCATCCGTGAATTCCGCGAAGGCGTCCGTCCGGTTGCCGAACCTGACAACGACGCCGTGATCGCGAACGCGTGCGAATCGGCTCCCTTCGCCATCGCGCACAACGTCAAGCTGCTGGATCAGTTCTGGATCAAGGCGCAGCCGTATGCGCTGCGCTTCATGCTCAACAACGATCCGCTGGCGGAGCGTTTCGTCGGAGGGACCGTCTATCAGGCGTTCCTGAGCGCATTCAGCTACCACAGATGGCACTCTCCCGTCTCCGGGCGCGTCGTAAAGACCGCCCTCATTCCCGGCACCTACTACTCCGAGGCGCGCAGCGCGGGATTCGATCCCTCCGCGCCGAACGATTCGCAGGGGTATCTCGCCGAGATCGCGACCCGCGCGGTCATCTATATCGAAGCGGACAATCCAGACATCGGACTGATGTGCTTCATCGCCATCGGCATGGCGGAAGTTTCCACCTGCGAGATTTCCGTCTATCCGGGCCAGCATATCGGAAAAGGACAGGAAACCGGCATGTTCCACTTCGGCGGATCAACCTACTGCCTGATCTTCGGACCGCATGTCAATCTGGAATTCGACCTCCACGGACAGGAGCCCGGGCTCGAAAGCTCGAACATCAACATCAACGCCCGTCTCGCCACGGCTGGGCCGCGCCTGAAGTAAACATTCCGGGAATGTTCTCCGGATCAGCGCGTCACACGGTCGAGGCGCTGATAAACTCCGATCCAGACCGGGGCGGCGGCAGTGAAGGAAAAGCGGCGCATCGCGCGTTCCAGATCCGCCTCCCCGGACGTCACCAGATAGACACTCCCCGTGTGGAAATCCAGATTCGCGACCGGCGGCTTGTTCGGCAGATCCGTAAGAAACGTGTTCTCCGGCAGGTCCGTGCAGGAGCCGGGAAACAGGATGGACGGATAATCCGCGTCGAACGTGACGAACACCAGCGGATGCTCGCCGTCCGCGGCCTTCTCCTGAACCAGCGAAACGATCTTCTGCGGATCAAATCCGTTCCTCGCGTAATACGGAAGCGTCAGATCGTCGTGCCGTCCGCTCCCGAAGAGAAAATCGCTCACGCCGCCTCCCGCATTCGCCAGAAAGGCCGTGCAGAGGAGCTGCAGCACAAGAGGCAGCGCCCGCAGCACCCGGTTCCGTTCGACAGCATGCGCCTTCAGATACGCGGAGAGCAGATAGCCGACCAGAAGAAGCCAGATCGGAAACAGCGGAAAAAAAACGCGCGGAAAAGCAGGCGCGCGGAAGACGAAAAACGCGGGAAGCGGAAGGAGGAACAGGAGAAGACCCGCAGCGCATGAAAGACGCAGGCGCGGAATGCGTTTCCACAGAAGAAAAGCGCCCGCTAGACAGAAGGGCAGAAGCCCCGCGAGCACCAGCGCGAAGGAGAGATAAAGATTTTTCATCGCGCTTTCCGCGGAGAACCATCCCTCTCCCAGGCGCATGCATTGGAAAAATTTCTCATGGATGGGTGCGTAAAAGAGAATCAGCGCCGCGAAGGGGGAGGCAAGGAAAAAGAGAATCGAACCATACCGTCTGCGCCGCAGCAGCGCGGGCGCGTAAAAGAGCGCCGCACCGGTGAGCGCGGCCAGATTGCTCGGCGTGGTCCCGACGGAAAGGAGGCAAACGAGGAAAAAGAAGATATATGTCCAGGCGGCCGGACGTTTCAGAAGTTTTTCCCCGAGCATCAGAAGCAGGACCGTGAACAGAAATCCGAGCATATATCCCCGGATTCCGGTCATGAAAACGCCGCACGCGGAACTCGCCGCAAAAGCGAGCGCCGTGATTCCGCCCGCATAAAGTCCGCAGGAGCGCACCATGCGTCCTGCGAGAATCCATACGGCGGACGCGCCCGCGAGAACGGAGAGGCCCCGGAACAGGAAGAACGGCGTGTTGTCCGAGAAAAGCGCGAGAAAACCGATCCAGATCTTTTCCAGCATCGAAAAGACGATGTGGTTGTTCGGAATCTCGTAGAGAAAATAGATGCGTGACAGCTTCGGATACAGGACAAAATTGTCCAGCGTGAGCACCTCGTCGAACCAGAATGCGCGGAAAAGATGCGCGAAGGCGGAAATCAGGCAGAGCAGCAGCGCGAAATATGCAATGCGCTTTCTCCAGACTCTCTGACTGCCGTTCATGCTCAGTACCCCGGAACGCGCATCTGCTGATCGCGTTTCACCCAGAGGATATTGGTCTTGAGCCCGTCATGAAACACTCTGCGGTTGTTGTAGCGTTTGTTGACCGCGACCAGGCTGTGCGGCGCAAAGAGAAAGAGATAAGGCTCCTCCTCGTGAATCAGGCGATGGAACTCGTGATACAGCTTGTTGCGCTCGGCGCTGTCGAAGGAGACGCGGATCTTTTCGATCAGCTCGTCCGCCTTCGGATCGGCAAAGGCGATATGGTTGCTTGACGCATTCACCTTTGCAAGCGAGGAGTGCCACAGCTGGTAGGGATCGGGTTTCAGTGTGCCGGTCCAAGCCAGGGAGCAGGCGTCGAACTGCTTCTTTTCCAGGCGCTGGACCAGAACGGACCATTCGATTCCCAGCAGCTCCATCTGGACGCCCGCCTTCGCCATGTCCTCCTTGATGATCGGGAGCATCTTCTGATAGGTCACGGAGACGTTCGGATAGATCAGCGTGAAGCGGAAGGGTTTGCCGTCCCTGTCCAGAATGCCGTCGCCATCGCTGTCTTTCCATCCCGCTTCGGCAAGAAGTTTTTTCGCTTCTTCGATGTCAAAGGGATACGGCCTGATGCTCTGATCGTAGGCCGCGCTGGTCTTCGGGAAGGGCCCGGAGACCATTTCGGCAAGATTGAAAAACACATCCTTTAAGATCTTCTCCCGGTTGACCAGATGGCTCAGCGCCTGACGCACCTTCTTATCGCGGAAAACCGGGTTGTTCTGATTGAGCCCGATGTAGGAATACATGCCGGTCGGATACTCGATTTTTTCCAGAAAGCCGTCCGGCCGGAACGCGGCGAAACCGGTGCGGTTGATCCACTGGTCGGGAGAGAGCGCGTCCAGATCAAGCTCTTTGGAAAGCAGCGCCTGAAGCCGGGTGTTCGGATGCTGGATGATGTCGAACGAGATTGTTTCGATCGGCGGCTGAATGCCGAGAAGCGCGCCGTAATAGTTGTCGAAGCGGCGGAGGACGATTCTGCGGCCTTTCTCCCACTTGTCGAAGCGGTAGGGGCCGCAGCCGACGATCATGCGGTTGCGTTCGTGGTCGTCGTTGAAGCGTCTGCCGTCGAACGGGCCGTCGTAGGCGTGGTAGAGGTGGCGCGGAAGCGGGATCAGCCCCAGCGAGATGTCCTCGGCAAGAAAGTAGGGTTTGCTCCAGATCACCTCAAACTCATGATCGGTGATGACATCGATCTTCTCAATGTCCTTGAGGTAGCCGCGGAGCGGCGCGCAGTCGACCGTTTCATCCTTGACGACGTCCAGATAGAATTTGAAATCGTGCGCCGTGACCTCGCGGTTTTTCCACTCCTTCCCCGTGACCGGATCGGTGAAATCGTGCCAGAGAACGCCATTGCGCAGTTTGATGCGGTATTTCCGTTTGTCCGGAGAGATCGTCCAGGATTCCGCCAGCATCGGCTTGAGTTCGCCGGAACCGTCGTCGGCATAGTCGCGCTCCGCGAGGGAGTCCATGGTCTTCGCCCAGATTTCCGAAACGTAAGCATCATTGGTGATGAGCATGTTCATATTGCCGACGTCCGCGCCGAACGCGGTGACGAGACGCCCGCCGCTCTCGGCATTCGTGTCGTAATAACGGCGATTCGCAGCTTCCGCGGCGGAAGTGCCGATTGTCACAGCCGCAGCTGTCTGAGCGGGCAAAGCCCGCAGGCTGGCGATGCGCGATTCCAGATTTTTCACGGTCCGGTTCATCTCCTCCATTGAGAAACGCAGCTGGTCGAGCGCCTTGACAAAGACAAAGCTCATCAGCAGCATCACAAGGAAAATCCCCGTTGCAAGCACATTGAGATAGGTATTTTTGTTCATCGTTTTTCCTTCATCCTGTTCCGTTTCCCGCCGCACCGCGGCGCAATTTTGCGCAATTCCCTTACATTATTACTTGAAAAACAACTTTTCCAGTCGTAAAGTTCCCTTTGTTCAATGAAAAATGGTGAGAAACATGAAACTTTCTATTGTGATTCCGGTTTACAACGAGGAAAAATTCATCGACGCGGTTCTGGAACGCGTGAAGAGCGTCCGTTTCCAGGACGGAGTCGAAGTGGAACTTGTCGCCGTGGACGACTGCTCGAAGGACGGCACGTTTGAAAAGCTCAAGGCGTGGGAGGCGCGCGGGGTCAAGGTCTGCCGCCATGAGAAGAACGGCGGGAAGGGCGCGGCGCTCCACACCGGGTTCCGGCTCGCCACGGGCGACGTGATCACAGTGCAGGACTCCGATTTTGAATACAATCCACACGAACTGCCGCGCCTGCTTGCCCCGATTCTGGAAGACAGGGCCGATTTTGTCTTCGGCGCGCGCGAGGCGTTCGTGAAAGGGCTTCCGCACCGGGTCATGTATTTCTGGCACCTGAAAATCAATGCGTTTCTGACAACGTTCTGCAACATGTTCTCGAATCTCGCGCTCAGCGACATGGAGTGCTGTTACAAGATGTTCCGGCGCTCGGTGCTGGAGAAGATCGAACTGCGCGAGCGCCGCTTCGGTTTCGAGCCGGAAATCACGCTCAAGGCGTCGCGGCAGGACATTCTCTTCTACGAGGTGCCGGTCTCCTACTCCTGCCGGACCTACGCCGAAGGCAAGAAGATCTCCTGGAAGGACGGCGTCTCCGCCCTCCGCTGCATTCTCAAATACGGCCTTTTCCGGATGTGACGAACCCTTTTCCCGCTGTGCTTACGGAACTTCAAGATCCTTTTCCATCGTGTTGAAGTTCCGGCACCCCGTTCCGGTAACAGCAACCAGATCCTCCAGGCGGATTCCGCCCCAGTCCGGATCGTAAAGCCCGGGTTCGACGCTGACGACATTTCCTCTGCGGAGGGGACGCCGGTTGAGCGGTGAAACGCGCGGCCCTTCGTGAATTTCCAGCCCGACGCCGTGCCCGAGACCGTGAATGAAGCCGCAGGGCATTCCGCCGCGCTTCCGCCCGGTCCGGAATCCGAGCTCCTCCATCGTCTTCGCCGCCGCGATATGAACTTCGGAGGCGATGACGCCCGCACGGATCATGCCGAGCGCGACTTCGGAAGCCTTCCGCACCGCGCGATAGGCGCGCAGGATGTGTTTGGGCGCACGCCCCTTGAGGAACGTGCGGGTCATGTCGCCCCAGTAGCCGGTTGCATCGCTGCGCGGGAAGATGTCGGCAACCAGCACTTCCCCGACGCGGACGGGTCCGCTTCCGATGTTGTGCGGCGCGGCGCTCTGCACGCCGCAGGCGATGATCGTCCGTGAGGCCGTGTATCCCATCCGCTTGAAATTTCCCTCGATTTCCGCGCGCAGCCCTTCGCAGGTCAGGACTTTCCCGGCAAGTTCGAGACACCCCTGCGCATTGACCTTCGACTCGGCAAGCATCGCATGGAGGAGTTTCATCATCTCCTCGGTCGCCCGGACGGACTTTGCGATTGCGGCGATCTCCACTCTCGTCTTGCACTCCCGCGCGGGGAAGAAGGGGGCTTTCGCGCAGATGACTTCGATTCCGGCCTCGGAAAGTTCGATCGCCGTCTTCAGCGGGAAGCGTTCGGGCACACACCAGCGGGAAACGCCCAGATGTCTGCTGAAAAAGGGGAGAAAGGGCTTGTCCGGTCCGCATTCACGCATCAGCGCGGAACGGTCGATCACTTCGACGCCCTGTTTCGCCTCGGCGCAGGCGCGGGAGTATTCCAGCGGCGAAACGACGATTCCCCTGCGCTCCGCCGTTTCAAAATAGAGGAACTCGTCCGGCGCATGAAATCCGCTCGCGTACAGGATGTCCGCCGACTCGTCGGACGAGGCGCAGATCAGTTTCGGTAAAAAAGTTTCTTTCTTTTCACTTGAAAAATTGCCGTTTTGACGCATAATAATACTCCAGTCGTTTTTTGCCGCCGGAGAGAAATATAAATCCGGAAGGGCATGGACGCAAATCAAATGGAGAAAAAATGGCAACACCTCTGGAAATGACGCTCTGCTATGGTTCGGCGGTCGTGATTCCGTATCTGATCGGCGCAGTCCCGTTCGGATTTTTGATCGGGAAGATGAAGGGGCTGGACATCCGGACGCAGGGCAGCGGAAACATCGGCGCGACGAACGTCACGCGCGTAATCGGGAAGAACTGGGGAAGGCTCTGTTTCGCGCTGGATCTGATGAAGGGCATTCTGCCGGTTCTGCTGGCCGCGCTTCTGGTGCGGCACGGATTCCGGGAGGATCCATACGGGATTCTGCCGTCGCTGGCCGCGCTAAGTGCCGTCTGCGGGCACATCTATCCCGTCTATCTGCGCTTTCACGGCGGGAAGGGGATCTCCACCGCGGCGGGCGCGATTCTTGCGCTGAATCCGCCGGCGCTTCTGTCCGCCGGCGTGGTATGGGCGGCGGTCTTTCTTCTTTCACGCTATGTTTCGCTGGCAAGCATTCTGGGCGCCGTCTCTCTTCCCGTGTTTGCGTGGATCATGAAACTTGCCGGCGTCTGGAACAGCTCCGCAACGGAGATGGTTCTCTTCTGCGCGCTTGCCGTGCTTGCCGTATTGCGGCACACATCCAACATCAAACGGCTGCTCAGCGGCACGGAAAGCAGGTTTGTCAAAAAGGAAAAATCCCCGGAAAACAAGGAGGTACAATGAATCGCGCCATTTCAAAAATCACGGTTCTCGGCGACGGCGCCTGGGGAACCTCCCTTGCCCTTGTTCTGCTCTGGAACGGACACAACGTGACCTTGTGGGGGCCGTTCCGGGAGAATATCGACGCCATCAACGCGACAGGCGCTAACAAGTTCCTCAAAGGAATCACTCTTCCGAAAGAACTGCATGCGGAAGCGGATATCGCAAAAGCCGTCGCGGATGCCGATCTGCTGGTTCTCGCCTCGCCGTCGCAGTATATGCGCAAGACGCTGGAGGCGCTCAAGGCGCATTTCCGGAAGGATCAGCACCGGCTGCTGGACATCGCCAAGGGGATTGAGACCGCTTCCTTGAAACGCATGAGCGAAATCTGTGCGGAAATACTCGGAGAGAGCCGTTACGCCGCATTGTCCGGCCCGAGCCATGCCGAGGAGGTGTCGCGCAAGGTTCCGACGGCGGTCGTGATCGCCTCGCACGACATGGAGCTGGCATTGGAACTTCAGAATCTCTTCATGAACGAATTTTTCCGCGTCTACACTTCCGACGACCTGACCGGGGTGGAACTGGGCGGCGCGCTGAAGAATGTCTACGCGATCGCCTGCGGGATGATCGACGGCATGGGGCTCGGAGACAATCCGAAGGCGGCGCTGATGACCCGTGCGATCGCGGAAATGAGCCGTCTCGGGGTAACGCTCGGCGGACGGGCGCAGACCTTCTCCGGGCTGAGCGGCGTCGGGGACCTGATCGTGACATGCATGAGCCGCCACAGCCGGAACCGGTATGTCGGCGAGGAGCTCGGGAAGGGGCGCGGAATCGACGAGATCATCCGTTCGATGGGCATGGTGGTCGCCGAGGGGGTGAAGACGTCCGAATCCATGTATGCGCTGGCGCGGAAGGCGGGAGTCGAGACCCCGGTAGCGGACGCCACTTACGGGATACTGTATCAGGGCAAGTCTCCGGCGGACGCGGTGCGGGAGCTCATGACGCGCAGAGCCCGCCACGAGAGCGAGTGAGCGGCGCATTCCCGGAACCCCGTGCGGCGGAAAAGGCGGAAACTCTCCGGGCACTTCCCCTCCCGTATGTTTGCCTTCCCGGGAAACCGGAGCTATATTACCAGCTGAAATAATTCAGTCAATCTTTATCACAAGGAACCGTCATGTCCATTCAATATTTTGAAGACCGGAAACTTTTCATTCTCTCCTGCCGGAGCGTCTCCTATGCCTTTTACATTGACCGCAACAGAAGGGCGGTCCATCTCCATTTCGGCGGAAAGGTCATCGGGGAAACCGGACTCGTCGAACAGGAGATCCGCAAGGGACACTCCTCCTTCTCCCCCTGGGCGCCCGGAGAAAAACCCGAGGACAGCGTCGACGCGCTGCCGCTCGAATTTTCCGGATTCAACAGCGGCGACTTCCGGATCCATTCCGCCGCGGTTCTGACGGAAAACGGTTCCTTGATCACCGATGCACTCTATGTCTCCCACCGGATCTTCCAGGGGAAAGAACCGCTTCCGGGACTGCCGGCGGCATTTGCTTCCAGAACCGGTAATGTCGAAACGCTCGAAGTGACAATGCGCGACACAGCCTGCGATGTCGAATTCCTGCTCCGCTATTCCGTGTTTGAAGAGTGCGATGTGATCGTGCGTTCCGCTGCGGTACGCAACCGGACCGCCTCGCCGGTTGTGATCCGGCGATTGATGAGCGCACAGCTTGATCTCCCGCACACGGCGTTCGACTTCGTCCAGCTGAGCGGTTCCTGGTCGCGGGAACGCCACGCGGTGCGGACAATCCTGCATCCGGGCATTCAGACGATCCGCAGCGTGCGCGGCTCCTCGGGGCACCAGAACAGTCCGGCGCTCGCCCTGTGCGCGCATGACGCAACGGAGTATTCCGGCGATGTTTACGGCGCGCTTCTCGCCTACAGCGGCAATTTCCGGATGGAAGTCGAATGCGAACAGTACGGGACAAGCCGCCTCTGCCTCGGAATCAATCCGGAGACCTTCTCCTGGACACTGGCGCCCGGTGAAACCTTCGAGACACCGGAAGCGTTTCTCACCTTTTCCGCGGAAGGATTCTCCGGGATGTCGCGCAACTTCCACGACTTTCTGCGCAATCACCTGATCCGCGGCGGCTGGGCGGAGAAGAAACGCCCGCTCCTCGTCAACAGCTGGGAGGCCGCCTACTTCGATTTCGATTCGGAAAAACTGCTCGGCATCGCGAAAAGCGCGGCGGCGCTCGGCATCGAAATGCTCGTGCTTGACGACGGCTGGTTCGGCGTGCGCAACGACGACACGACCTCGCTTGGCGACTGGTTCGTGAACAGGGAAAAAATCGGCGATCTCGGGGAGCTCGTCCGGAAAATCAATGCGCTCGGCTTGAAATTCGGGCTCTGGTTCGAGCCGGAAATGATCTCGGAGAAAAGCGAACTCTACAGAAAACATCCCGACTGGGTGCTCCATGAACCCGGCCGCAGACGTTCCATCGGACGCGAGCAGATGGTGCTGGATCTCTCCCGCCCGGAGGTCGTGCAGTATCTGTTCGACACGATCGCAGGGGTGCTGCGCTCTGCCAATATCGAATACGTCAAATGGGACATGAACCGCAATCTTACGGAAGTTTATTCCGCGGCGCTGCCGCCGGAACGGCAGGGTGAGGTTGCGCACCGTTACATGCTCGGCGTCTACCGCCTTCATGAGATGCTGCTCGAAGCGTTTCCGAACCTTCTGATCGAAGGGTGCTCCGGCGGCGGCGGACGGTTCGACGCGGGCATGCTCGGGTATGTGCCGCAGATCTGGTGCAGCGACGACACCGACGCAATGGAGCGCATCCGGATTCAGCTGGGAACCTCGCTCTTTTATCCGGTCAGCGCAATGGGCGCCCATGTTTCGGTCTGCCCGAACCATATCACCGGAAGGAGCACGCCGTTTGCGACAAGAGGCAACATCGCGCTCTCCGGAACGTTCGGCTATGAACTGGATCTGACGAAACTTTCCCCGGAAGACCGGCTTCTGGTGCGGGAACAGGTAGCTGATTACCACAAATACCACGACCTGATCGCAAACGGCGACCTTCACCGGCTCTCGGACGCCTTTTCCGTCAATGCCTTCGACGCGTGGATGTATGTCTCGAAAGACCGGAAAGAAGCGCTGATCACGGCGGTCTGCCGCTTTGCGGAGCCGAACGCGGGAGTCCGTTTCGTTCGTCCGCGCGGACTGGATCCGGAAACGGTCTACGAGGTGGACGGCATGCGGATATCCGGTGCAACACTGATGGCGCTCGGGTTGCGGATGGATCTGCCTCCCGGCGACGGAGCAAGCCGTCTCTGTTATCTGAAAGCGCTGTAAACGAAGGGCTTCTTTATGGACATTGAAGATTTTTCCGCCAGCCGGGGACCCCGTCTGAGGGCGCTGATCCCGTTCGGCGTTTTTCTCGTGTTCTACCTGGGACTTTCGATCGCCTCGGGCGACTTTTACAAGGTGCCGATGACGGTTGCGTTTCTCGTAGCCTCCGCCTCGGCGCTGGTGCTGAACCGCAAGGCGTCCCTGCGGAGCAAGATCGATCTCTTCGCGCATGGCATGGGCGACATCAACATCATGACGATGTGCCTGATCTTCGTGCTCGCCGGCGCATTCGCCGAAACCGCGCGGCAGATGGGAGCCGTGGATTCGACGATTCAGATTGCGCTCTCGTTCATTCCGTCCAATCTGATGCTGTGCGGACTTTTCGTCGTCTCCTGCTTCCTTTCGCTGGCGATCGGCACCTCGGTCGGGACGATCGTGGCGCTGACGCCGATCGCGCTCGGCATAACGCAGACGCTCGGAATTTCCGGCGGACTCTGCCTCGGCGCGGTCGTGGGCGGCTCGATGTTCGGCGACAATCTTTCGATGATCTCGGACACCACAATCGCCGCGACCCGGACGCAGGGAATCGAAATGCGCGAAAAGTTCACCGCGAATCTTCATGTCGCCGCTCCCGCCGCGGTCATCACAGTCCTTCTCTACCTGATTCTGAGCCATACGGGTTCCGGCGTCGAAGCAAAGACACTGACGCTGAAAATGTTTCTGGACGTCATCCCCTATCTGTGTGTCCTCATTCTGGCGCTGGCCGGACTGAACGTCATGGCGCTCCTGATGCTCGGCACACTGCTTGCCGGCATCATCGGAATCCTGAACGGCTCGTTCACGTTCTGGGAGTTCCTCGCCGCGGCCGGCGTCGGCGCGCGGAGCATGGCGGATACATTGATCGTGGCGCTTCTCGCGGGCGGACTCCTGAAGGTGATCCGCTACAACGGCGGAATCGAATACCTGATGAAAAAGATCGAACACCTGATCTCCGGACGGCGGAGCTGTGAATTCGGGATTGCGCTTCTGGTCGGCGTGGTAAACGTCTTCACGGCAAATAATACCGTCGCAATCGTGATCGCGGGTCCGATTGCAAAGGATCTTGCCCGGCGTTATGAGGTAGCTCCCGCGCGGTCTGCAAGCATCCTGGACACAATGTCCTGCATCGTGCAGGGGATGATCCCCTACGGTGCGCAGATTCTCTCCGCCGTCGGGCTTGCCGGAGCCGCCTCCGTCAGCGCGTCGGAAGTGATGAAATTCCTCTGCTACCCCTATGTGCTGGCGCTCTGCCTGTTCGTTTCCATCCTCTTTTTCCGGAAAAAAGAGGCCGCGCCGGAAACAAAGGCCTCCTGATTCTTTAATCAGACACTTGCTTTTTCCCGTTTCACGGATTATCTTTCCGGAAAAGAGCAACCGCAACCCGGAAAATGGAGGAACTGAACATGAAACACCGGATCGCCATTTTGTTCGTCTGCGCCGGAGCCGCCATGCTGCTCACTGCCTGCGGAGACAACGGAAAACCCGAGGCGGAAAAGAAATCCGTCGTGACCGAAACCGTCAAAAGCGCGGACAAGACCGCGGACTATCTCGTCGGAACCAAAGCCGTCGAACAGGGGAAAAAGATTACGGGAAAACTCGACAAGATGCAGTCGAACCACAACAAACAGCTGGAAAACGCGCTGGAAAACTGACGAAGAGTCTTTCCTTTTTTCCGTGTGCCGCATTCTCCGATCGAAAAAAACGGGAATGCGGCATCATGTTTTTAAAATTTCAGATGCCGGATCAGCGGCTCATACGGAGTAAGAACTCCGTCGATCATTCCGTTCTTCGTTTTCAGGGAGAAACGGTTTTCCCAGCCGGAGAGATTGACGACGATCAGCATCACGCCGTCAGGCGTTTTTCTCGCCGCATACGCGAGATTCGGCGAAGCTTCCAGCACAAAGTCCGGAAACGCTTTTCCGTTGCGGTAATCGGAGTGGAATTCCTGGACTTCCGCCTGAATGCCGGAAATCAGCGACCAGAGGCGCGAACGCTTTTCCGGCAGATAGCCGTGTCCCATATGGAAAATGACACCCGAAATGTCATGGAGGACGGCAAGATAGACACCCGCGCGGAGTTCCTCCGCTGTCCGGCAGGAGGCATTCGGAATCGTACCCCCTAGCCAGAAAATGACCGGCCTGCCGCCCGCGGCTTTTTTCGCTTCCGCCATGTCGCGCGACAGGTTCGGCATCATATTGGAAGCGAAACTCGAGCTCCAGTAGGAGGTCTCGAAGATATCGCAGCTGGAAGCGAACGAATCCAGATGCTCGTGATGATCGATGTGAATCGAAAAGAGCTGATCCGGCGCTTTTTTCTTAAGATCAGCATATAAGGAAGCATAAAACGCGGGAGGATCTTTTTCCGCAAGTGTTCCGTCCGTCCCCTTCTCATAGACTTTCATCTGCGCCTCGTAGGCGATCCGGGTGAATGCGCGTTTCCCGGTTTTTTTCCGGGCGAGATAGCTGGCGATGATCCGTTTGTGTTCGCCGTCGGGGGGGAACACATAACCGGTAGCCGGCTTCCGCGTAAGACGGTGTCCGGGAAGTCCGATGATTTCGACGGCATTTTCCTGAACGCCGTAGTTTCCATAACGGATGTTGAATGCGTCGCCGAAATGCAGAAACGATTTCCCGGTCGGACTTGCGCCGAGCAGGAATACGGGTCTGCCGTCAAGAAGAAATGTTCCGTCCGCGATCCGGAGTGCGGCATCGGGAGCAATCGGGGCCGGTGCGGGGGCTTTTTCCCGGAGGAAAAACACGCGGCTGGTCCGTATTTTCCCGGAAGAGATTTCCATCACGTAACGCCCCGGTTCCAGACGCGGTTCGGCAAGGGAAAGAGTTCCCTGTTCCGGGACATTGCGGAGTGTGCGGACCGCCCTGCCGCCTTTCCGGAGAATGATCTGCGCATGTTCCGGGAAATTATGAGAGTAACGGATGTTCCCGTCTCCATACGTATAGTAGAAACGGTCAAGGTGAAGCCCCGGCCCCGTTACGACGTTTGCCAGCGCCTTTTTCCGGAACAGGATCCGCCCGTCGGGAACGCTTGTCAGGAGCAGCTCGAAAACATGGCTGCTTTTGAGCGGCTGATAGAGGTCGGATAAACGCTCTTTCCAGGAAAATTTCCTTTCCGGAAAGTTCAGCTTGTTTGTCTTCTCTTTTCCGTCCAGAAACGTCTGAAGCCGGAACTGGGTGCCGGAGAGCGGTTCCGGGAGGGAAATTGTGCCGGAGAGGATGCCGTCGCGAAGCAGCATCCGTTCGATGTTGACTGCCCGGGAACGGTTTTTTCCATCCTTTTCCGAACTGAAAATCAGTCTCCCGAGCTGTCTGGCGTCATGATAATTCGAGGAGCCCGACCAGCTGGCGGTGTAGCGGTCCGGCGCGGAATGATCCGAGGCGAAGTTCGCCCCCCAGACCGCACCGGGAGCCGGAGTCTTTCCGAATACGGCAAAGGGGATCTCCAGTTCCGCGCTCCAGGAGCTGTCCGTGCTGTGGATTTTCCGGCTGACGGGCGGCGTCCAGCTGATGTCCCTCTGTTTTGCCGTATAGAGGGCGCCGTTCGGATTGACCGCAAAATGATAATAGATGCCGCTGTCCGGCTCCGGTGCAAGAAAGAATTCGGCGACGTCTCCGCTGAAAATGGTCAGATCGTCATCTTTTGTTCCGACCGCGTTCGGCCGTTTCCCCGCATCCAGTTCGGTGAACACCGTCACATAGAGGTTTTTTGCGTCGAAACGGACCTTCGCATGGATATCATGCCGGGGGATTTCACCCCGCGGCGTGAGAAATCCCGCCGAGATCTGTTCCGCGCCGGACGGTTCCAGAAAAAGTTCCTGTCCGGAAGCGAAAACGCAGAACAGCAGTCCGGCACCGAACATCAGAGAGTGCTTCATCCCGCTTCTCCATGGTTCGAATTTGTTTTTACAGCAGAATCATCTTGCGGTAGGCGGCGACATCCCGCATCATGCTCTCCATCTGGCGGAGCTTCCACTCCAGATGCCATTTGTCGCAGACATACTCCATGCTGGGCTCCCAGCCGATGCGCGAATCCGTTTCCACACAGGGAATCGTATCCAGGACATTCTGCACCTCTTCCTTCGCAACTGTTTCGATCTGATCAAGCACGGCAAGCATCTCCTCGCGTGTGGAGAGACTCTGGAGACGGATATTAAGCATCCACCAGTTCTTCATATGGATCACGGTGCGCACCGCGTTGCGGATGAATTTGCCGAGCGCGTAAAGACGTTCACCGTTGACGCGTTTTTTCCGGTCCATCTGCGCGAGCGCCTGTTCGAGGGAGGCCAGTCCCTTTTCCCAGAGGGAAAGCATCTTTTCCAGATCCCGGAGTTCGACGGGATAACGCAGCGGCCCCGGGGACTGGTTCTCGTTTTCATAGGGCTGGTAGAGCGTCTTGATGATCTTGTAGCCGAAATGCGCGTGGGGTGCGGTCGGGAACTTGATTTCCTTGTTCGCCATGACGCGCGAGATGTTCGGCTGGAAGATGAACGGATAGGAGGGGCCTACGCGCCACGGGCCGTACTGGTCCTCGTTGGAGGCGACATAAAAGTCCATGGCGTCGCTCCAGAACTGCCACGCCTCGACGACCTTTTCCGCGGCATCCGCGCCGTAGTCACGGGTCGCCAGCTGAAGGAGAAATGCGCCGAGCTCATCATGTTCCGGCGTGAAGAAAATCTCCTTGGCAAGATCCAGCGTCGGATTTTCCCACCAGCCGTAGTGATGGTTCTCATAGAAGCTCTCCACGCCGCACTCCTTTAGGTAGCGTTTGAGATTGAGCATCTTCCGGATCCAGCGCTGCGGAACGGGAACGTACGGCGCGCAGCCGAAGTCCCAGGTCGTTCCGGCGAGATTGCTTGTCGCGCGAATGCGCAGCCCGAGACTGTGCGCGATCTCCGCCTCGCTTGAGAAGTAATAGCCGGGCTCGGTCGCCGAGATCGTGTAGTCCATGACGGGGGTTTTGAGTCCGCCGCGCTCGTTCGCCTTGAAGATTTCAAAGGTGATCTGGAGCGTGATGTCCTTCGGGAAGTTCTCCAGAAATTTCTTTCTTACCTCCAGCGGCGCCCAGCCCCAGTTGTAGGTGCTGAAGATGATCTCGATGTCCGGATTCACCTTGTGGACGGCACGCTTGATCGCGTTGAGAAACGCCGGGTAATCATAACAGGGATACCAGCCGGGACTCGGGCGTGTGTCCGGAATTCCGTCCACAACGCTGTCGGCGTAGCGTTTCCCGGTTGTCGCGGGGTCCTTGCTGGGGAACTCCAGCGACTCGCCGACGAGGCTGATCGCGCGCGCCTTCGGGTAATGGCGCGCAAGAGTGCCGTAGACGGAGTCGAAAAACGCCTCCGCGTCCGGATCGTCGGGATGCTTGTAACAGCGGATGTAGTTGTAGAGCACCACGTCAATTCCGTATTCCGCGGCACGTTCAATGATGTCATTGATGTTGCAGTAGCCGCGCGTCGTTGTGTCGATGTCCTTTACGAAGACATCGATGGCGTTGAATCCGGCATGGAGAATCGCATTGAGCTGCCAGTCCGGAAAATCGTCAACACCGGAACCGGAGTGAACGCTGCGCATCCGGGCAAGCGGCGTGCGGGCGTAAGAACACTCCGCCAGATAAGGAGCTTCACGCAGATTCATGCGGTCCTCGATATGGATTGCGCCGTAAAGGATGCCTCGCTCCTCGGAAGCGCAGACGAGAATGCTCTCACCATCACAGGCAAAGAAGCAGGAGCCGCGTTTTTCCGGAACATCCGAAGGTGCGCCGGGAAAATCCTCTTTCAGCGTCAGGAGAATGCGCCGGGGCTTTTGCTCCATGACGGGCAGTGTTTCAATGCGCACCGAGAGTCCCATGCTGACAAAGAGATAATCCTGAAGGTCTTCCGCCGCCTTCCGGATCATTTTTGAAGCCGTGTCCTTTACGGCGATCGTCCAGGAAGCGTCCACAACGGCTTCGCCTTTGACGGGTTCCAGTTCACAATTGCGCCGGCCGGGCTTGTGAATCTCGCGCATTCTGCGGAGAAAATCGTAATTTTTTTCCTCTTTCATGGCATCCCTCGTTTTGTGTGATACGATTGTCTTTTTCATAATATCAATCCGCTTTTTTTCATATCAAGAGATTGAAAAGGAAAATTTCAAAGAAAGAGAGGAGACAGGAAATTGTTTCATCGGGAAAACTATAGCGCTTTGATTATTGCAATCAGCAGGAAAAATGAGACAGGGCAGACAAAATCTCCGGATATGGAACATTCTGTTTTGCATCGCGGCACATTTGTTCAGAACAATCCGATTTCAGATGCTTTTTGCAATCACATAAGTCGGCAGGCCGGAAACATCAAATTTCTTCAAAGTATTTTTTACTTCCGGATTCGTCATGTCCGTTGCGTCGAATTTTATAAAAATGAACTGCTTCAATTCATTCTGAACCGCAGGATCCCGGAACGTGGTCTGATCCATCGCCTTGCAGTTCTTGCACCATTCGGCATGAAAATCTATAAAGACAGATTTCCCTGTTTTCGCCGATTCCCGGAACGCGTTTGTCAGAGCATCCATATTTTTTTCGACGTTTTCACGACTTTCCGCAAGGGAAGCATAGATTGTAATTCCCATATATCCATAGTAGAGTCCGACGATCATGATGATGATCCCGAACGCATACTTTACATATTTCATCCAGACGCCCGGTTTCGGCATGACGGAAAATCCAGCCGCCGCAATCGGCCACGGAAGTCCCATTCCGATGCCGAGCACAAACGGAAGAATCAGGCCGATATGTTCACCGGAATTGTACATTTTCGACGCCTGAAGCAGGGCCGCCACCACCACCGGCGCAACACAGGCGCCCGCAAGAACCGCCGCAACGACACCCATCAGAAAAATGCCGATGATCTTTGCGCCGGACGGCATTTTGAATCCGGCGCCATAGCGGGAAAAGTCGAGCAGAAACACATCGAAAAGCGAGAGACCAAGCAGAAGAAAGATCACCGCGACAACCGCGTTGAACCACCAGGTAGAGTCGATCACGCCGAAGCTGGATCCGGTCAGCACCACGATCAATCCCAGAAGTCCGTAGGCCAGCGCGATGCCGAGTCCGTAGACAAGTCCTTTGGACATGCTTGCAAGCCGGTGCTCTTTTCCCGTGTCCGCGCCGATGATCGCAAGATTGATCGGGATCATCGGCAGCACACAAGGCGTCAGGTTCAGAGCGATGCCGCCAAGGAACGTCAGAAGCAGAATCAGAAGAAAACTTTTGTCCGCAAAGCTCAGGAACATTGCGCCTTTTTCTCCTTTCAGGAAAGAAAGAAACAGATCCGAAGCCATGTATCCGGATTCCGTGCGGAGAATTTCAAACGCGGGAAAATCCGTTGATTTTTCTGCTGCTTCCGCCTCGGATGCAACAACCTTTTTCTCCATCAGCGGAACCGGTGTATCGAACGGAACAGATTCCGAAAGCGTGTATTGCCTGTCTTCCGGGAAATAGCAGGTTGGCTCGGAATCTCCGGTTGCTTCGGAACAGCCCTGCCAGGAGAGTTTTAGTGTCAGCGGGAACTCATTTTGTCTGATCGGGAAAACCCATTGAAAATCAGATGCACCCCGGAAAACATCAATTTTTCCGAATATTTTATCTTCGTAAGAAATGGCGGCAGGTTTTTTCAGAGGGGACAACTCTTTCCCGTTGGAGAAAAGAGTAACTTTTGTGGCGTTTTCATACAGATAAAAATGTTCTTTTACGGAAACTGTTACGGTAAGTTCCGCCTGATGCAGAATATAAGACCATTGAAAGGCATTTTTCGCATCCGCGCCGGAAAGATGGAACAGAATACACAGAAATGAGAAGAAAAGAAGATTCCGCAATGTTTTCATAATTTTCCCCCTTGTTAAAAAAATAAAAATTGCGCACGAAGCCGCGCAAAAAAAATAATTTGCAAAGCAAATTATGATTCGTGCTCTCCTCTCAGTCCTGCCGCAATCCAGCTGCGTACGCTGGTCGCCATAGTCGAAATCTCTCCCCTGGCGGCACTTCCACCCGCTAAAGGACGAGAAGCGCTTCTTCGAGAACCGCCGGTACACTGCATAACCTCGGGAATAAGCCCGGAGCTCTCGTGGTCAGGTAGTATGAATGAGGCGAAAAAATGCTTACGCATTCTTTCGCCTCAATGGATAAGCCCGGAGCTCTCGAACTTTTCCGATGGAAAAGTTCTCGTCACTGAGCGGTCTGAACCGCTCCGGGCGGGGGATTTCGCACTTCGTGCG
The DNA here is from genome assembly GCA_949287225.1 of uncultured Lentisphaeria bacterium. GTDB lineage: Bacteria > Verrucomicrobiota > Lentisphaeria > Victivallales > UBA1829 > UBA11452. The sequence goes on from CASEFP010000110.1 coordinate 72,893, forward strand.
ACCAGCTTACGCAGCTGGACCGCGCAAGGGTCAGTGACCCTTGACCCCGAGAAGAATGCATGCGCATTCTTCCGTTAAAAAAATCCCCGCTTGCACGGAGTTTCCGGCGGAAGCGGGGATTTCAGTCATCAAGTGTAAAAAATTACTTCTTCACCTGATTGTTATCAAAGTATTCGATGATTTCCTTAGGAAGCGGCGGAATATCCTGGCGGTTGCACCCGTGGCGCATGGAGTAATGTCCGAGCACGCCGGTCGCAACAGAGTTGCGCGCGGCAATCGGAGAGGTGTTCGTCTTGGCCCCGTGCATGACAAAGTCAAGGAAGTTGTCAACGATCGGGCCGTCCGCGCCGCCATGTCCGCCGACAGCGGGTTTCACATGATAGATGATGTCCGGCGTGGAACGCGGTCCGCGCCGTGTCCAGACATGCACGTAGCAGTCACCGCTGTCACCGATATTCTCGACTCTGCCTTTTGTCCCGATGAAGGTGTAGTTGCGTTCGGCGTCCGGCGCATAATGGCACTGCATATAAGTTGCTTGAGCACCGTTCTCCATCTGCATCATGATCATGTTGTGGTCCTCGACGTCGATGATCGGGGAGAACCCTGTCTGTTCCAGCGGCGGATACTGTGAAACATCCCATTTTGCGCATCCGGGAGTTTCAGGCGAACGGCGTCCGCATTTATCGTAAACGGAGAGCATGCCCATGCCGACGACGGACTTGGTGTAAGTTCCCATCAGCCAGTGCATGACGTCGATGTCATGCGCGCCCTTCTGGAGGAGAAGGCCGTTGGAGTAGCGCTGTTCGGAGTGCCAGTCGCGGAAGTAGGCGTCGCCTCCGTAACCGACGAAATGGCGTGTCCAGCCGACCTGGATGTCGCCGATGATGCCGGACCGGATGATTTCACGCATCTTGAGCACGACCGGGAAGTGGCGCATGTTGTGTCCGATGAAGAGCTTGGAACCGGTTTCCATCGCGGTTCTGAGGATGCGGTCGCAGCCTTCGATCGTGATTGCCATTGGTTTTTCCAGATAGATCGCCTTGCCCGCTTTGAGGGCATCGACAGCCATCTCTTCATGCAGATAATCGGGAGTGGAAATGAAAACGGCGCCGATTTCATCCATTTTCAGCAGTTCGCGGTAGTCCTCAAAGACCTTGGCTTCGGGGAATTTTTCCTTGAATTCCTCGCGCGCCGCCGGTGCGATGTCGGCGCCCGCGACGATCGTGACACCTTTTTCCGGCTGATGAGCCTGCCATCCATTGTGTCCACGTCCACCTGTCGCGATGAGTCCCACTTTCAATGTTTCCATTCCAAAAACTCCTTTGAAATAAGTTGGTTGGTTGATTGCTTTTTTCCCTCATCTGTGATATAATGTAGTATCTTTATGGGAAACATCAAATGAAAAGATGGATTTATCCCGTTAAATTCCATGAATAAAATAACACAAAGGATGAATAATCTTGACTGAAACACCATCAATTCCGTTGGATAAGGCATTCCCTTTCCAGTTCTTTGCCGCGACTACCGCCTCCGCGAACAGCCGGACGGGAAGCATCACACGCAAAGATTATGAACTCTGCACCGTGGAATATGTGCTTTCCGGTGCCGGCGGACTTGAAATCAATGGACACTCTTTCCGTCCGGAAAAGGACAGCGTTTATGTGCTTGCAAGGCACAGCACGCATACCTACTGGCCGGACCGGGCTGATCCATGGCAGAAACTTTTTTTTGTCATCAGTGGTGACATGATGCATTATCTTTTCCGTGCGTATGCAATGGAGGAAGTCTATTATATTCCAAATTGTCCCGGCTTGAAGCGTCATTTTGAAGCAATGCTGGCACTCAATCAGAATGCGCCCGATACGAATTCCCGCGCCGCACTGATTTTTCACCAGTTCATCGAGGAGGCCGCACGCATCGTCTACGGGATGAGTGCCGAACTGCCGCCGGAAGTGGAACAGCTGAAAAATGCACTCGATGAATCGCTTGAATCCGGATTCAATCTGGAGAGCTGCGCCGCGGAACTGGGATTTTCCGAGGCGCATCTGATCCGCTCTTTCCGCCGCGCCTTTCATACGACTCCGTATGAGTATCTGATGAACCGGAAAATCGAAACAGCCAAACGCCTGCTGCTCTATTCGCGTCTTTCTGTCAAGGAGATTGCCGCGCAGCTTTCTTTTTCCGACCAGTATTACTTTTCCAATTATTTCAAGCGGAAAACCGGTTCCGCGCCGCGCGCCTACCGCGGCCGTTTCCCGCATCCGAATCCTCCGCCTGCGGACACGGGAAAAAAAGCGGAACCTTACCGCCCCTGTCCGGAGTTCTGAGGCTTCGCACGACTTTTTTCCTGAAAGCTCTTTTTTCCTCTTGACAAACGCTCCCTCACATTTATATTTGCATTCAGGCGGCTTTGATGAGAGAGTGCAAGCGGAAAGAGAGTTCAGGAAAATGAACAGCGTTTCACTCGTGATTCGAAAATACGGCGCGGATCAACGCTCCGCGCTGTCTCCTGTCCGTTTTTCCGGACGAATCCGCATTTCTTTGTCCGATGATTCATCTATGCAAAATACAACGGAGGGTTTCTGACGATGCGCTTCATCTGTTTGCTGTCGGGATTTCTGCTGCTGACCGTCACTCTGGAGGGTGCTTCTCCCTTCGAGGGCGGAACGAAGCCGGACCCGGACCGGAAGATCAATACCATTCTCCGGGAGGGATGGAAAAAAGCGGATCTCGCGCCGCCTGAAACCGCTTCGGACGCGGTGTTCCTGCGCCGGGTCTACCTGACTGTCGCGGGACGGATTCCCACCATCGCCGAGGCGAGGCGTTTCCTGCGCGACAAATCAAAGGACAAACGCGAAAAACTCATCGACACTCTGCTCGATTCGGACAGTTACGGCGACCTCCTCGCCATGCGTTTCGCCGACATGCTCCGGATCAAATCCGAATTTCCGATCAACCTCTGGCCCAACGGCGTGCAGGCGTGGCACCATCAGATCCGCGCCGAACTCCTTGCGGACCGCTCCTACCGCGACATGGTGCGCGACATGCTGACCGCCTCGGGGAGCAATTTCCGCGTTCCGCACGCAAATTTCTTCCGCGCCTCCGCCGAGCGCTCTCCGCTTGGCCTGGCCAAGGCTGCGGCGCTGACTTTCCTCTGTGTCCGGCTTGAAAATCTTCCCGAGGACGATCAGAAGGCATTTGCGGAGTTCTTTTCGCGCATCCGCTACAAGAGCACCTATGAATGGAAGGAGGAGATCGTCTACACCGATTATCATCCCGCACGCGTCAGAGCCCGCGCGCCTGACGGCGAGACGTTCACGATCGACGCGCCGGACACAGATCCCCGCCAGGTGTTTGCCGACTGGCTTCTGAAGGAGGACAATCCCTATTTTGCACGGGCGGCGGTCAACCGCGTCTGGCACTGGATTTTCGGGCGCGGCATCATGCCGGACACGGACAACCTTGCGCTGCTTCCCTCGTTCTGGTCGCGCGTCTGGAACCTTTTCGGCGCGGTGGACGACGGCAATGCACCTTTCAATCCGGAGCTTCTCGCTTATCTGGAGAACGAGTTCCGCTCCTCCAATTACAGCTTCAAACATCTTTACCGCACGATCCTGAATTCCGAAGCCTTTCAGGCGAGTTCCATGAATACCGACCCGAAGGCTGTCGCGCATTTCGCCTCGTATCCGGTCCGGCGTCTGGATTCCGAAATCCTGATCGACGCGCTTGCGGATGCCAGCGGCGGCTATGACCGCTACATGAGCGTGATTCCCGAACCGTTCACTTTCCTTCCTCCTGCGACGCGTGCCGTCACGATTGCCGACGGAAGCATTTCCTCAGGCGTGCTGGACAGTTTCGGCCGTCCGCCGCGCGACTCCGGGCGTTACAGCGAGCGCAACGCGCTCAGCACCGAGTCCCAGCGCCTTTATCTTCTGAATTCGGGGATGCTCTTTCGGCGTTTTTCAAGTCTCCCCGGCAAAGTTTTCGGACGGAAGCGGATCAATGACCGGGAACGTCTGAATCTCCTCTATCTGCGGATGCTTTCACGCTTTCCGACGAAGGAGGAGTTTCAGATTTTCGACAAATATCGCAAAATGTTCGCCCCCCGGCAGCGCTACCGCGTCTGGTCCGATGTCGCCTGGGTGCTGGCGAATTCCAAGGAATTTCTTTATTACCACTGAGAGGAGCGCATATGGACAGACGGGATTTCTTGAAAACAATGGCGCTGCTTGCCGCATGGGGCGCGGCGGACAGAATCGCCGGGAACGCCTTCGGCGCTTCTCCTGCGCAGGGCGCGGCGAAAAAAGGTCCGGGCGTGCGCTCCGTAATCGAACTGTGGATCTGGGGCGGCCCCTCGCATCTTGAGACGTTCGACCCGAAACCGAACGCAGGGCAGGCCTACAACGGCGGTTACGGGGACATTCCGACGAATGTTCCGGGCATCCGGATCAGCGAATTCCTGCCGAAGCTCGCGCAGCAGATGGACAAGTTTTCGATCATCCGCAGCATGTGCCACGGCACCAACGCCCACGAGACCGCCACCTATCTGATGCAGACCGGGCGCATGCCCGGCGACGGCATCACCTATCCGGCGATCGGCGCGGTGATCGCGATGTTCAAAAGCCGCACCTACAAGGGAAAACTGCCTCCCTATATCGCGCTGACCACGAACAAGGGGCGCTTTTCCGAAAACGGATTCCTCAGCGACAGATACAAACCCCTCGCGACAGGTTCGAATCCGAATGCAGCGAAGTTCCAGGTGGACGGCTTCGTTCCGCCAGGAAACGTGACGCCGGAACAGATCAGGAACCGTCTCCGCTTCGCATCGGATCTCGATACGTTCGGGCATGCGCTGGCCGGGTGTCCTGAGCTGATCGCCTTTGAAAAATCCGGCGAACAGGCGCAGGCGGTCATCAACGGCGACGACGCAAAGGCGTTCGACCTGAATCTCGAACCGAAGGAAATGCGTGAGCGTTACGGACGCAACACCTTCGGACAGTGCTGTCTTGCCGCGCGCCGTCTTGTCGAGGCGGGCGTGCCTTACATCACCATCAATGCGCAGGGATGGGACACCCACAAGAAACATTTCGAGTCGATGAAAAAACTCGGTCCGGAGATGGATCAGGGCTTTGCCGCGCTGCTTTCCGATCTGAGTGAAAGAAAGCTTCTTGATTCAACATTGATCTGGTGCACCGGCGAATTCGGACGCACCCCCCGCGTCGATTACGGCGAACCCTGGAACGGCGGGCGCAATCACTTCTGCAGCTGTTTCAGCACGGTTGTGGCGGGCGGCGGTTTCGCCGGCGGACGTGTCCTCGGCGCCTCCGATGAACGCGGGGAACGGCCGGTGGAACGGCCTGTGAGTCCGGTCGATCTTCTCTGGAGCATTTACGAACTTGCCGGAATCGACCCCGCGGGGAAACTGCCCAATCCGCGCGGTCTGGATCTGACCATTCTTCCGCCGGACGGAGGAAAGACTAAAATCAAAGAGCTTTACAAAAATCCGGAGGGGAAGGCATGAAAACACTTTTGAGTATTCTCTTCTGCGCCGTGACGTTCGGCGTATCCGCCGTTCATATCGGCTATCTGATGCCGTCCGGCGGACAGCGCGGAAAGACCGTGGAACTGATTGTCGGCGGACAGCAGTTCTGGGGACTGAGCGGCGCGATTGTCTCCGGAAGCGGCGTGACCGTCGAGTCTGTCGAATTCGTGCGCGGGTTCCCCTATCCGCCCTGGAAACAGCGGCAGTATCTCAAGAAATGGCTGGACGGCATCGAACAGGGATGCACCGGGCGGCCTGCTCTGCCGGACAATACCGAAGGGTGGGTTACCCACTACTACTGGGAACGTCTGGACGACCTGACTCCCCTGGAGCGAGAGCTTACGCTCCGTTTCCTCTATGTGCCGCGCAATCCGCTGCAGATGAGCCCCGCGATCGCGAGCTCCGCGATTGTCCGGCTCCGGATTGCACCGGATGCGAAAGCGGGCGAGCGCGAGTTCCGTCTTCTCGGAAGCGGGAGGATCAGCAACCCGCTGCGTTTTTTCGTGGACACGCTTCCGGAATACCGCGAGCCGTTCTTTCCGCTTCCGCCGAAGAAGCCCGAACCGGGCGCTTTTGCCGTGCCGGGCGTCCTGAACGGGCAGATCATGCCGGGCGAAACGGATTCTTACAAATTCACGGCAAAAAAAGGCGAAACGATCACGTTCACGATGACTGCGCGCTATCTGATGCCGTTCATCGGCGACGGCGTCCCCGGGCATTTTCAGGCTGTGCTTGAGGTGGTCGATGGGAAGGGAAAATCGCTGGCGTTCGCGGATGACCGTTATTTTGACCCCGATCCCGTGCTCTGTTTCCGCGCGCCCGCCGACGGAGAATACACGCTCCGTGTCCGCGACGCCCTTTACCGGGGACGCGAGGATTTCGTCTACCGGATCCGCGCTGTCCGGGGGGTGCCGCGCCGCTACGCGCTGGATGCTCCTCCCGCATTTCCCGGCGTGAAATGTTTGCGGAGCGAATCGCTGAAAAAGGATAAGCCCGTGGCACATCCCGTCATGATCCGCGGCGTTCTGGCGCAGGGGGCGAAGGATGATTACCGCTTTGAAGCGAAGAAGGGCGAACGCGTTATTCTGGAGATTTTTGCGCGCCGCCTGAAATCGCCGCTCGACTCGCTGCTTCAGGTGCTGGACGGGAAAGAGAATATTCTTGCCGTCAACGACGACTGCGAGCGTCTGAAGGCCGGTCTCATTCTGCACGGCGCGGCGGACTCGTATCTTGATTTCACTGTTCCCGCTGACGGCTGTTACACGGTGCGCGTTTCGGACACCACCGGGATCGGCGGAAAGGATTACGTCTATTATCTCCGGATCGACCATGCGCGTCCGCGCTTCACGCTCTATTCGATTCCGTCTGCACTGGAGGTTCCGATGATCGGGGCCGAACCTCTGACGCTGGTGGTGGATCGGCACGACGGATTCACCGGAGAGATTGCGCTGAAACTCGCGAATGCCGGTGATTACATTTTGAACGGCGTGAAAAGCATTCCCGCGAACTGCGACCGCGCCGTTGTCACGATCACGACGAAACCGAACGGAAAGAACAAACCGCGTCCGCTGAAGATCGAGGCTTCCGGCGGCGGATTCCGGACGGAGGCGATCCCCGGCGACGAGGCGATGCAGGCGTTCGCCTACACGCACATCGTCCCTGCGGAACAGATGCTTGTGACCAAACGCTGGAAATACGGCGGCGCGGAAAAGTTCTCCTGGGCGTCGAAGAATCCCGCTGCAACGTTCGCGCTTCCGAAAGGAAAGAGCGCTTCCGGCGATGCACGTCCGGAAGTGAAGCTGGTGCTCAACGTGAATCCGTGGCGCTTCCCCGCCGATGCCGAGGCGAGTCTGGAAATCATTGACCCGCCGGACTGGATCAAGGTGGTGCCGACCGGGGCGTCCGCCGCGAAGCCCGGACAGATTGTTTCGCCGGAAAACCGCCGGAAGATGAAGCTGTATCCGCTCACATTGACGCTCGCGCGGGAAAAGAGCGGAAAGGGAAAGAGTGTCAACCAGCTTTTCAAAGCGGTTTACAAATACAACAGCAGGCCCGATAAAGAGGGCAGAATCAGACGCATTACTTCGGAGATCATTCTTCCCGCGGTAAGGCTGGAAGGAGGTTCGCTCTAATGTTCAGACATTCGGAATTTTCCACTGGAAACGGCGGCATCACCGAACACTTTTTCTCGGGCGTTTCCGCGCGCGGAGGCGATTTCGCGGAGGAGGCGGAAGCGCTCTTCAAGGAGTATCACACCATCCTTGCTTCGCATGGATGTTCGCTGGAAAGCGAAATCCTCCTGCGCTTTCACCTGAGCGACGTGACGAATCAGACGCCGTTTCTCTGCGAACTGATCAACGGCCGTTCTTCGTTCATCTCCATTGTGGGACAGCCGCCGGCGTGCGGTTCCCGGATCGCGCTCGAGGCGTGGCACTGGTGCGGAAGCAAACTCAAACAGCTTCACGACGGTGCGCTCGAGTGCGTGATGCGGAATTACAAAATTCTCTGGTTCCAGACGCCCGATCCCGCCGTCGCTGGAAGCGCGAAGCAGACTGCCGACGAATTCGAGGCGCTCAAGCGCGGACTGGCTCCTTATCAGGGAACAGTGGAAGCCAATACCGTCCGCACGTGGCTCTACTGCCGCGATGTGGACAATAATTACGGCGGACTAGTCGCGGCGCGCAACGAATTTTTTGCAGCAAACGGGCTTTCCACCTCCACGCATTTCATCGCGAGCACCGGAATCGAGGGACAGATGGCAAAGCCTTCGCGCCTGGTTCAGATGGATTCGGTCAACTGGATGAACATCAAAAAGGGGCAGCAGATTTATCTTTCCGCTCCGGCGATGCTCTCTCCGACCGCGCTGTATGGCGTGAGCTTCGAGCGCGGCACGCGTCTGGTGCTCGGCGACCGTTCGCACTACTTCATTTCGGGAACCGCCAGCATCGACGCGCAGGGGCAGGTCGTGCATCCGTTCAATGTAAAGAAACAGGCCGGGCGTCTGGTGGAGAACGTCTCCGCATTGCTGGAGAGTTCCGGCGGAACTCTTTCCGACCTGAAGTGGGCGACTGTTTACCTGCGCGATCCTGCGGACGCCTCGAGTGTTCTGCATGTTCTGGAAAAGCGTCTGCCGCCGGAGCTTCCGCTTGTTGTGGTGCGCGCTCCGGTCTGCCGTCCCGCGTGGCTTGTCGAGATGGAATGCGTCGCGGTGAATGCGAAGGGGGACCCGGCATTCGCGCCGTTCCTCTGAGTGCTTGAAAACCTTTTTTTCGCGCGTTATATTATCCGGATTCGGCAACACACAGGAGAGGAACAAAGCATGAAATTGCCCGGCGAGCAGTCCGTTTACCGGCTGCCATTCAACTTTCTCTATCACCGCAACTGGACTGCGCCCGGATTTGAAAAGGCGATGGCGTATATTGAACAGCATCCCGAACTCCGGAACGAGGATGCTCTTCTCAGCCGGACCGGCGGCAAGGAGGTCTGGAAGATGCCGCTTCCGCCGGAAGCCGGCGGCGTGACGGCGGTTTACAAAATCTGCCACGGGAAGAAGCCCTGGCGCTACTGGTTCGGACTTTCACTTCCTGCGCGGGAGTTCCGCAACTATCAGGTCCTGTATCAGCTCGGCATTCCTGCCGCGAAGGTGCTTGCGATCGGGGAGAAGCGTATTTTCTGTCATCTGCTTGAGTCGTTCATCATCACCGAGTTTCTGCCGGACACGCGGGACGGACGCGCATTCATGCCAGGCGGTGCGTTCCGGGAGGATCGGAAACTGCGTGAAACCTTCTGGAGAATCAATCTTCCGATTCTGGCGAAGCTGCACAAGATCAACTTCTTTCACAAGGCGATTCATCCGCGCAATATTCTCTGGCGTCTGCGGGATGATTCCACCATGGAGGTTTTCTGGATTGACGTTGCCCGCTGCCGGATTGTGTTTCCGTTCCGGATGAAGCGTGCGATTGCCTTTGACCTTTATACGATTCTTTCGGACATGCGTGTGCCTGCGGAGGAGGGGCAGCGCATGCTGGCCTGGTATCTTGAGCATAATCCGACCTGCGGATATACGTTGGAGAGCCTTTGTGCGGCGATGCGGAATTTTCACCGCCATTGCTTTGGAACAGGTGTAAACGTCCTCGATTGAAGTGCATTAAAGCGCGCGAAGCTGCGCAATTTAAAAAAAATTGCGAATGCAATTTTGATTCGTGCAGGACTCTCAGTCCTGCCGCGGTCCAGCTGCGTAAGCTGGTCGCCGCAGGCGAAATAAAAAGGCGCGCGGAGCTGCGCAATAAAAAAAATTGCGACAGCAATTTTGATTCGTGCAGGACTTTTAGTCCTGCCGCGGTCCAGCTGCGTAAGCTGGTCGCACGGAGTGCGAAATCTCCCCCGGCGGCGGTTCCACCCGCTAAAGGACGAGAAGCGCTTCTTCGAGAGCCGCCGGTACAGTGCATCACCTCGGGGAAAATGTCCGGAGCTCTCGTGATTAATGAATATTAAAGAGGCGAAAAAATGCTCACGCATTCTTCCGCCTCAATGGATAAGCCCGGAGCTCTCGAACTTTTCGAAACGAAAAGTTCTCGTCACTGAGCGGTCTGAACCGCTCCGGGCGGGGGATTTCGTGCT
>CASEFP010000111.1 GCA_949287225.1 uncultured Lentisphaeria bacterium
GCCCCGTCAACAGATACAGAATCACCCCGAACGCGGGGAACGCGATAATCACCGTAAGCCACAGCGATGTCCTCTGCGGTTCATCCCCCTGATTCCGCAGAACATCCAGAGCACAGACGACCGCAGCCAGCAGGAGCACCATGATCCAGCTCCCGTAAACGACTACTTCCACATGTTCCAGCCATTGCATCGTCCGCATACCTCTCCTTAGCTGCCGGGAAAATAACACGGTTTCTCCAGCACGTCAAATGAAAAAAATGATTATTTTTATTTCATTTCATTGATTTTTTTCAAAATCCGGACTATTCATATATTCAGAAAGGAGAAACATTATGCGATTCACATCCCGCTTCCATCTGCTGGCAAGCAAGTTCAGAATCCCCCTGGTAATTCTCCTGCTCTCTCTGGTGTTTTTTCTCTTTTCCCGGACAGAGACCGTCTCAATCGGAAGCGTCTCTGCTCTGATTTTCTGTCTTCTGCTGAAAAAAAGAAGCGCCCTGCGCTGCCATAAGGGACTTTTACATTTCTCTCCCGCCGCGTGCGGTTCCCAGAGACCTTCAGGAGAGAATACCAGCTCCCCTCTTCGGAAATAATGAAACTCTGAAGCAGGATCGACCGGCGTGCGGAGCTGATCGCATCCGGCATGGCAGATTCCGCCGATGACCGTCAGCCGGAGCAAAATCCTCGAGAGGATCTTCCGCTCCTGCTCATGCTTTCCGGGATCACGATGTGATTTCTTCTGTAGATTCCGGAAAAAAAATGATAATTTTCTTCCTGTACTGTTGATTTTTCCCGGATACCGGGCTATTCTTAGCACAGAGAAGGAATGAGAGGAGAAACGTTATGAAATTCACATACCGATTCAATCTGCTGCTGCCCGACCAGTTCCGGATTCCAATGGTGATTCTCCTGATCTTTCTGGCGGATTTTCTCTTTTATCGAGTGGATACACAGACCATCGGAAGCGTTCCGTTCCTGATTTTTTATCTTCTTCTGCTGATTTTCGCGCTGCCCCATCGTCTGGATTTCATGCCGATGAATTTCCGTCTTCTCTGGGGATTTGTCTTTTTCCTCTGCTCGCTCGGGCTGCTCTATGCGGTCAATTTTTACAGCATTGCAATTCCGCTGTTTGCGCTTTTCTCTTTCCGGATGGTCTCTGCGAAAGCCGTATGGGAAACAAGAATCGGGAAATGGCTTCGGAATTTTCTGCTTCTGGCCGTATCCATGATCTTTGACTGGTACTATCAGATCCGGATGGCAATGAAAGACCTCGGGACCACCAAACCGATTCTGGCAAAGTTCATACGCGGAATCTTTCTCTGGTTTCTGCCGATCCTGTTCACGTGTCTGTTTCTGCTGCTGTTCGCAAGCGCAAATCCGCTCATCGAAAAGGGGATTGACAATCTTCTGGAGCAATTACGCAGAATTCAGATGCCGAGTCTTTCCCGTTTGTTCTTCTGGTTCTGCATCTTCCTTTTCACGACTTCCCTGAGCGGACTGACCTTATGGAACCGCTTCACCGAAATCTGGGACAACAATCTGATCCATTGCAATTATCAGGTGGAACAACAGAAATCGAGCAGCTTTCTCCTTGCCCGAATCATGACGCGCGGACTGATTCTGTTCAACCTGCTTTTCCTGTTCCAGAATGTGCTTGACATAGAATATCTCTGGTCGGGAGCCGCCCTCCCCAGCGGAATGACCTATGCGGAATACGCCCATCGCGGAGCCTACCCGCTGATCGCGACCACTCTGCTTGCCGGACTGCTGACCCTGATTACCTTCGGACGGCAATGCACCGGCCCCGTCTGGAAGCAGGCACGGATTCTCGTATATATATGGCTCGTGCAAAATGTTTTTCTGGTGGCATCCTCCCTGCTTCGGCTGTGGAAATACATCTCGGTGTACAGTCTGACCGAACTCAGGGTTGCGGCGGCTTTCTGGATGCTGCTGGTCGCCTGTGGACTTTGCCTGATTCTGTACAAGGTCTGGAAAAACAAGGATCTTGCCTGGCTGGTCTGGTCCAACGGCGCTGCGCTTCTGGTGCTCATGCTGTTTATCATGCTTTTCGATGTCAAAGGATATATTGCGGGATACAATGTGGCGCACTGCCGGGAAATCGTCAAAGAAACGAAAGAAGGCATCCAGCCTCTTCCGCTGGATACGAAATATCTTTGTGCGCTTGGTTATCCCGCTCTGCCCGCCCTCCTGAAAGCGGAGGAAAAAGGCATTGAGATCCCCCCGAACCAGTACGGAGACGACCTGATTCAGGAAATGTATCTGAAACTCGGAAACGATCTCGACAACTGGCGGACCTTCACGCTGCATCGTTATCTCGTGCAGAAGAAAGCCGAACCGCTGTATACAAAATCCGGAAAATGAAGCAATGACCGGCACCTCCCCGGAAAGGGAAAAATCTTTTTTCCGGAATTTGATTTGACATTTTCAAAAAGAATGATACATTAATACACATTGCAGATCCGGTGCCCAATGGTGTAACGGTAGCACAACTGATTCTGGTTCAGTTTGTTGAGGTTCGAATCCTTATTGGGCAGCCATTTTTATCGTTATCCGAACTGTGAAATTCCTTTCATTCCTCTTTTCCCGTAACAAGCCGGGTTGTTCTGTAACTTCATGTCCGCACTGGGAATTGCTGTCATTTGTCTTCATTGCTTGATATTAATCTGAGAGAAAAGAATTCAGGAAAAAAATGTTTTTTTTTCTCAAATTGCTCTTGCAACAAACGGATAGAAGAATATATTGCCACTAACGAGACGTTTTCCTTCCTGGTACGAAAACAATCTCAACGGCGTTCCGGCAAAACTGCCATAAGTCGCTATGCTCCTTCAAAAAATCCAAAACCCGCAGAATTCCTGCAGACAGGGAGTCATCCATGTATGTTGACCATCTGTTTCCGTTTTCGGATTTTTTTGAACAAGCGTGCGGACTTCTGGCAGTTTCGCTTTTTCTGCGAAACATCCCGGAACGACGGCATCACCGTCCACAACGGTAAGAACCATCTGAATGAAACCTGTACGGAGGTACGACAAAATGAAAAAGGGTCCCAATCTCAGCCGGGAGGAACTGGTCGCCAGGTACGAAAAACAATCCATGGACAAGGTCTGGCCGATTTTCTGGCAGTACCGCAGTCTTCTGTTTGCCGCCACGGGGACAATGATCATCTTCAACATGATCGGACTCACAATGCCGTGGATGCTCAAGATCGCCATCGACCGGATTCTGCCGAATGCCGATTATGTGCTGTTCTGGGTCCTGAGCGGGTCCATGGTCATCATCTATCTGATGCGTATGCTTCTCCGGTATGTCGCCTCCTATCTGGTGGACTACACGGGCATCCGTCTCATCGTCGACATCCGCCAGAAGGTCTTCCGCCATCTGCAAAGTCTCTCGCTGAAATTCTATGAGGAATACAGGACGGGAAAACTGATCTCAAACGTCATCAGCGACGTCGGGCTGCTCAATATGCTGATGCGCGTCATCTCTCAGGCAGGCGAACAGATTTTCCAGCTTCTCCTGATCGCGCTCCTGCTGCTGTTTCTCAACTGGCAGATGGGACTTCTGGTCCTCTGCACGATTCCGATTCATTACCTGAATTTCCGCCATTTCCGCAAAATCATGAAAAACGACTCCATGATGATGCAGGAAAAAGTTTCGGAAATTTCCGCGAATCTCTCCGAAACGCTCTCGGGCGTGAAAGTGGTGAAATCGTTTGCCAAGGAACATTCGGAGAATCTCCACTTCTTCCAGAACCTGCGCCCGCTGGTCGATCTCCAGATGCGCGTCACGGTGGACGGGGTCTATCTCTGGGCGATCTTCGACATGCTGACCGTCCTGACCTATCTTGCGACCATCGGGATGGGCATCCGCTATGTCCAGATCGGCACGGTCTCCATCGGGGAGTTCGTCGCCTTTTACAGTTACGTTTCCATGATGCTCCAGCCGATCAACGTGCTCTCCGGACTTTCGGTGACTTTCGCCCAGGGGCTTGTCGGAGCCAGCCGTATCGTGCATCTGCTGAACACTATGCCGGAGATCAAAGAGGCGCAGAACCCGATTCAGCCGTCCAAACTGACCGGCAATATCGAATTCAAGCATGTCATGTTCAGTTACGGCAAGGACCAGCCGCCGGTCATCAACGATTTCTCGCTGACGATCAAGCCGGGCGAAAAAGTTGCGCTGGTCGGCCCCAGCGGGTCCGGAAAATCGACGATCACGAATCTTCTGCTCCGCTTCTACGATGTCTCATCCGGAGTCATCAAGGTGGACAATCTGGACATCCGCAAGCTCGGATTCGAAGCTTACCGCCGACACGTCGGCGTCGTGCTCCAGGAGCCGTTCCTCTTCTCGGGTTCCATCCGGGAGAATATCGCCTACGCGAAAGAGGACGCGACCGAAGAAGAGATCGAAAACGCTGCCCGCCTCGCCAATGTCGAAGAGTTCGTGGAAACGCTGCCCGAAGGATATGAAACGATCATCGGCGAGAACGGAGCCAGTCTTTCCGGCGGACAGAAGCAGCGGCTCGCGATCGCCCGCGCAATCCTGAAAAATCCCGCAATTCTGATTCTTGATGAAGCGACCAGCGCTCTGGACACCGTCTCTGAATATCTGGTGCAGGAAGCTCTCGACCGGCTCATGGAAGGCAAGACAACCATCATCATCGCGCACCGTCTCTCCACCATCCAGAACGCGGATAAAATTGTTGTTCTGGAAAGCGGAAGAATCGTTCAGCAGGGAACCCACGAAGAGCTCATGGCTCAGGAAGGGACCTATAAGGAACTCTATCAGACGCAGCGCAAAATGGCAATCGAGCACTAGGAAACGGGGAGAAACCATCATGAATCTGCAGCAGAACAGAATCCGGATCAGGGAACAGCTGAAAGTGTTCCGGAGAATCGTTTATGTCATATTGGTTCTCGTCATCATCATGTTCTCCTTCATGCTCTTCGGGCACATGGACGACGAGGTCATGGGGAACGGAACCGTCACCGGAATCCGCGATTACGACCTGAAAGCGCTGGTCAGCGCAAGAACCGTCCGGATCCTCCGGTACGAGGGAGAGTTCGTCGAACGCGGAGAAAAACTTCTCGAATTCGATGACCGCAACCAGAGAGACCGCATCACGGTCCTGAAAAACCAGGTCAAGGAACTGGAACTCGATATCGCCGTCAAAGAGAAAGATTTCCAACTTCTCCAGAAAGATCCTCTTCCCGCCTATTACCGCCATACCCGTCTCCAGCTCAAAGAGGCGAAAGAGCGGCTCGCCCGCTCGGAACACGAGGTCGAAGTTTATAAAAAACTTTACGGACAGAAAGTCATTTCCCGCCGTGAATTCCTCAAAATTGAAATGGAGCATCTCGGCAACACCATGACGGTCCAGAGACTGGAAGAAGACTGGAAAAAACTTCAGGAAGGCATGGCCGCCGAAATTCTCGACAAGGCAAAACAGGAACTCGTCCTTCTCCGCCAGAAACGTGCAGGCAAACTGGATGAACTCGCCATGGCGGAACGCCATCTTGAGGATTACGTCATGCGCGCCCCCGACGCCGGAATCCTGACGGATATCCCTCCGCGTCCGGGCGGATATTACGAAAAAGGCGACGTCATCATCAAATTCGCCGCAAATCAGAACAAGAAAGTCATCGCGCTCATCAGCGAAAACCAGATTTTCAAGGTCGAACCTGGTCAGCCCGCGCGCATCACCAGCAAACAGTACAACTATCTGGATTACGGCTACTTCCACGGAAAAGTTGATCTGATTTACCAGCTTCCTGTCGAAATCAACGGACAGAATTATTATCCGGTCAAGATTATTCTCACCGGCGAGCCCCAGCCTCTCCGTTTCGGTTCCGGCTGCGAAATCACCATCATCACGGGACGCGAGCGCATTATTTTCGCTCTCCTTGGAATCCGGAGCAAAGATTATCTGCAGCGTCATGGACTTGACCTCAGGAAAAAGTTCACGCGCTCTCAGACTCCAGCTCCTGCCGAAGAGAAAACCGATACCCGGACTTCCCAATAACCCCCTCTTGGATGGAAAAACGTGCCCTCTCCCCCGGTCCAATCACCGGAATCACGTTTTTCCATCCATTTTTCTTTGCAGACACTCAATTATTATACAATATTGTGCAATGTATTAAAAAATATTAAACATTTTTGTCTTTTACCTATTGCTTTTTCTGGAAAATATTGTATAATTAAAAATAGAAACACCAAGAATGAAAATATGGCGGACTCATGCAAAAATCGCAAAGGACAAAAGTAATCAGCGGCATCCGGCGGATGATCTCCGAAGGGAAATACAGTGCGGGGAACCGGCTGCCGACGGAACATGAACTGGCAGCGGTCCTGAACGTTTCGCGCGGGACGGTCCGGAGCGGTCTTCGGGAACTTGTCGCGGAAGGGATTCTGGAACAACGGCCCGGCGTCGGCAGTTTTGTTTCGAATGTTCTGACAAGATGTCCTGCGGAAGTGTCGCGCACGGCGGACAAAACGAAAGTGCTTTTTCTTGTTTCCATGCGTAAAGGCGAGTTCAATTTTCAGCTTCTGGAAGGAATGGAGTCCGTGCTGTTCCGTCACGGGCTGGAGCTGGCGATTTACAATATTGCGGACTCCCTGGAAAAAGTCGGGCAGATTCTGAAACGGGTGAACCTGGATACCTGTGCGGGGATTTTATTTTCCCCGGTGATTCTCCCCAACTATTACGACATCAACAGCCGGATTCTGGATTGTCTTGATCAGACAGGGATCAAATATGTGGTAGTGGAC
>CASEFP010000112.1 GCA_949287225.1 uncultured Lentisphaeria bacterium
TCCGCCGGTTTCGCTTCCGTCGTGAATCTGGCGATGTCCACGGAGAGGTCGCCGATCCGTTCCAGTTCGGAATTGACTTTCAGAACCGTGACGATATAACGCAGATCGCCCGCGACCGGCTGGTAGAGCGCCAGAATCTTGAGGCACTCCTCCTCGATTGCTATTTCGCTGCTGTCGATCTCCGCGTCCTTCTCGATGAGAAGCGCCGCGCTTTTTGTGTCGCCGTTCAGAAAGGCGAGAACGACCTTGCCGAGCATCTCCTCGACATCCACGGCCTGCTGATAAAGACGGTGGTCCAGCGCCTGGATTTCCTTGTAGAAATGGGGTTTCATGCTGTTTTTTCCTCCGATCAGCCGAAACGGCCGGTGATGTATTCCTCCGTCTTTTTGTTCGACGGATTCGTGAAGATTTTTCTGGTTGTATCGTGTTCGACGATCCGTCCCTTGTAGAAAAAGGCGGTGAAGTCGGAAATGCGCGAAGCCTGCTGCATGTTGTGCGTGACAATCACGATCGTGAAGCGCTTCCGCAGATGGAGAAGAAGCTCTTCGATCTTCAGCGTGGCGACCGGGTCGATCGCCGAGGTCGGTTCGTCGAGCAGGAGAATGTCCGGTTCGGCGGCGATCGTCCGCGCGATGCAGAGCCGCTGCTGCTGTCCGCCGGAAAGCGCCAGCCCGCTGCCGCTGAGTTTGTCCTTGACCTCCTCCCAGAGCGATGCGCCGCGCAGGGCACATTCCACGCGCTCGGCGATTTCGCTTTTGCGCAGTTTGAAGTGGAGACGCATGCCGTAGGCGACGTTGTCGAACACCGACATCGGGAACGGCGTCGGGCGCTGGAAGATCATGCCGACTTTCCGCCGCAGTTCCAGCACATCGACGTTTCTGTCGAGAATGTTGACGCCGTCGATGACGACTTCGCCTTCCGCGCGCTGTTCGCGGTAGAGTTCAAAAATGCGGTTGTAGATTCTCAGGTGCGTGGATTTGCCGCAGCCGGACGGCCCGATCACGGCTGTGATGCGGTTCTCCGGAATCTCCAGATTGTTGTCGAAGAGCGCCTGATGGTCTCCGTAAAAGAAGTTGAGGTTTTTTGCGGCGATTTTGATTTTGAGTTTTTCCTTCGGTGAAAGAAGCGTGTCAAGCATGTTTTTTCTCCCGGCAGATGAACCGGAGCGCAAGGTTCATCAGAAGCAGTGTGATTGTGATCAGAAACGCCGCGCCCCATCCCATCGCGTGCATCTCCTCGCTCGGCGAGTTGGTGGTGTATTCGTTGATGAGAACCGGCAGGTTCGCGGTCGGCTGGGTGAAGTAGTGCCACGGCCAGGCGTCGCTCCAGAGCGCTGTGAAGAGCAGCGGAGCGGTTTCGCCCGCGGTTCTTGCCACGGCAAGCAGGATGCCGGTTGCCAGTCCCCCCTTGATGCTCCGGCAGACGATGCAGAGGACGGAACGGGCACGGGTCATTCCCAGCGCAAGCGAGGATTCGTGAACGGCAGCCGGAACCATCAGGATCATGTCCTCAGTGGTCCGCATGACGACCGGGAAGAGGATGATGGCGAGAGAAAGCGATCCGGCGAATCCAGAGCGGTGCCCCGTCGTGACGACCAGCAGCGCATAGACGAAGACGCCTGCGAGAATCGAAGGCAGTCCCATCATCACGTTGACGGAAAAGCGGATCAGGTTCCCGATCCGGCTGTTCTGTCCGTAGATGGCGAGTCCGACGCCTCCGGCAAACGCCGCGGGAACGCCGATCACGACAGCCGCCAGCGTGATGAACACCGTTCCGAGAATCGCGTTGGCGACTCCGTTGTCCGGTTCGCCCGGCGGTTTGCTCCCGCAGAAGAGGAAGTCCAGGTTGATGACGCCCGCGCCGTTCCGGATCACGGACCAGAGAATCCAGCACATGCAGAACACCGCAAGCGCGACACCCCCGGCGGAAAGGAGCCACATGACGGCGTTCAGGAGTTTCCGGAAAAACACTCCGCGCCGGACACATTGATTCGTTCCGCTCATTTTTCACCTCTCTTCCGGTCCATGTTCCGCAGATAGAGCTGGGCGACGGCCTGCACGGAAAGCGAGAGCAGCATCAGGATCAGCCCGAGCGCGAACAGCACGCTGCGGAGGAGTCCGTCCGCCTCGTTGAAATTGTTCGCCAGTGTCGCGGCGATCGTCGTTCCGCTCCCGAAAAGACTTTTCGGAAGCTCCGCGATGCCGCCGATGACAAAGAGAACCGCCATCGTTTCGCCGAGTGCGCGCCCGAGTCCGATGAATACGGCTCCGAGAATGCCGCGCAGCCCGTAGCGCAGAACGATGTCGGAAGCCACCTCCCACGAGGTGCAGCCGATTCCGTAGGCCGCCTCCCGGAGCGGTCCGGGTGTCATACGGAACACGTCGCGCATGACCGCGCAGATGTAGGGCAGGACCATCAGGGCGAGGATCAGTCCGGCGGTCAGGAATCCGAAGCCGTTGTAGTCCTCCCCGAAGAACGGCACTTTCCCCAGCCCGAGCGTATCCGCCAGAAACGGCTGGATATGGTCCTGCATGACCGGCGCGAGCACGAAAAGCCCCCACATGCCGTAGATGATGCTCGGAATCGCCGCGAGAAGATCCAGCGCCTGGCTCAGCGGATAAGCGAGCCATTCCGGCGCATTCACGAGAAACAGCGCGCTGATGAATCCGAGCGGCGCCGCGATTCCGAGCGCGATCAGCGTCGTCACAATCGTTCCGCTGATCGCGGGGAGGGCGCCGTAGAGCTCCTGCACCGGATCCCACTGCGTCGAGACGAGGAATCCGAATCCGAAGGTCCGGAATGCCTCTGCCGAGTTGCCGCCGAGCAGGATCAGGAACCCGGCGGCCGCCGCGAGCGGAAGAAAGGCGCACAGGAGCGTCAGGATCATGAACGCCCGGTCGCGGAGGTTTTCTTTTTTGCGAAACAGTTCAAACATGCCTCGGAATCCTCCGCTCCGGATCAAAGCGCGTTCTTCCGTCCGTTGACGGTGATTTCGCTTTTCCAGTAGTTGGCGATTTTGTCAACCACATTCTGCGGCATCGGGACGTAGTGCATCTTCGCGGCCGTCGCGCGCCCGGACTTGAAGCACCATTTGAAATAATCGAGCATCGCGCCTGCGGCATCCGCGTTTTTCTGGTCGCGGTGGATCAGAATGTAGGTGACGCCGACGATCGGCCAGCTGTCGCTTCCGGGCTGGTCGGTGAGCATCTGGCGGAATCCCTCTTCCGCCTTCCAGTCGGCATGGGCGGCCGCCGCGGAAAACGCCTTGCTGTCCGCGCTGACGAATTTCCCGTCGCGGTTTTTCAGCATCGCGACCGGAATGCGGTATTCCGCCGCAAACGTGTATTCGGTGTATCCGATCGCGCCGCGGCTCTTCCTCACCATGTTGCAGACGCCGGGATTCTTGCTGCCGCCGATGCCGGCGGGCCACTTCACATCGGAACCCGCGCCGACCTTCTCCGCCCATTCGCGGGAGACTTTCGCAAGATAGTCCGTGAAGATGTAAGTCGTTCCGGAACTGTCGCTTCTGTGAACGACGGTGATCTTGAGCTTCGGGAGGCGCAGACCCGGATTGAGCGCGGCGATCCGCGGATCGCTCCAGTTCGTGATCTTTCCGAGGAAGATGTCCGCAAGGACCTGTGCATCCAGTTTCAGCTGGTTGTTCTTCACGCCCGGCAGATTGCAGATCGGCACCACGCCGCCGCTGAGCATCGGGAACTGGAGCAGTCCCGCCTTGTTGAGTTCGGAAATTTCCAGCGGTTTGTCACTTCCTCCGAAGTTCGCGGTTCCCGCCTTGATCTGGTTGATTCCGGCGCCCGATCCGAGCGGCTGGTAGTTGACCCGGACATTCTTTTTGACATTGCTGAATCCGTAGGTCCAGACCCGGTAGACGGGCGCGGGGAACGAGGCTCCGACACCGTTGACGGTGATTTCCGCGGCACCTGCGCATAATGCGAGTCCCATTGCCGCGATTGCGAGTGTTTGTTTCAACATCTTGTTTCTCCTTTTTTTGATTCAAAAATTAGTTGATAGTGCGATGCTCCGCATCGCCGAAAATGCTTCGTGCAGGACTCTCAGTCCTGCCGCGGTCCAGCTGCGCAAACCGGCCGCCGCAGGTGAAATCCCTGATTCCCCGGTGTATTGCACCGGGGAAGTCTGCTGGTCAATACGTATCCCAGTCTGCTTTCTTGTCCGGATCGAGTCCCCACTGGCCGTAGCCGTAGGAGTTTTTCTCTCCCGCGTCCTTGACTTTGGAGCGGATCAGTTGAATATCGGAACTGATGTTTTCCGGCAGCGGGCTGTCCGGGCGGACGGTTTCACATTCCGCCACGACGACGAGCTGCGATTTCTTCGTCGATTCGCTCTCGGTCGAGAACGCCCAGCCGAGGAGCGGGATGTCCTTGAGAATCGGAATGCCGCCCTGACCACGGACCACGTCGAGCTTTTCAATGCCGCCGATGATGAAGCGGTTCTTCTGATTGCCGATCATGATGCGCGTCGTCAGCGGTTCGAGCTGCGACTGGCGCGGCGTGCCGTCGGAGAGATACCCCATCAGCGTGTTCGAGGTGAGGGAGACTTCCAGAATCGTGGCATTCGCCGTGATCGACGGCGTCACATCCATCCGGAAGAGATAGCCGTTGGAGATCCCCTCCTCGATCTGGAACCCGCTTTCGGAATTGAGCACGTTTTCCGCACCCCAGGTGATGCCCGTGACGGAGGGGGAGACCACGACCTTCCTGCCGTATTCCTTTCCGTCCTTGTAGAAGCGCGCGCCGTTGTGCGCCGTGAGGAGCACGCGGACATCGCCGTTGGCGTCCGCCGTCTTCGCCGCGCCGACCACAGCGTCCGCCGGGACGAGCGTCACCGCTTTCCCGTTGGAATCAACCATGTTCGCCACCGGCGTGACATTGCCGTTTTCGTCATAGTTGTTTCCGAGCTGGAGCGAGAAGGAATTTCCGGTCTGTTCCCCCTGTTTTGCATAGACGATTCCGGTGTTTTTCGAGAGCGAGCCGGTGCGGTTGTTGCGGATCGAAAGTTCACCCGTATAGGCGACCTTCCCCTTTCCTCTGGAGACCAGAAAGTCGAGATAGCGCGTATTCCACTTCGGGTTGAAGTTGAAATACTGGGAGTTGTTCGAGCCGACGTTCCGCTGGAGGCCGCCGCCGAAGACCGCCGACCAGTTGTCGCGGTAGCGTGCGCCAGTGCTAAAGAGATCCGCGCCGTCGTTGTTCTTCCATGCCTGGAAATCCGCGCCGATCCGTCCGTCGTTCTCCGCGAAAATCTCGTAGATCATGTATTTTACACGGACTTCCGGATGCGGAACATCATAGAGTTTGAGCATGTCCTCGATGTTTTTCCGCGAGTAAAGCGCGGTGTTGAAGAAGAGGCAGTTCAACCCCTTGTCCACCGCGACCTTGTCCTTGCCGCCGATCAGTTCCACCAGATCGTCGGACATGTTCGCTCCGACGTTCCGGATCATCGTATTGAGCTCGCTTGCCGGGCGGTTCGCCGGGAAATAAACATACTTGGGCTGTCCGGAGGAGTTCCGCATTCCCGGCTTGTCGAGAAAGGCGACGATTGAGTCGATTCCCATGCCGTTGGGCGAATCCCGGAAGCGGTATTCTTCGGCCGAGACGATCAGCGCGCCTTTCCCGTCCGCAAACTTGACGCATTCCACTCCGGTCGGAACCGCAATGCCGCTTTTCGTGCGGTAGATGTTGTAATAGTTGTGGGGCTGATTCGGATCGTCGCCGTCCTTGTAGTTCACACGCAGCGCCTGCACCATCTCCCGGAGAAAGGGACGGATCGAATTGGGATCCGCGTGTTTAAGGAGATAGGTTTTCGTGATGATCTCCGGATCGTTGGTTTCGCGGATGAAGTGGACCAGTTCCGCGCCGTCTTTGATGTTCAGCCGGAGCTGCGCCTGCACCGCGGAGGGGAAGTAGGCGGGATTCGCGTTTCCGCTGGGCATCTCGTTTGCGGAGAGCATTCCCGCGCAGAGAGCCGCGCCGAGCATCGCAAAGGGACGGATTGAAGTCATTGTCTTCATGATTCTGGCATCTCCTTATCTCATTGTTTTGCGGGGACAAGTTCCGTCAGGGGAGCCATGCGCCCGGAGAGTTCCGCCAGATCCGCGTCGGGATGGATGAACTCGGCTGAAACCGTCAGGAAGAAGTGGGTCTTGTCCTTGTTTTTCGTCGTGTAGCCGAAGATGTATTTCAGCACGGGCAGTTCGCAGAGGAAGGGGATGCCGACGGTCTGCTCAACCTCGGAATCCTTGACCCATGCGCTCAGAATCTTTTCGTGATTGACCGCCATGGTGACATACGAATCGACCGAGCCGGATTCCATGAGTTCCTCTCCGTAGTTGTTGCGCTCGACGACCTGCGAAACGTTCAGCAGATAATTGAAGTTGACGTTTCCGCCGAATTTTTTTGCGTAATCCTCCTTCGTATATGGCAGGAGGCCGTTTGCGTCCGGCTTGACAGAGTTGAAGCAGATCACCGGATTGGAGATCGTAACGGCAAGTTCCGATCCCGAGGCGCGGATGAAGGTCTTGTCGTTTTCCTCCCCGTCCTTGACGAGATTCTGGTATTCCGGCGTGAAGGCCAGATTGTAGCTGCCTCCCTCGTTATTGGTGATCGTGAGTGTGCCGCTTGCCGAAACGGTCGCCATGCCGTTCTGCTGAAGAAGGCGGATGAAACTCATGTCGAAGGCGGGCGCTACGAAGAAGCCGCCGTAGGCGTAGGAGAATGCTCCCGCCGCGGAGGGCGCGACCTGAAGCAGTTTCTGGAAAAAGGCCTCGTTGAGCTTCAGGCTTGTCAGGTTGAAGCCCGCGCCGAGGAGATCCATCCCGGGGCCGTTCTTCCATGCCAGATAGTCCGCGCCGAGATCGCGCATTGTGCTTTCGCGGATTTCATAGACCCGGAACGTCAGGCTGACCTGCGGCAGCGGCCGGTCGAGCCAGGTGATGTATTTAACCAGATCGCTGCTTTTGCGTTCCGAGTCCTTCCAGTAGATCAGATTCGTCGCCTCGTCGTATTTGACGACGGCATCCTGCTTCCGGTCCGTGGTCGCGTTCGCGGGAATGCCCGTGGAGATCATCAGGTCGACGATCTCCTGGCTGGAACGGTATTTCGGCGTGTAGACGTAGCGCTGAATGCCGGTTCCGTCGAGCAGGGAACCGTAGGGGCCGCGCTTTGCGGAGGGGCGGTCGAGCTTGGCGATCATGTCGTCGACGTAAGGCATCATCCGGATGCCGGTCGTGACGGCGATCCACTGTTTTTCCGAGGTGTAGTTGATGCGGTCCGCGGTTGAATTGGACGAGTAACGCTTCACCGCGCCGAGGACGAACGGGACAAGGTCGTTCGCCTTCAGATGCTTCAGTTCATAGACTTTGCTGACCATGTAGTTCTGGTCGTCATCCTCCCTGAAACGGATTTTCTGGATTTTGTCCTGCGGGGTTGATCTGGTTTCCGAGACGGGATCGAACGCCGGCGCCTCGACTGACGCCAGCATTCCGATGGTCCCGCCCAATGCGATTTGAAACCACCTTTCGTTCATGAAAACTCCTTTGTTTTCGTTTGTTTTCGGCGTTTTCCGCCGTCGATGCCAATAAGATAACACTGGAGAATTAGCTCCCGATGAAGGAATTGTTAAACTTTGATTTGAAATGTTCCGGACCTTTTTGGGGAAACGGAATTGCGCCCGCCGTCGACTATTTCTGAAAACAGTAATGAATCCTGCTGGAACTGCCGTTGACAAAATGCGCGCATTGCATTATCTTATCCCGGACGGAGGAAAAGACTGTGTCCTGACGGGGAGTTTTCAGATCCCGTGCCGTAAATCAACAGAACCCTTTATCTGGAGCGTTTTCATGATTTCCTATGCTGTGTCTCTCGGTTCGTTCGGCGGCTGTATGACGCCTGCTCTGGCAGAAGCTTTCCGGAAATCCAGACTGCACAACCTTGAATTGTCCTTTACCCCTTATGCCCAGAATATCCCCGAGGCGGATTTATCGCGGGAACTGACTTGCACTCTTCTGAAGGAGAAAACGGTTTTCTCCTCCAGCGTTCATCTTCCGTTTTACGGGGGAGGAGTCTCCTGGGACCCCTCCTCACTGGAGGAATCCGAACGCAGGGAGGTGGTTGCAAGAATTTCCCGCCTGATCCGAACCCATGCCGATATGATGGCGCCGCACGTTACGCTCCATGCAAGCAATGAGCCTCCGCTTTCCGAGCATCCCGCCCGTATTGATCAGGTCTGCCGGTCGATTGAGGAGCTCATACCGCTTGCCGAAGAACTGCATTTCTCAATCAATATTGAATATCTGCCGCGGACCTGTATCGGAAACTGTGTGGAGGAACTGCAATACATCATGTCACGCTTCCCGCCCGAATTCACGGGAATCTGCATGGATGTCAACCACATCATGAACCGCTGGAAGGAACTTCCCGGAATCATAGCGGAACTGGCTCCGCGTATCCGGACATTTCATATCAATGACTATGACGGTGTGGATGAAATGCACTGGTTCCCCGGGCAGGGGATACTGGACTGGCCGGCGGTGATGAGGGAGATCCGGAAAATGGATCATGATGTCCTGCTGATTTTCGAAACGCTGAATGAACTGGGTACGAAAGTCAGTCACTTCGCCGACCCGCTGTTCGGAATCCGTCAGACTGAGAATGCGATCTGGTTTCTGGAAAACTGTGAATCCGTTCTCACGCAGATCCGCGATTTCCGCATTCCCGGAAATTAAAGCGCTCAGCCGTTCCGGAGGCGCTGCCGGAGCGATTCTGCCGGGGTGATCCCCTGCCGCTCGCGGGAAAGCGTGTGCGGTGTTTCCGTATGACGGAACCGCTTCCCGGAACGGGCCGCGCCTCTTTTGTTGGGTTTGCGCTGTCAGGGCTGCAGGGATACGGCCCGGAAGGCGCACTCCGTCTTCTGGTAGGCCCTGCCGTTCTCATACAGTTCCAGTCGCAGCCGATAGTTTCCCACCGGAAGCGGAGAGGGACAGCTTAAAGTGCCGCCCATCACGTTCCGGTCGATCCGGCACGCTTCCGAGGCAAGTATCTTTCCATCCGGCGCAGCCAGAGTCAGCTTTGCCGTTACCGGAGAATTGATTTCTCCGAACAGTTCCGCATTCCAGTTCACCTCTGCCGAGGAAGCCGGGATGCTCCCCGCGCGGAAAGACTGGACGAGCGGGCGTTTCGCCCCGATCAGGCAGACATCGGCAAGCTCGATGCGCAGTCTGTCGCCGTGTTCGTAGTTCGCCTCCCGGAAATAGAACCAGAACTGCGTGATCCGGCTCATCTCCTTCTGCCCGAGCGATGTGTTGAGCGGATACAGATTCTGCTGCCAGATTCCCGGTTCCATCGTGGATGCCGGATTGATGGAGCCGATGGTTCTCCGTTTTGCATCGTCCACGGAGAAAAAGAGAAGCTGATACGGCCATCGCGTGCCCTGCACGACATGGCGGTTGGACGATACCCGCATCCGGTAGGAAAGGAAGGCGTATTTCGTCAGATCGGCCTTCTCCGGAAAAAAGGCGCAGAGCGAAGGGGTCCCCCGGTAATATCCCGCGCTGTTTCCGATGAGCTTGTGATCCACGTTGATCCGGAAATCGACGATTCCCTCCGGAGTGACGGAAACACTTCCCTCTTTTTCGCCGTTGGTCTTCCAAACCTTCTCCGGCAGCGGCATCCGGAAGAGATTGCCCGCTTTTTCCTCTCTTGCAAAAAACGCGCCCGTGTCGCGGGGAACATAAGTTTCCGAAATGTCAACCAGAATCGACGGTGCCGTTTTCCGGCCGGTCTCCTCATAGCGTTTCAATCTGAGAATCATTGAGGCGAGTTCCAGGCGCCTTGCGTCGAATTCCCCGTCCTTCCAGTGATTGTCCGCCAGATATTTCGGTTCGGGGGGAATCTTCTTCCAGAGATCCTGCAGAAGCGCCCGCGCCTCTTTCAGCAGGGCGCGCAGCCTGGGATCGGAGGAGTCTTCCCGCCGGACGATCGCCTCCTGGAGCGTGTAGAGATAGGCGCCGTCGATCACCCCTTCGCGGATGGATTCCCACTCCCATTCGATCCACTCCTCTCCGGAATCGGTGAGGATCTGCCCGCCGTATGCAATTCCCGGAACCACTTTGCCTTCATTCCAGCTCCACATCCACGGTATAAGCGTGGTATATCCGCTGCGCCAGAATCCGAATCCGTAGGTCATGCGCCCGCCGCGCGTCATGGTGGGGATGTCCCTGATTTCAAAGACATTGTGATTCGGATAACTCCAGAATTCCGTCTTGGAGGAGTTCCGCATCGTCTCCAGCGGATCGAATCCCTGATCCAGCCAGACATCGACATATTCCTCCACGTCCTTCCGGAAGGGACAGGAGGTGATGAAGGTTTTCAATCCGGCGTTTTTCAGCGCGCGGTAGACCCGCTTCACATAATCCAGCATATTCGGAAACGGTTCATCCACGGCCAGGACGTAAAGTTCCGGGAGCCCCGCCTTTTCATATTCCGCGTGGAATGCTTTCGCCAGACGCTCGATTTCCTGAAAAAACGTTTCCGGCGGCATTTCGATCTTTCCTTTCACCGGCGATTTTCCCATGTACTTCCGGTAAAGCTGCGACGTGAACGCCCCCAGCGCAATCAGGCGCGGAGAGGCGAGCCCTGCTTTCCTCCATTCGTTTTGGAGAAGTTCAAAATCCGGAATGTAAAAACGTCCGCCGTTCCGGGGCGTGTAGTTGATGTGAAGCGTCGGCGGACAGGTGAAGCCGTACTCCTTCATTCTCCGGAAATCATTCACCGAGGCTTTTTCCAGCCATGCCGGATCGTTCCGATGTTCGCGTCCTTTTTTCAACTGCCGGATTCCGTAGGCATACGCCGTGATGTATTTTCCCGGATCGCGCGAAAGGCGGAACGGAAGAACCTTTACCGTATAGGGAAGCACAAGCGCCCTGTCGAATCCGGCGTGGGAAATCAGAATCCGCCCGTGATATTCACCTGGTTGGGCATTCTCCGGAATCCGCAGGTTCAGGACATAGCGCAGCGGTTCGTGCATCGGCAGGTCCGTGCTTCCGACGGGGATCAGATAGCCGGGGGAACGGCGGAACGTTCCCGTCGAAGTATAATGGGGATAGCGGTAGTTCCGATATGCCGTCTGCCGGAATTCCGCGCCGGTCCGGAACGGATTTTCAACGGCGGCGCAGACACCTTTGAGGTCCCGCACGGGAAAAAGAGTGAAATGCAGCGTCGCGATCTGTCCCCGTGCCGCGAATGTGCGGAGAATCTTCGTCCGTTCCCATGGAGCCGGGCGTGTCTGCGGATAGACCGGATTGGTGATCGGGCGGGAGAAAAGCATCATCCCGCAGCTCTTTTCCTCCTCCGTGAAAGCGGGAAGCGGATTGTCTTCCGTATAGGGAATCTCCTTCCATGCCTTTCCAGGTTGCGTTTCTTCCACCGGAAGTGGAGGCAGGGGGGGCACGGCGCTTTTCTCCGCGAATCTTTCCGATGCACATACATGGAAAGTGAGACACAGCGCAGAAAGAGAAAGAATCCAGAATTTCATTGCAGATACTCCTTGTGCGGGACGTTTTTATTTCAATTAATCGTGCGATGTTCTGCATCGCAGAAACAGCTTCGTGCTTTCCTCTCAGTCCTTGTGCGGTCCGGCTGCGCAAACGGGTCGCCACAGGCAGAATCTCCGATACAGGCGTGTGCCCTGCAACCGGGGTCGTTCATTTCACGGATTTGCCGGGGCTTCTTCCACAACTTCAAAGTGAACGTCATCCAGAAACCCTTCCGCGGCGCGGGCCTTGCCGTAGATTTCAAAGCGGATCTGGCAGATTTTCGTTTCCGGCGAGGTGCGGGCAGTCGTCTCTACGCGTCCCTTTTCCTTTTTCCGGAATGAGAAACCGCGAATCTGCCGGAGGAATTTTCTGTTTTCATCCAGTTCATACCAGAAGATCCGCCCGTCGCCCTCGGCAACCCCGGAAAGCCGGTATTGCGTATCCGGTTTGACCGGCACATTCTGAGCCCAGGCGGTATGCGTGCTTTTTCCGTCATTGACTTTTTTCAGATGAAGGCGGTGATTGGCGCCCTCCTGAACCACCGAAGCGGAAGATGTCCCGTTCCGGCTTTGTGTCCAGGGAAGCGGGTTTCCGTTTTTGAGCTCTTCAATCGTCCCGTTCTTCAGGAGATTTTCCCCGGAGAAGAGGATTCCAGGAAGAAGAACGGCCGCTGCAGTGAACATTGTGAAGATGTGATGATTCATGGAGGACTCCTTTTTTATGTTAAAACTGTGAATGGTTTCTTTGTCTTTCACTCCGTCCAGGGATGGAGTTTTTCCGTCGGCAGCAGTCTTGCTCCGGCGACATGGCCGTCACCGTATGCGCTTGTCATGCCGTCTGCGTGCGGGTGATAGGCGGGATTGAATTTATGTCCCTGCGATTCCATCAGGAAAATTCCATCTGCGTCACAGACCCCGTTCCGATTGATTGCCTTCCACTGTTCGGAAATTGCGAGAATTTTCGAGGGAGCGATCCGTGTCGCAGAATATTTGTGCAGCGCATATTGATCCGCGTAATTGTTGCTTGCACAGCCGCCCAGAAAGATATTATAGGCATAGGATGTGGAAAACGGAGTCATCCAGTAATACATGTAGTTTTTCTCCGAGGACTGTTTCGGCGTGCGGTCGAATTCAACGAGGTGGGACGGACACATGAAAAATTTGATCGGCGCGGCATTCGGATTATTTTCATCAAAGGCGTGATTGATCGCAGCACCGCTTTTGACTCCGGGAATCCCCAGGCCGGTATTCGGTGATATCATCAGTTCAAACCAGCGCCGGATAACACCATTGGGATAAGTTGTCATATACCCCTCCAGATAACCGCGGTTCGCCGCGGGAAGGATATGGTCCCGGTTCAGATCCTGGTAGGAATTCGCCCACAGGGCAAGCTGGCGCATGGTGTTTTTGCACGAAACCGCCTGTGCCGCCTCGCGCGCTTTTTTCAATGCCGGAAGCAGAAGTCCGGCAAGTATCGCGATGATCGCAACAACAATCAGAAGCTCGATTAATGTGAATGAATCACTTTTCCGTTTTCTCATCTGTTTTCTTCTTTCCTGTTTGATTTTCTGCTGGTTGTCTTTTCTTTTGCGGATGCGGCACACAGCCTTGGATAAACATGGATTGATTCGTAATCCGAGACGCTGCGGGAGAAGGTTTCCGGCTTGTCCCCGGATTTCATCCAGCGGGCGATGGCCGCGGCAACACAGCGGATCCGGTTCGACTGCACGTCCACTACGACAAGATCATAATCCGGGGATGGCATCATGTATTCCGAAGCCTGCTCGCAGAGCAGCAGATGCGGCGGGAAAAATCCCTGACAGTGCAGATAGTTGAGCGTTTCATGCCCGGGGACGATGAAATAAGCCTCATCGGCCAGAGGTTTGATCTCGTCCATGGAGAGTTTTTTTTCGCGTTTCCGGAATCCAGAGACCGGCAATCCCGGATAGAAAGCCGTTTCTCCCCTGCTGACGAAGACGTGGAAACAATGTTTCAGGCGGCTTTCCCCGAAAAGCCGTTTCTGAACGTCCTTCATCTCCTTCAGATCGTAGGAAACGGAATAGATATCCGGAAGAGAAGGGTTTCCCATGACCATATAGGGCAGTCCGCACTCTTTCAGATACGTGCAGAAAACCTCATGGGAATCGGGCAGGATATTGGAGACGACTCCGCCGATCATGCCGCGCGCAATCATCCGCTGAAGACGGTTCAGCTGTTCCTGTTCGGTATGATAAGGGATGAAGGTTACTTCGAGATCCTCTTTGTTCAGAAGGAAGGTCATTTCCATGAGATGTGTCTGGAAATAGCGGTGATGAAGCTGCCAGGTTTCCGCCTCCGCATGGAAAAACGCTCCGACAATTGGAATTTCCTTTGTCCGGATGGAGCGCGCAAACAGACTCGGCGTATAGTGCATTTCAGCGGCAACGTTACGGATTTCCTCCGCCTTTGCGGGCGAGCAGGCGATCCTGGGATTGTTCCCGTTCAGGCAGGCGGAGACCGCGGCGGTGGATACCCCGCAGCGTTCCGCAATCATTTTCAGGGTCACTTTGGTCATTCTGGCGCTCCCTATTAAACGATTAATATTATAAACAAAAAGTTTTCATTGTCAACCCCCCCGTTCCTGAAAAAACGGGAAAAAGACTGCTTCCGAAAAAACTTCATTTTTCTCGTTTTCCCCTCTTGACAGTGATGTAAGGTAGTTGTTATAATGTATAGTAGCATGTAAGGTAGTTAATATTTTTGGGGTCAGGATGATTGCACCGATTTATCATGATCTGAGTGAGAAACTGGAAGTTTACATCCGGGATCGCGGATTGAGCGGGCGTCTGCCGGGACTCGGCCCGCTGAGCCGGGAGTTCGGGGTCAATCCGCTGACGATGAGCAAGGCGGTGAGGCTTCTGGAGGAAAAAGGCGTGGTCACAATCAACGGCACGCGCGGCACGTTTGTCAACGGGACGCGCCCGAAGCGCCCGGTCTACAAGGTGATCGGCCTTGTCGGCGTGACAAAGCTCGACGAGCGGGATTACATTCTTGACAATCTGGAACCTTATGCGATGAAAAAAGATTATCATCTTCTCGGGATCGCAGGCTCGTCAGAGTTATTTACACAGAAAATGACTCTTCTTACCTCTTTTCCCGTGGACGGCTTGATTTTCTGCTATTCCTCGCTGACGACAGCAATCGCCGATTATCTGCATGGGAAAGGCATTCCGATTCTTGCCTGCAACCGGCGGCCTGATATTCCCTGGCTGGATACGGTCGATTTTGATCATGACACCCTTTACCGGAACATTTTCAGTCATCTGTGGAAACTTGGGCATCGTCGAATAGCCGTGCTTGCTATTCCCGTTCCGAAGGAATATCATCATATTGAAGAATGGGTCAACGGGATCTGCCGGAAATATCTAGCAGCCTGTCGGACTTAAAAGCAAGTTCTGCGAGAAAAATCATAAAAGCATGATATATTACCAGTCAAAAAAAAGGTGTATGATGGCAGCGAAATTTGTGATATTGGACCGAGACACGCCAATGATGTTACCGCCA
>CASEFP010000113.1 GCA_949287225.1 uncultured Lentisphaeria bacterium
CATGATTCATTTCATGCCCGTGAATCCCTCCCGCAAGCCGGAGCTCTACATTGCCCTGCCTTCGGAGATCCGGCTTGAGGGCGGGTTCCGCGACTTCTCCATCGAGAAGACCGGAACATACACATACAACAACAGAAAACTCAATCTCTACCATGTCGCTCCCGGTCAGCGCGCATCGAAATACACCTTCTTCTGGAAGCTGACCAAAGCGCTTCCGGAAGACTCGAAACTGGAGGGCTGTTACTGGGGAGAGTGGCCGAAAGGCAAACAGGAACCCAAACCGCTGAACATCAAGGTCGTCTCCATTCCGGAGGCGAAACCCTTCAGGAGTCTGCCGGTCTATCTCTCCATGCCGAACGACTTCTTTGCGGAGTATCCGGATGTGGAGGGACTGCGCCGGGGCGGGTTCAACTATCTCGACATCTGGACGTATCTTTCCGACGATGAGATCGACTGGGGCGCACCGTTTCTGGACACGACACGCGAAAAGGCGAAAAAGGCCGGAATCGGTGAAATCGTCTGGATTCGCGAATGGTGGTGGCACAACGCGCAGAAGGAGCCCGACGGCATGGCCGAGCTGATCGACGGAAAGAAAGTCGACAACATGCTCTGCCTCTCCTATCGCGGAAAATGGCATCAGCGCCTGATCGAGCAGGGAAAATACCTGATCGACCGCGGATACTATTTCCACAGCACCGACCCGGAGATGTACAGCGCCGGCGACACGATCTGCTTCTGCGGGAAATGCCGTGAGCGTTTCAAAACCTATCTTGCGGAAAAGGCACCGAATGTCGCCTATGCCGATCCGCGCGAATTTGAAAAGAATCCGGAACAGAATGCCGAACTGCACAAACTCTGGAACGCGTTCAAATGCTGGAGCTACATCGAACTCTTCGGCGAATACCGCCGCGCGATGGAATCCTACATGAAGGAAAAGGGAATTTCCGCACCGTTCCTCTTCATGATCTATTCCTCGTATCACCGTTCCTTCCCCGGCTTCTCCGCATACAGGGATTACCGGACGAGTCACTCCTATCTCAAGACGCTGGAGGATCCGCGGATGTTCGTCGGTGTGTTCGACTTTGTCGGGCCGATGGTCTATATGGATGTCTACGCGAACTACAAGGACTACGACATGCTCCTGCCATGGCGCGACACGATGACGCTCCGGAAGATTACGCAAGAAAAGGTGCCGATCGCGCCGATTCTCTGCGCGGGCTATCCCTTTGTCTTCGCGTTTGGTTCGGATCTGAACGCGGAAATGCTCAAATACAACATGCTCGAGGTGATCGCGGGCGGCGGAAAGGGCTTCGGCTTCTGGGGCGAGTGCCCCATCGATGCCGCAGACATGAAATCCGTCGCGCAGGTTGTGGGAATGCTCGGACCCTATGAGGACATTATCCTGAACGGGCGGGCGGATGCCGAGGTCAAAGCCGTCTCAGGCAATGCCGTCGTCAAGCGCGTCCGCGCGGATCGCGGATCGCTGGTGCTGGTCTCCGAATATTCGCGCAGGCCGCTTTCGGTCAAGGTGGAGTGTCCCGTTGCGGAACCCTCCCGCGTCATTGACCTTTCGACGGGGAAACAGATTGGCAGGATCACGCCGGAAAATCCCGTCTTCACGATGAACCTGAAACAGGATCGCGCCGTAATGCTTTATGTCGGACGCTGAAAATGCGCAATTCGAACAGGGGAGAATGGAAATGAATACCGGGGAAAAGATCCGGGCGGCAAGCTGGTGGCTTACATGGAGGGATCTCCAGTGGCCCGACGACGATGTCGCCGACGCGATTGAACGGCGCGCGGATGTGTTTGCCGAGTCCGGCGCGAACTGCGCGGTCATTTTCGGCGCGCATTTCCGCTGGGACTATCTGCCGCTGTGGCTCAATCTGCATGATCTCATCGCGACGATCGCCGATGCGCTCCACCGTCGCGGCGTGAAACTCTTCGATCATCACTCCTCGGTTCTGACGCACCGGTACGGCAGCATTGAGGAGTCGCGGACAATGCGGCGCTGCAACCGCCATCACATCCCGTTCGCTCCGAGCCGGGATGTGGCCTCGACCTGGAGCTTCAACGGGGAGCTCCTCGACAGCTGGCGCATGATCGACGTCGCCACGGGAAAGCCTGTCTTTCTGCCCGCCTACACGGCGGAGGAGTTCTGCATCAACAATCCCGGATTCCGTGCTGCATACGCGAAATATGTGAAGATGCTTCTCGATTCCACCGGAATCGACGGGCTGATGAGCGATGACGGCTTCTTCTATGCGGGATGGTCCGCCTGCGGCTGTCAGTGGTGCCGGAAGAAGTTCCGTGAACGCTATGGGCGCGAACTGCCTCCGGTCGACGACCTGACCTTCTGGGGGAATTACGCAGGCGACGCATTCCGGGACTGGATCGAAATGCGCTATGCTTCCACTCGCGAGTTTCTGGAGAATGTGCGCAATGCCGTCGGACCGGATTTTCCGCTGATGTCCTGCTGTTCGAGCAGTGCGGATTATTCGATGGCGCGCTTTGCGCTGACCTATCAGGAGTTCTGTTTCCCGTGCAGCTGCATCATGCTGGAGATGACCGGCAACACGCCCGCGCTGGATGGGAGCTGGAGCACGCCTTTCCCGGAACAGGCGCTGCATCTGGGGATTGCCGCGCGGCATGATTTCCCCTGTCTCGGGCTCGGCTACGGCTACACGGAGGACACCGCCGACTTCATCTGGGCGTTCAACAAGTTCCTTGGAAGTTCGACCTGGTTCAGCACACTGAAGGGCCGTCTCGGACTGCCGGACTCGAAAATGACGGAACTCAAGGACGATCCGGAGCTGGTCGGACGCGCCTACAACTGGGAAAAACTTCATCCCGGACTCTTCGGGGGGGAGACCGATACCCGTACGGCACTCTTCTTCTCCCGCTGGACGCGCGACTTTTACGGCATGACGCCGGAAGATTATACGGCGGATTATAATTCCGCCTGTATTGAACTTCTGAATCATAATGTCACCTTCGACGTGGTGACGGAGATCCCCGCGTCCGGAGGGAAATACCATACGCTTGTCCTTCCATCCGCGCAGTGTCTGAGCGACGGGGAATATGAAGCGCTGAATGGGTTTCTTGCTTCGGGCGGACGCGTGATCGCTTCCGGTCCGGTCGGCCGGCGGGATCGCCGTGCCGAGATGCGGCAAACTCCGTGGCTGGCACAGTTTTCCATCGCATGCGAAATGGCCGATGCTGTGCGTCCGGGTTCGTTTCCGCCGGGAGCGGGATTGCGCGGCGAAGTTGTTTCCTGCCGCGGTTTCCTGAATGGAACCGCAGTGAAGAGCTCTGAATGGATCCGCATCGAACACGGGAAGGGGATTCTCTTCTGGACGCCGGGCAGGATGCAGAGCGATGCGGAGGCTCTGCATCTTCCCGGAGTGATTCTGCACGGGGAATCGTTCCCGCTTGAGGCGGAACAGGCGCACGGCTGGCGTTTCCGCTGTTTCCGGGGGACTTCCGGAGAGAAAATCATCCATGGCCTGGCGTCGGCGTTCGAGGTCTCTCTGATGGAGGATCTCGAAAAAGAGCGGAAGAATCCGCGCGGGAACAATCTGATATCGACCATCAGCCGGAAGGATTCCGATTCAGAGCTGATGCTGAAAACAGGGGAAGGTGTTTCTTCTGTGGAGTTGTATTTTCCGATTGCGGGAGACAGGACGGTTGTTTCAGTCTCGGCGGGCGGGCGGATGAAATTGCATATACCGGAGAAGGTATTCTACTTCCTTCTTGTGCTCAAGCCCCGCACGTGACGCTCCTGCATGAATCCGGTCTCCGCCGTAAGAGGGAGATCGGATTTTTTTCCTGAAGCTTCCGTCACTCTTTCCGCCCGGCAAGTTTCAGAATCAGTTCTGCGGCTTCTTCCCGGACTTTGTCGGGCATGGTTGAATCATGCCCGAAATCAACCATCACCCGTTTCGGAGCATCCGCAAGGAATTTCTGCGCTTCCGGTGAATTTCCGCCGACTTCCCGGAGTTTTGCCAGATATTTGATGTCGGTGACTCCCTCGTGCATTGCCATATAGCGGATTGAAGGAAGAAATTCCTCAAAGGAACGGTATGTGATACCTCCGCCCATGGCGACTTTCCAGTCAGAAGCACCATATCCGCCGAAGCAGTCGCTGAAGCAGAAAAGCATATTTCCGCTGAGGTTGTGGTATGCCCCGAACCAGGCGTTCTGGCGGTAATTGCGATTCAAATGTGCGCGCATGCTGGTGGAACAGGTGTAGTGCCGGATCTTTTTTCCTTCCGCAAGCATTCTGTTTATGAAGGAGAGATGTTCCGGACGGTCAAAATAACCATGGCTCCAGAGAACCCATTCGTCTGTCCATGGCGCGAGCTTCTCCATATCCGCAGGTGGCATGATATGTGCTCCGAGAGTAAGCAGAAGCCGTATTGAGGGAACAGCTTTTCTGGCTTCTTTATGTGTGAAAATCACTTCATTGAATAATTTCGGATCCGGTTCATCCCAGGTTTCGATGGCGAACTCCTGATCGGATATTCCGTTGCGGTTCATCAGTTTCCTGACGGCGGCAACCCATTGCGGCCAGAGTCTGGCACTTTTTTCCGTGTTGTTCTTCGCATTGTAGAGGGATTGAAAACTCCGATAGAATGATCGCAATTACGATCAGAAGCTCGATTAATGTGAAAGATTTCCGTTCCATTGGTTCCTATCTCCTTTCCGTGGTTGATTTTCCGGATTGTTTGATGCTGTTCCGCACGACAAGACGGGCTGGAATACGAACAAGATAACTGCATTCGTCTTTTTCTGTAATTAAACGGGTCAGCAGACGGACACCTTCCTCATAAATATCCGGGAGGCGTCGATCAATTGCCGTCAGAAAGGATTTTTCTTCCTGCGCTGTGTCATAGTCCTCCAGATTATCAATGCTCAGAAGATCGGGCATTTCCTCTTCGCGTCCCCGGAAAACTTCCAGGATTCCGCGTGAAAAATAGTCGGACAGGGAGATCAGGAGCGTATTTGCGAAATCAGGGATGGAGCTGGAGAAATGACGGAGCGCCGCCATCTGCGCACTCAGATTGTTGACACACGGCAGATTCAGTGATTCGATCTTTTCGGCGGACACCCCGAGGATCGGCAGGATTTCCCTGATCTGGCGCTCCGATGCGACGGCATTGGGATGTCCCGCGCTCAGGATCAGAATTCTTTTATAGAAATCAAGATCATATTTCATGCTCAGTTTGCGCAGGGCATCCGTGTAATCCGGGATTATCTGGCTGCAGGGAAGGCGGTCGATGATGTGTGTATCGCCCACAATGACAATCCGCCCGCTGAACTGCCAGAGAGCCGGTCTTGTCGCGTCATCGACATAGGCGCTTGAGAGCAGGAGGCCGTTGAGATGTTTCAGGCGTTTTTCCGCCTGAGCCTTGTGGCGCAGTTCATGGTAGGGCACGATGTGCAGTTCAATATCCCGTTCCGCAAGATAATCCTGAAGATGTCTGAATGCCGATTCCAGCAGGTTGTCCGTCATGATATCTTCCCGGATGGGCGGCAGGTATCCGCCGTAGCCGATGACCGGGACGGGAGGGGGATCGTGTTTGATGAAGGTGCCGCTCTGCGGAACACGATAGAGAAAATCCTCCTTTACAAGCTGTCTGAGAATCTTATCCGCCGTCACCGTCGAGATGCCGTAGCGTCTCGCAAGCTCCCGCACCGACGCGACCGGAGATCCGGACGGATACTGGCCGGCAAGCAGTTCGGCACGCAGACGGTCCGCAAGTCCGCTGCTTTTCGTCTGACGGCTCTCAATCATCCCTTTTTTCTCCCGATGGTTTCTTTTTTCCCTACTATTATAGGCGCTTTCCCGGAAATTGTAAAGATCCGGGCGGACGCGGAACAGGAAAAAATGATACAATTTTCGAAAAACTGTAGCATGACTGATGATACAGTTCCCCGTCAGCACCTTCCGCCCCCCCGGATACCGAAAGGCTTCCCGCGCTCAAATTAACGTAGAAAACTCTGCCGGTATCGGGAGAAAAAGGAAACCGCAGAATCTTTCGGGCTGGTAAAAGATTCTGCGGCTTGGGATATCATTCCGGGATGGGTGTGCCGGAATGCAGGTGGCTTTGAAAGAGAAGCCTTCTCTTTCATTGTATCAGTTATTATAATCGAAGAATATAACCGGAGTATTGCCGAAAGATTACAAATTGGTAATGTTGGCATTTTTTTTCAGCAAAGCGGCAGAAAAATCGTGAAAACGGAGCCTTTATCGGAACTTTCGACGGTGATTTTTCCGTGATGGGCTTCGACGATCGCCTGCACGAGGGAGAGCCCGAGTCCGTTTCCGGGGAGTGTCCGGCTGGAGTCCGCGCGGTAGAAACGCTTGAAGATGCTGTCAAGATCTTTTTCCGGGATGCCGCATCCCGTGTCCGAGACGCGAATTTCCGCCATGCCGTCCGCGGTCGTCAGATCGAGCGTGACAAAGCCGCCCTCCGGCGTGAACTTGATCGCGTTGTCCAGCAGATTCGCGACACTGCGCTGAATCTTGATCTTGTCCGCGGAGATTGTGACCGGCTCCTCCGGCAGATTCAAACTGAAAATCTGTTCCTTCTCTTCGGCAAGGAGCTGATAGAGTTCGTATGCCTGGCGGAGCAGATCATTGAGCACAATCCGGGATTCGGAGATTGTTTCGAGATTGGATTCCGTTCGCGTGATCTCCAGCATCGTGTTGATCATCGTGACCATTTTCGAGCACTCCTCGGCAACATCGCAGGCCATTTCGCGATACTGCGCAAGCTCCTGCGGACCGCTGACCGTGACCTCCGCCATGCCGCGCATCCGGGTCAGCGGCGTGCGCAGATCGTGCGCGATGTCGTCGGTGATATGCCGGAGTTCGGTGATGAGTTTTTCTGTGTTGGCGTTCATGCTGTTGAACGCGCGCACGAGATTGTCGATCTCGACGCCGTCATGTCCGACCGGGACGCGTTTGCCGAAGTCGCCCGATTCGATGATGTGCTGCGCCGCCGCGTTGAGACGCTCGACGCCGGCGATGAATTTCCGCGCGATCAGCCATCCGCAGAGAAC
>CASEFP010000114.1 GCA_949287225.1 uncultured Lentisphaeria bacterium
GACACCAGCGGAAAGGGAAAAGCTCCTGGAACTGGTCGAGCGCTTCTATGAGAGCATTGCCGCCATTCCGGAGCAGGTGGATGCGGAACATTGATCCGATGGATAAATGCAGCAGACGACACCGTAATCCCTGGAAAATCCTAGGTATAACTGGACTCGAACCAGTGACCTTCACGATGTCAACGTGACGCTCTAACCAACTGAGCTATACACCCGCATGACAATGGGAATATAATATAACAGATTTCCCCAGTATTTCAAGCTGGAAATGTAAAATATTTCTATTTTTATTCCCCGGCATCCATGAGGATATCAGAATTCAAATCCTCCGAGCGGAAACGGTAAATGCCGTTCCCGAGATGGACCGTGCGACCGAACCGGGATTTCAGAGCTGTTGCTCCAGAAACGGTAATCAGAGCATCGGATTTCCCTCCGCCGCAGCCGACAATGACCAGATATTGCCGTCCATTTTCACTCCGCCAGAGACATGCCCGGGTATTCGCTTTGCCGCGGTTTTCAATCCTGACCGGAGAAGCTTCCGCTGTGCCGGCCAGACAGGGTTCTAGGCTTTTCAATGCCCAGCCCGCCGCTTTGATTTTTTCCCACAGCTTCTCAGGATAATCCGCCATTCCGAGCTCGGCGTAACGTTTTTTCACCTTATCCTCCCAGGGAAAGGGAAAGTTGAAGAAGCAGAATCCGGCGGCGCCGTCAAGAGCGCAGAGCAGCGCCATGCTCCGAATGTCATCCTCCGTCGGTTCCACGTAATCAGAAAGTTTCACTTTTTTCCCCCGCCTGACCAGTTCCTGAATTCCCCAGTTGAATGCCTGCGGGGCGGCCCATACCGGACAGCCCGCCATGTGTGCCCGCTCACGAAAGCCGGATATGATTCTTTCCACGCCGGCACGTCCCCGGACGGCCTTGTCCAACGGGTAGGGGTCATACACAAAGACATCTCCCGATACCGCGTAGTTCGGCATTGCGGACGGCAGATTGGAAAGAGTGAACGTCGGATGGTAAGGATCAAGGCGGTTTAGAACTCTCCGCATTGCCACAGGAACGGCCAGCTGTCCTTCGGAGAGTTCATCTGTCAGATACCATCCCAGCAGGGCGGGGTGATCCTTGATTCCTTCCGCAAGTTTCCTCGTCATCGACAGGGGATCCGTTTCTCCCGCCCAGCCGCGTTTGACGTAATTGGAGTTCGGCGAATAAAAGGCATTCAGATTGAAGACGCATTTTATTCCATAATGTTCCATCCGGTCGAGTCCTTTCCGGATTGCCGTGATTTTTTCCGGATCCTGCGGTTGAGCCATGCTCAGAGCGGAATAGTCGATGATGAAATTGAACGGCGAATCCGCCAGAAGCCGGAGATTGTCT
Source organism: uncultured Lentisphaeria bacterium (assembly GCA_949287225.1). Taxonomy (GTDB): domain Bacteria; phylum Verrucomicrobiota; class Lentisphaeria; order Victivallales; family UBA1829; genus UBA11452. Next base: position 1,375 of record CASEFP010000114.1, read on the forward strand.
TCACGCTGATGCGCCAGACTGCCGTAGAAGACACCCAGCGGCAGAACAGGTTTTCCGTCAATCCGCATCCGTCCCCGGCGGTCGAACGTGACCGCGCCCCGCGGCGGATTTTTCTGAGGCCGGACATTGACTGGCACTTCCACGGTCTTGATTCGCAGTTTTCTGGCCGAATCGGCAAGGGTAATACGCAGTGCGGCTTCTCCGGACGGAAGATGTTTGCCGAAGTCGCCTTCCATCCACGAATTCTCCGCTTTGATCACTTTGCTTTGCAGACATTTTCCGTCTTTGAACAGTTCGACCACGCCGAGCGGTTTCTGATATTCCTGCGGCAGATGAACCCGGATCCGGAACTTTCCGGAATCCCGGAAAAAGGTCGCACAGGCCGGTTCAATCAGGAACGCATTGGCATCCACGCCCTCCCGGTAGATTCGCAGATCGTCGAACCACAGGGTGCCGTGGAAATCAATCCAGAGGGCAAGACGTACAAATGCATCGGCTCCTTCGATTCCGGGGAAACGGCAGGAAAACTCCTGAAAATCATCCCGTTCCGGCGGAGCGGCGAACGGGATCACGCGTTCTCTTTCAAATGTTGAGGCTCCGGTCCGCGCATCCCGGTAGAAGAGTTCCATAAAGCGGTGGCTGCCCGGCGGAACGGGGCGGGTATGATGGCGCAAGCCCCTGCCTTTTACGGAAACGACGGCTTTATACTGATACCCCGGGCGGATTTTTCCTTTCGGCAGCGCGAGGATGGTGTCTTGGGTCCGGTGGATGTCGCCGGTGCGGTCCACCCGCAGCGCGGTGTTTCCGTTATTCCCTTCGCCGTAAACATAACGGAATCCTTCCCCGAGTTTGATTTCCGGTGCACGGGGATCTTCAAAACCAGTGCCATAGATCAGTTCTTCTGTTTTTTCCTGCGGCCAGGAGAAAATTTTCTTTTTTTCCATATCACTGCCGTGAAGGACGGTGCAGAGCAGGAGGGGCACGAGTGTGTACAGGGAAATCCTTTTCATATGCTGACCTTTCTGTATTTGCTGCATGAACGATTGTCTGCGGATGTGTTCCCGAGTCCGGATGCCAATTTATTCATAAAGCACCTGTCCCTGGGTCCGGTCGTAACCGCAGTATATGGGGTCGGCGCTGGTCAGCGCGTAGGCCCGCTGCGACCCTTCGCTGGGGCCCAGCATCAGCTGGCGGGATTTCATCCCTGCCGCATGACCGTCCATGTAAAGGACATTGCAGCTTCCCACAGCTGCGACTGGAAGCAGTGTGTTGCTGGTTCTCGGATCATTGGCACCGTGCCGGAAACTGAAAAAGCAGATATTGCCGGTCATGACCTGATTGTAGGCGATCGGCTGGCTGTCGGCCGCGAAGACCGCCCTGGACACATATTTCAGGCAGGAGAGACGTCTTGCATAGTTTGTATTCGGATTCGGTGTCGCACTTGCTGCGATGGCCGTTCCGCTGATGACGTTCATAATATATTTCGCCTGCTTATACTCTTTCTTCAGGACATCGCCGAAAGGGACCTTCTCCGAAGGACAGTCAAAAGTGCCTCCCGCCTTGATGACACCATTTTCCATTTTCAGGACAACCCCGTAATTGCTTTTTCCCTTGAGACCGCCGAGTGTCCCCCACCACGACTTCTCATAGGATGTATCTGCCCAGCTGGTGGCGCTTTGCGCAGCGGGAACAATCCATTCCTGAAAATCGCCCGAATAGGCGGCCTGCGCGGTGCCGATGGTCTTCTGATTGTTCAGGCAGCTGATGGCGCGGACCTTGTTTTTCGCCTGATTCAGTGCAGGAAGAAGGAGGGAGGCCAGGATCGCGATGATCGCAATCACGATGAGGAGCTCAATCAATGTAAAAATACTTCTTCCCCCGCTGCCGTTGCATTCACCGGAATCCGGGCCGGAAACCGGGAATTTTCCAGTTTTTTCCGTGATTTTCATATAGAGTTCCTTTCCTTGGTTTTCTTATTGAGGCGTCGGGGGGCGGCGTTATTCCTGACGGAAGAGGTGCCGCAGATGCACTGTCTTGCGCGTATGATTTTCAGATTGATCTGTATTTTTCTGTTCGGCGACAGGGGACGCCGGATCTTTTCGATGATTTCACGGATTGCGCATTTGCCGAGTTCCTCGGGCTGATTATAGGCGACAAGGCTTCCCGGCGGCGTCTGCGTTTCCTGCCACGGCGATGCGAAAAGAGCAATTTTTTCCGGCGGAATGACTCCGGCAAACTTCATGGCGGTCCGGAGGGAGCCGCAGACAAGAGCATCCGAATGCTGTCGGACCGCCTCTGCCATGGCTGTGCTCATGGAAGAAGAATCCAGGATTTCTCCACTTGACAGGCCGTTTTCCTCCAGCGCGCGGCGGTATCCCTCCAGCCGGAGGCGCGGGGTGATCAGATGGAGATTTTCATGAACGAACGCGATCTGTTTCGCACCGCCGGCGATCAGCTGCCGGGTCAATTCGTAAGCGGCGGGAAGATTGTTGCTTGTCACGACACCCGCGTCGATGTCGTCGAAGTAGAGAAGATAAAGCAGCAGAGGAGGACGCACCCGGTTGAATTTCCGGATCAGTTCCCGATCCGAACCGCATGAATTCGGATACAGGATCACGCCGGAGCAGGCGCCGGATGCCTTGGTCAGGGCACGCCGTTCATCGTTCCGGTCGCCCCAGCGGTAAAGATAAATATCGAGGGAATAATGGTTTTTCGCCGCTTCCTGATGCATGGCTTTGAGCATGGGCTGCCAGAAATCATAGCCGCTGATCGGACAGACAAAACCGATGGAACGACCCTTCGCGTCCGGTTCAAGAGAACTTTCCGAAGTGATCGGGATGCTTCCCCGGCGCCGGACTCTGGAAATCAGATTCCGATCGGCCAGCAGGCGCATGGCATTCTCAATCGTCTTATGTGAGACACCGAACTGCCGGGCCAGTTCCAGAGTCGGCGGCAGGATTGTCTGCTTCTTTTCCGGAGCAGAAAAAGCTGCTGCGAGCAGATCGGCGATCTGCCGGTAAAGCGGTTCTCCGCCTGTGCGGTTGAGCATGGATGATTCAAACTGGAACATGGCGCTCCTTCTGCACTTGTTATCTTTATGTCTTCTCTCCATGATTATAAGCGATTTCTCCGGCAATGTCAATCTCCTTTCAGAAAAAAAAGGATGGTGGTTTACAGGTGGTTTATTTCCGTGCCGGACCTCCTCGCGATTCAGCGGAAAAGCACCGCTTCATCGAAAAAACGGAACGCCATGCGCCTCTCTTTTTCGAAGCGCAATCGTTTTTTCCGATTCTTCTGCACTTTGTGAAAAAACAGTCGCTGCATAGCCGGAACCCCTGCGCAGTCAAGCCCCAATCCGGCATAAACGGGAGCGCTACTCCCGCCGTCCTTTGGACGGACTTTATTCCGTTTGCGGCTTGACTGCTTCGGAAACCCGGCTGAAGATGTTTTTGCGGTTTTCCGAAAAAACTTTTCGGAAAAATTTATAGAAAAAGAAGCGACTGGTTGCATCA
>CASEFP010000115.1 GCA_949287225.1 uncultured Lentisphaeria bacterium
AGCCACAAAAGACTGCTTGAGCAGTTGTCAGTGGAAGGGGTGCGACTGGCGAACCAAGTTCAACGCCCCTTGAGGGGCAGGCCGGTATCATGCCCTTATAGGGCAAGTGCAAGCCACCGGCTTAGCCGGTGGTTTTGACTTTCGTGTCTGCCATCCGGAACATTTGTCGGGATTGTGATAACTATTTTTTTTATTGTTTTTTTCTCCTGCTCTTGAAAGAGATGTTTCCCGTGTTATATTAAAAGCCACTTTTTTGATCACCTGAAACCTTTTAGAGAGAGCAAGGAGAAGAGACACGATGAATGCCTATGCGCAGCGTGTGTTGGAAAACCTGAAGAACGCCGCTCCGTGGGAGACGGAGTTCCTTCAGAGTGTCACGGAGGTTTTTGAATCCCTGGGCAAGATCCTCGATGTGAATCCCAGGTATGAGAAGAACAAGATCCTCGAACGCATCACCGTTCCGGAACGGATCATCACCTTCCAGGTCCCGTGGATTGACGACAAAGGCGAAATCCAGGTCAATTACGGATACCGCGTCCAGTTCAACAGCGCCATCGGCCCGTACAAGGGCGGACTTCGCTTCCGTTCCACGGTGACGCTGAGCATCCTCAAGTTCCTCGGATTCGAGCAGATCTTCAAGAACAGCCTGACCACCCTCCCGATGGGCGGCGGAAAGGGCGGCTCGAACTTCGATCCCAAGGGGAAATCCGAGCATGAGATCATGGTGTTCTGCCAGGCGTTCATGCGCGAACTCTACCGCCACATCGGCCCGAATACGGACGTTCCCGCCGGAGACATCGGCGTCGGCGGCCGCGAAATCGGCTACATGTTCGGCCAGTACAAGAAAATCGTCAACAGCTATGACAGCGTCCTGACCGGAAAGGGGCTGAACTGGGGCGGAAGTCTGGTCCGTCCGGAGGCCACCGGTTACGGAAACGTCTACTTCGCAACCGAAATGCTCAAGACACGCGGCTCCTCCTTTGAGGGGCGCAAGGTGCTTGTTTCCGGTTCCGGAAACGTTGCGCAGTATGCCGTGAAGAAGGCGCTCCAGCTCGGCGGAAAGGTCCTTTCGATGTCCGACTCCAACGGAACGATCATCGACAAGGACGGCATCGACGCGGAAAAGCTCGCCTACGTCATGGAGCTCAAGAATGTCCGCCGCGGCAGAATCGCCGAATATGCGAAGGTCTTCAAGAGCGCGACCTACTATGAAGGCCAGCGTCCGTGGAAACTGGCGAAAGCCGACATCGCGCTTCCCTGCGCGACCCAGAACGAACTGGATGAGAGCGACGCCAAAGAGCTTGTGAAGAACGGCTGCATCTGTGTTTCCGAAGGCGCGAACATGCCCTCCACGATCGGCGCGACCAATGTCTTCCTGGAAAACAACATTCTCTTCGGCCCGGGCAAGGCCGCCAACGCCGGCGGCGTCGCCACCAGCGGACTGGAGATGAGCCAGAACGCGATCCGTCTCGGATGGACTGCCGAGGAGGTTGATCAGAGACTTCACAACATCATGAAGAGCATTCACAATTCCGCGCATGAAGTCGCCGCGGAATTCGGGGAGCCGAACAACTACGTGCTCGGCGCCAATATCGCGGGCTTCCGCAAGGTTGCCGATGCGATGATCGACCTCGGTGTCTGATCGAATCTCTGCACGAATGTGACCGACGGGAGAAGGGTTCCGGCCTTTCTCCCGTTTTTTCTGCCAGGAACGGTCATTCCCCGTAGGGGATGAAGAAGATGTGTCCGCCGGTTCTGCCGTTGACTGTCCGGCGTTCCCAGATCCGCCAGAAGAAGGAGACGCGCCGGTCTTCTCCGTCCTTCTGCAGCGAGTAGAAGGGCAGAAGCGTTTCGCTCCGGTTTCCGTTTCTGCGGTAGCGGTAGAGATAGCGCAGGACGCGCACCTCCTCGCGTCCGGCGGATTTCCTTCCGTCCGCCAGAATCCATGCAATATTCCAGTGCGAGGCGTTTTCCGCGTTTTCCGCTCCCGCAAACCAGGTCCCGCGTTTCCGGACCATGCACTCCCGGATGCGGTTCTCATAAAGCGAATCGAAACACGATTGCAGTGCTTTCACCGAATCCATATCGAAATGGTCAGCGGGAATTTCAAGAGCGTTCCATTCCCCAGTCAACTCCTTTTCTGAAGAAAGAAGATCTTTCCGCAGTTTTGCCGCTTCACGGTATCTGCTTTCCAGGCACCGCAGTTTGATCCTGAGACTCCCTTTCTCCGAAACGGCGGTATTCCGGCAGGCGTCCGCATCGGGGAGGACAGCGGCCTTTCCCGTCTGTTTCGCCGCCGCCTGTTCCAGACGCGGGCGGAGGGAACGGATCTCCTTTTCCGTCCGGGCGAGTTCGTTCAGGCGGCGGATCCGCACCCGCAGCAGAGAACGCAGTTTGTTCAGATGTGCCGCCTCTCCTTTGCGGGCGGCGACGAGAACACTGTTTTCGTTCTGATGATAAAGGTGGAGCAGAACCCCGAATCCGGATTCTTTTACATAGGAGTCATTGTCAAGAATATCATCCGCTTCGCAGACAAACGCCGTATCGCGGTTGTTCTGCGTTTCGGATTCCATCCAGCCGAACGGAAACACAATATTGCGGATCGTTTCCTCCCGGCTCTCTTTGACGAACGTCAGCAGGGGCAGGGAAAGAAAGGAGCTTTCTTTTTCCGTATGTTCCCATCCGCTCAGCAGCGGGGGAATCACCCAGGAATCCTTTCCGGTTTTGAAGAAGAGCGGGAGGAATCCGCCGTTCCACTCCGTCCGGACGGGCAGCTGACAGGCTGTGGAGGCGTCCGCTAGAAAGGCGCGCAGACTCTCCCCGTCCGTGACGCTGCCGGGCAGAGCGAGTGCCGGGGAGAGCTTCCGGAGTTCCGCGTCGACCTTTTCGCGCTCGATCTCTGGCTCTTTCGCGCGGGAATGGGCAATCAGCTTCCGCAGGATCTCCCGTTCCGGAGAGGGTGTGTAATACGTTTTTGCCCGGATTCCGCCGAGAAGCGGGAGCGAAAAGAAAAAGGATTCGGCTGTCGCGTGCCCGCGTTCCAGGGCGGAAATTTTCTCGTGCGGATCGGTATACTGTGTCTCACGCAGCCGGAAAAGAAACGGCTCCAGAATACTGAATTCCTTTTCCCGTCCTTTTCTATGCCGGTAATGCGGGAAGAAAAGAAGGAAACGGAACGCTTCCTCCGCCGGAGACGTTTCATAGTGGAACAGCGGCGCAACACCGAAATAGTTTTCCTCCTGTCTGACGGTGAAATCCCGGAGGTTGTTTTTCAACGCTTTGACTTCCGCTTCCGTTTCCGGAAATCTGTCCTGGCACCCCAGCTTTTCCAGCTGATACGCCAGATACGGACGGTGTTTCCGGATCGAATCCATCCGTGTGGAATTCAGGTAGCGCAGATCGCACTCTTTTTTCCATTGGAAACGGGTTCTGTTTCCTGAATATCCGAGGAGTCCGAACATCCGGAAGGACCGCGCCGCCTCGATGTTTCCCGGGGAAAACATGGGATTGACATTCGGAGCATTCCTTGTGACGTTTCCGCACTTGATGTACATCGTTCCGAGAATGGAAATCATTTTATCTCCGTTCCATGCCGCAAGCGGACTGAAAAAGCGTTTCCCGTTCCGGGAAATGCTGTAAAGCGGAAAAACAAAGTGATCCAGCGCATTCCGATACCGGAAAATCGGGAAAATACCGAATGTGTGATCGAAAGCGTCTTTCCAGAACGGTCCGACATGACTGAGCTCTTCCGGCGTATAACGGAAAACAGGAAAGACGCCGAAGGATTTTCCCCACAGCCAGATCGGTCCCGCGTAGTTGAGGGAATTGTTTTCCGTCGAAAAGCGTGCAAGAGGAAAAATTCCGCCTGAGAGGTAATCTTCGGAGCGGAACCACCATGCGGGTCCGGTATAACTGATTCCCGTCCCGAAACGGGCAAGCGGGAAAATGCCGTAATTACCGCCGCACCTCCAGAACAGCGTGTAACAGGCGAGTTCCTGCGGATTCCGCGGATGATGAAAAAGCGGAAACGCGCCGAATCCCTTGCGATTCCAGTAGACACTGGCAAGCCAGCCGTCGCCGTTGACCGGATTCCACGCGCAGAGCGGAAACAGCACGGAATACTCGTTGCCCTCCTGATTGTAGAACGGGCGCACCGCGAATCCGTAGGGATCGCTGTCGATCATCGGCCAGAGAAGTGAGGTGTAGAGATGGTTCCGGTAGAAAAACGGCCAGAGGTTGATCAGCGAATCGTCCAGCGGGGAAAGCGTGTCTCCGGATTCGCGCGCGGGAAATCCGGCAATCCTCTCTCCGCGCGGTTTTTCATAACTGCCCAGAATGCCGGACATCCGGTTCATGCGCTCGCTGGACGCGCAGGAAGAGAGAAGAAGCACCGCCAGAACGGCGCCGGTCATGGGAAACAACTGTCTGCTGTGATTCATGGAAAACCTCCGTTTCTGCAGTTTTCCTATACCATAGCGGCGTTTTCACAGATGTCATATTGAAAAAATCAATGGACAGGATTGATGAAATAAATGATTCCATGCATCGCATGCCCGACGGTTTACCGCCGGGCATGCGTCTGCCGCCGGGAAAATACAATATGAGCGAGGCGGATTACTGCTGCGGAACCAGTGTGTCCATCTCCCGTGCGGGGTAGGCGGGCAGTCCGTCCCTGCGCGTCTGGCCTGCCTTTTCAAATTCCTTCTTGAGGCGCTCGAATTCGGCGGCGGCCTCGCGGGCTTTCTTTGCGGCTCGGTCGGCTTCGGCGGCGGCTTCTTTCGCCTTTTTCGCGGCGGCTTCAACCGCGGCGGCTGCCGGAGAGATGGTATAGCCCGGCGCGCGCGGAATTTCCACGATCTTGTTCCTGATGTGCGAGAAGTCGGCGAAGCACGCATAGATTGCAAAGACGATCAGGAGCAGCGCGACGCCGGCATGTTTCGCATATTTCCACGGCGTCATGTCGGTCGCCTTCGCGTCGATCGGCACGTATGCGGTTTCACGCGGACGGAATTTTCCTATGATCAGCATCATGGCGATGATGACCAGAAAGACGATCGCCACAAAGTGATATTCGTTCATGTAGTTGAGGATTCCATTGAACGGCGGGACAAAATAACCCATCGCGATCAGGAGAATTCCGGCGATCAGTGCCGCCTTTGCCGCAACGGAAGGCACCCACTTCGACGCCATGCCGACCAGCACCACCGCCAGAATCGGAATGAAGTAGATCGCGTTCATTTTCTGAAGATAGCCGAAGATGCCGCCCGTGCTGGCAAGCAGCGGCGCGACGATGACCGAAATGATCGTGATCACCACGCCGAAATAACGTCCGACCGCAACCACCCGCTTGTCCGGCGCGTTCGGATTGACGAGGCGCTTGTAGATGCCGAGGCTGAACAGCGTGCAGGTGCTGTTCAGCGCCGAGTTGAAGCTTGAGAGAATCGCGCCGAGCAGCGCCGCGGCGAAGAATCCGGTCAGCCAGTTCGGAAGCACGAAGCTCACCAGCGAACCATACGCCTTGTCGGAGGCGATCGTTCCGTCCGCGTTGATGTTGCCGAGATGGAATCCCTTGGTCAGCATGACCGCCGCAATGATGCCGGGCAGCACCAGATAGAGCGGTCCGATCAGCTTGAGCACGCCGGTCAGCAGAACCCCCTTCTGCCCCTCTCCGAGTGATTTCGCTCCGAAGGTGCGCTGGATGATCTGCTGGTTCGTGCACCAGTAGAAGACGTTGATGAAAAGGATGCCCGTGAAGAGCGAGAAGAAAGGTGCTTTTGCGTCATTGGCGCCGATGCTGTTCAGCCTTCCGGTTTCGCCCGCCTCCTTGAGAAAGACGGAAAGGCCGTTTGTGAAACTGCCGGTTCCCTCGGTCACGTTGCCCGCGGCGTCCGGCGTTCCGCCGAGCGCGTAAATGGCGAAGTAGGTGATGAGGAACCCGCCGGTCAGGAGGCCGATCCCGTTCAGCGTGTCGGAGACGGCGCAGGAGCTCAGGCCGCCCCAGATCGCATAGACCGAGCCGATGAGGGCCACAAGAATCACAACGCACCAGAGCGCCTGCATGTCGGAGGAAAATCCGATCAGTTTCTGGAGATTGAGCACATCCAGCATCCCGCGCGCGCCGGTATAGAGAATGATCGGCAGGAGAATGATCGCGTAGGCGGCAAGGAAGATGATGTTGCAGATCAGTTCCGTCTGGCGGTCGAACCGCTGTTCCAGATACTCCGGCACCGTGGTGATGCCGGCGCGCAGGAACTTCGGAAGGAAAAAGAGCGCCATCAGAACCAGTGCGATGACCGCGACGACCTCCCATGCCATCACGCAGAGTCCGTCGGTGAACGCGTCGCCGTTCAAGCCGACCATCTGTTCCGTCGAAAGGTTGGTCAGAAGCAGGGATCCCGCGATGAAGGGAAAGGTCAGCGAGCGGCCCGCAAGGAAAAATCCGTCATTGTCATCCAGCTTGTTTTTCCGGGTCATGAACCAGGTGATGACGGCGACCAGTCCTGTAAAAAACAGGAACGACAGAATTGTGACGACAAACATCTTATCTCTCTCCCATTGTTTTTCAGATCTTCTGCATAATATAGATTCTGTTTTCGATTTGGCAATCCGGAAACGGGAGGAAAAACGCCGTTTCCGGATTTACCGGATGGACGCCGGAAGCGTTATCTGCCGCGCCGGTTTGCCGGAACGACCTGCCGGAACGTGCCCGAGCGCCGGATCTCATAGCTGCGCGATGCCCCCGGGCGCTGTACCGCGGAGCCTGATGACGCCTTCACAGTGCTTGTCCGCGGGGCGTTGTTCCGCTGAAGTGTGATCTGCGAAGTTCCCGGTCTGCTCTCCTGGCGGATGGCGGTTTTCGGCTTGTTCTGAGGCGCCGTCTTCGCGGGGAGCTGTTTGGCATTGTTCCGCTGAATCGTGATTTGCGAAGTTCCCGGTCTGCTCTCCTGGCGGATGACGGTTTTCGGCTTGTTCTGAGGCGCCGTCTTCGCGGGGAGCTGTTTGGCATTGTTTCGCTGAATCGTGATTTGCGAAGTTCCCGGTCTGCTCTCCTGGCGGATGGCGGTTTTCGATTGATCCGCAGATCCCGTTTTCACCAGAGTCTGCTTTGCGCCGTCCTGCCGGAGCGTAATCTGCGTTGTGCCCGGCTTGTTTTCCGGACGTGCGGGTCTGCCCGGTTTGTCCGGTTTTTCAGGACGGGAAGGCGGTCGGTGCGGGGGCCGGTGCGGGCGGCCCGGCGGATTGTAAGGGGGAGGCGGCGGGGGCCGGTGCGGCGGACGGTCCGGATGAACGCGGTTCCACCATGCCACGGGGGTGAAATTCCCGGAAATGAAATAGACGCCGTCGCCGACGAAACCGTAATAGCTCCCGTACGGATAATAGGTGATTCTGCTGCCGTCGTCGGTCCATTGTTCGGGAACTGCGGCGGTTTGTTCCGTGGTCTGCGCCGTTTGCGCGGTTGTCTGCGCCTCCGACTGATCGGGCGCCTGCGCTGCGGCCTCCTCGTTTTTCTTTCCTTTTTCCTCCGCGGCGTATTCGGCGTAAATTTCCAGATAGCGTGTCAGGATTTCGGCGGAGTCGTCAAGATTTCCCGTGAACACCGGAATCGGCTTTTTCTCATAGACTGCCTGCACGCCCGCCGGATAGAGGAAGCCGCTCCAGGAGCCTTCCGCCGGGAGGTGGATGCCATCGAGGAGAACCAGTTCGGAACGGATCGGTTTGCCGGAGACGACCTTGTCGATTTTCACGACGCATCCCCGTTTTGTATCCTTGACGGGCGTGATCTCCACGGAACGGCGCCAGGCATGAATCGCATAGCGGAGATCGGCGGGTTTGAGCGTGATCTTCTCCCCGGCGAATTTCGCTTTGATCTGTTCGGTGATGCGTTCAAGGCGCGTTTTCTCCTCGTCGGCGACCTTTTCGATCTCCTTCTGCTCATATTTTTTCACTTCGGACTCAAACTTTTTGCTTTTCTCAGGATTGTAGCCGAATTTTTTCTGAAGTTCCCCGGGCAGATCCTTGAAAAGGAGTCCCTTGAGGACATAGCGGCCTTTGTCGTTGACATAGCCGATGTCGATTCCGTTCGGATTGACCCGCTCGATTCTCGCGTCCTCGAAGACCTGTCCGCTGTTTGTCGTAATGTCCATCGTCTCTTCCTCTTCCGCGGGAAGAAGGAACGGGAGCGGCAGGAGAAAAAGCATTGATAAAAACTTCATGGCGGCCTCCTTGTTTCAGGCAAAAGCATCCGTGCCGGTACGAGCAGATTCGAGCATGCCGGCGGTTCTGTCTATGATATACCGCCATGCCCTCTCAATGTCAAGAGGGCAAGCAGTTTTTTCCGGAAAAATTCTGTCCGGAGTATTGCGTTGCGGAAACCGGATTTTTCTCATTTCCGCTTTTCCCGCCTTCTGCTCAACGCAGCGGGATCGCCTCGGAAATCATTCGCTGTTCCGGAAAGTCGGAAGAGAGTTTTGTCATATCCGATGGAGAAAGGGTGATTCCGGTCGCGGAAAGATTTTCCCGAAGGTGTTCCGTCGAGTTCGAAGCCGCGATCGTGACGACATTTTCCTGTCCGAGCAGCCAGGCGAGCGCAATCTGCGCCTTGCCTGCGGCATATTTCTTGCGGAGAGAATCCAGAAGTGCGCAGTCCGGCACGCCGCGCAAGGGACGCCACGCCTGGATCATCACATCATTTTCGCGCAGCCACGGGATCAGTTCCTGTTCCCCTTCCCGGACGGCGAGACTGTAATGAATCTGATTGATGACGAGTTTGTGCTCCGCATACGCTTGTGCCCGTTTGAAACGTTCCAATGCAAAATTGCTCACGCCGATATTGCGCACCATTTTTTCCGATACCAGACGGTCGAACGCGCGCATCGTTTCGCTCAGCGGGATTTCGTCATTGACCTGATGATACAGATAGAGGTCGAGATAATCCGTCCCGAGCCTTTTGAGGGAGTTTTCCGCCGCGCGCAGAACATCATCATAGGCAAGATGGTTTTTCCAGACTTTGGAGGTCAGGAAAAGCCGCTCCCTATCATAGGGGCGGATTGCCGCGCCGACCAGCTCCTCGGCTTTGCCGTCTGCATAGGACTCGGCCGTGTCGATCAGAGTGAACCCGAGATCAAGACCGGCGCGCAGCGCCGCAATCTGTCCCGCGTCGTCGTTTTCCGGATTGCGTTCGAGGCGGCCGCCCATCTGCCAGGTGCCCATTCCCAGCTCCGGCATGGAAAAACCGCAGTGCAATGTTTTATTGTGCATTTACTCTCTCTTGCTTTTTCAGAACGGGAAATCTTCCTCGGAATCGAGTACCGCCGACTGTGTTGCGGCAGGTTTTTCGACGAAGTGCTGTTTCGCCGCACCATGGATGCGGATCGCCTTGACCGGCCGTGCGGGGCAGATGTTTTCACATGCGCCGCAGCCGATGCAGAGTGATTCGTTCACTTTCGGCAGCGTCGTTTCCTTGTAGGGCACCATTTCAAGAGCGCCTACGGGACAGTGTTCCGCGCACGCGCCGCAGTCGGTACCTTCCAGATAGGAGATGCAATACGTCTGCGTATAACGGGCGAGTCCCACGCGCCAGTGCTTTTTCTCCTCCAGTGTCAGCTTGTCGAGTGCGCCGCAGGGACACACCTTCATACATTCATTGCAGTTGAATTCGCACGCGCCGTTGGAAAAGCGCATATAGGGCTGGAGAAATCCGCGAAGGCCGTACTGATCCGTCGCGTGCGCAAGAACATGACCCTTGCACGCCGCAATGCACAGCCCGCAGGAGACGCATCGCGAAGAAAAGCGGTCGTAGGAGAGTGCGCCCGGCGGCATTGCCGGAGCATAACTATTGTTCTCTGAACGTTTCCCCCCGAGCGCATGTGCGGCCTTCCCCGCGGCGACACCTGCGACGAGCGCGCCGCCGGCGATCAGGAAGTCGCGCCGCGAGGCGGAGTGCGCTTCTTCTGGCGGTTTGACTGTCCGATGCGTGAATTTCAGCGCGGAGAATCTGCATTGATCGAGGCAGTTCAAGCACATGACGCAGTTTTCATTGACGACACGGCGGTTTTTTGAATCGATGCATCCGCTCTTGCAGACGCGCTCGCATGCGCCGCAGGAGACGCAGCTGTCCGCAATCGTGATTTTCCAGTAGGAAAAACGTGAAAGAAGCGAGAGAAGCGCTCCGACCGGACACAGGGTATTGCAGTAAACTCTTCCGCGCCAGCGCACCGCTGCCGCCAGCAGAAGAAATACAATCCATGCGCTGATGAATCCGCCGAGGGTCGGGTGAATCGTTACCGCGCCGATCGAAAGATCGAAGAGGTAGAAGACTTTCGCGCAGACCTCGCGGAACACGTTGTTCACGATTGAAACAAAATTTGCCGACGGCATCAGATAGGCAAGCGGCAGCATCAGTCCGCCGCATGCCAGTCCGATCAGGAGCGCCAGAACAGGATACTTGATCCGGCGGTATGTCCCCTGAAAGGCGAAACGCCGCTTGAACACCATCAGGAGATCCTGCAGGATGCCCAGCGGACAGAGGATCGAACAGTAGATTCTTCCGACGAGCAGCGTCAGAACCGCAATCAGAAGGACGGCGGCAAGCGCTCCCAGCGAGAAGGAGGAGATCAGCGCAAGCAGACTGGAACCGAACTGCGAAACGAAAATTGCCTCATGGCCGGGAAAGAACCAGATTCCCCCCGTCAGCGCGATCAGTACAATACCCGCGCCGACGATCCGCAGGATGCGTCGCCACGATGGAAGTTTCCCTTTCATGACACCGTGATCCGTTTGATGTTCAGGTTGTTGAGTTTCGTCGTGCCGACGCCGAGCGACTCGCCGATGCGGATGTGGCCGATACGGCTCAGTCTGAATTTGATCAGGCGTGCCGCGGCAGTGTCAAGCGCCACCGGGTCGGTTCCGAGCATCTGGTATTTCATGATGACCACGTCGCTGAGATCGACGCCGCGCGGACCGCGTTTTGTCATGACACGGTAGGCGTCCACGATGTTCAGATCAGGCTTGCGGTAGGCGCAGACCTCCGCGATGCACTGGTGCAGTCCGCTGCTGTGAAAATAGCGCTGGGTGTCTTTGGAGACGATACCCATCAGATTTTTCATGCAGCAGGTCATGTGTGCGCCGCCATGGTGTTTCAGGATCGGGATGTTGATGAAGACGTCGCACTCCCTGATGAGGCGGTGCATCTTCATTTTCTTCAGACTTTTTGCATTGGGCAGTTCGACGTCCACATAATTGTTGTCGAGATAGGATTTGTCTTTCGCGCTGTCTCCGCCGATCACGATTGCGCCAGCCTTTTCCGCGGCTTCCGCGATTCCGCTGCTCTTGTAGCTCATTTCCCATGGACTGCAAGTGGTGTCAAAGACATAGATTTTGGACGCACCCGCCTCTTTGCAGTGCTCAATGACGCGCCGGACCAGATCCGGATTCGTATTGGCGCCTAATTCCGGGGGCTTGTCCCAGCCGATATTCGGCTTGATGACGACGCTCTGTCCCTTTTTGACGAAACGGCTCATTCCGCCGAGCTCTTTGATTCCCATATCAAACATCTGCGCGGGTTCTCCGCCCTTGATCGCCACCATGTCCGGCGTTCCGGATTTGGCCGCAGCGGTTCCCGCGTCCGCTTTCGGAGAGGCCGCAAACAGTTTTCCCGCTTTTGCCGCGGCGCCGAGGGCCGCAAGCGCCGCCGTGGTTTTCAGAAAATCACGTCTGTTCATATTCGACTCCTTATCAATTGGATTTCCTCTTCAGTTCTTCCTCATAGACCTCCAGACTCTCATCCGGTTTCCTGTAAAAACGGAAAATGAGCAGACTGGCCTCATACAGCAGGTAGGTCGGCACTGCGACCAGCACCTGGCTGAGCACATCCGGCGGCGTAACAACTGCCGCAACCGTCAGAATCGCGACAATCACAACCGGACGCTGTTTCCGCGCCCATTCCAGATCAATGACGCCCAGCGACATCAGAATCAGCAGCACCACAGGAAACTGGAACAGCACCGCGCATGCCAGCGCGGAGAGCAGGATCATCGACATGAAGCTCTCGATTCCGATCACCGGCGCCATGTTTTCCCCCTGGAACGACAGCGAAAATTTGACGATTACCGGCACGATCAGCAGAATTCCGAACGCCGCCCCCGTCAGAGCAAGAAAAAAGCTCAACAGCAGCGGAGAACGGATCCCCCTGCGCTCCCGTTCCGTCAGACCCGGGGCGATGAATCCCCATAAATAATACAGCGTAAACGGCAGCGAAGCGAAGAACGCCAGCGCCAGCATGACCTTCAGCTGAACGAAAAAGGGTTCCATCAGAGAGAAATAATGCAGTTTGAACCCTTCCGGCGCCGCATACGCTAGCAGCCATTTCACCACAGGCGGCACGCAGAACCACGCGGGAATGCAGAGGACAACGAATACACCGATGATTTTGAAAAGAACACCGCGCAGAACATCCAGATGTTCCAGAAAGGAGAGTTCCTTTGCGTCGCTCATGAAAATCCTCCGTTATTCGGAGTCTTTTTTCCCGCCCTGATTCTTTTCCGCCGCCCGGTCCTCCAGCTCCGCCCGTTTTTCGGCGGCATCCCGGAGTTCCTCGGTTTCAGTGATGATGTCGTCCTTGGCCTTTTTGAATTCATGACTTGCCCGGCCGAGGGCACGGGCGATTTCCGGAATCCGTTTGGCGCCGAACAGAAGAAGAATGGCGACGAAAATAACAAGAATTTCAGTAAGGCTCAGACCCATGGGAAATACTCCGTTTCTGTCCGCGCGTTCGTGCCGGACAAACGAAATCTACATGCATAAAAGCGGAAAATCAAGCGCTTCAAGCGGATTTTTTTCCCGGAATTTCTGTCTTGAGAAACCAGATTGCTGGAGGTTTCACTGCTTCGACTCCAGCACATCGACAATCAGCCCGGAAAAGAGATCGGCGGTTCGTTCCACAATTGGAATGTGTGCAGCTTCACGCTTGAGCTCGTCCAGTGTTTTTTTCTGCACCTTTGCCTCAGGGGATTTCACCCCTTTCATCCGGACAAGGCGCAGGACGGCCGCTGAATCCCGGCTCAACTGTTTCAGAGAGTTCGTCAGAAGTTCCTTTTCCTTGGCGACAGTCTGGAACGCAAGTTCTCCAAAGTCCTCGTCGAAGGCGACAGTCAGAGTGGAATATTCCAGTTTCTGCGGCACGCCTTCGCTCATGAGATCGGCGACACTGAAAAGATTGGTGTTGTCGCGGATGTCGGATTGCAGTTTCTCCCAGAGAAGTTCCGGGGAAAAACGCTCCGAAAGCGGCATGACGGCATCATTCCGGGGCTCTTCCGGAGATTCCTCTTCGGGAAGCGTTTCTTCGACATGTTCTTCTTCTGCTTCGTCGGAGGCCTCGTCCTCCTCCGCATCCGGCGCGGCGTCGGAAGCCTGCGCGGGAGCGACAGTTTTTTCCGGTGCTTTTTCCGGCTCTTTTACGGATGGTTCGACGGGAGAAGCTTCTGCTGTATCCTGTCTGACTTCAGGTTCAGGCACAGGCTGTGTGTCCGTTTTTTCCGGCTCTTTTTCCGGCGGTGCTGGAGCTTCTTTTGCCTGCGGCTTTTCCCCGGACGGTACGGGCGCGACCGTTTTTTCCGGCTCTTTTTCCTGCGGTTTTACGGGCGCGGCAGACTGCGGTGCATTTTGCCGCGGGATTTGCATCTCAGGAGTATTTACAGATACTGCCACAGTCGGAACTGCCGTTGCGGGAGAGGGCATCTTCGGCGTCGTGGGGGGCGTCGGAGGCACGGTTTGCACGGTTGGCGCAACGGGGCGAACGGGCTGCGGCGCGACCGGAATCTGTGCCAGCGACGGCACTTTCGCGAGCACGTCGAGCTCGCCGTTCTTCCGGATCTGATTCAGGCGGATCAGCAGATCCTCGATCCGGACGGCGTGGGCCGAACGCATGGCTTTGAGCAGAATGGTTTCGAGAAACACCTGCTTGTTGATTGCTTCACGCAGCAGATAGGCGGATCCGGAGAGCTGTTCAAGCAGCGTCTGCACCATGTTCACGTTGCGGTTCGTCGCGAGCTTCTGATAGGTCAGGATTTTTTCCGGATTCTCGTCGAGCACAGACTCCGGATTCGGCAGAATAATGGAAAGCATCACGCCGCGCAGCCACGCGAGAACCTCCTCGAACAGCGTTTCAAGATTCTTGCCCTGTTCGGCGAATTTGTGAACGGAGAGAATTGCGGCGGCGCGGTCGTTGTTCAGGATCGAATTCAACAGTTCCTCCATCTCCTCGGGTGCGGTCAGACCGAAGAGCGAGAGCGCCTGCGCCTCGGAAATCTCCTCGTTTTCCGCGCTGTTCCCGAAGAAGGAGACCAGCTGGTCGAGAAGTGACTGGGCGTCGCGCATGCCGCCGTCCGCCGCGCGCGCAATGACGTTGATCGCGGAGGGCGAGATCCGGATTTTCTCCTCCGCGGCGATGTAGGAGAGCCGTTTGGCGATCAGGTCGGAGGGGATCCTGCGCAGGTCGAAGCGCTGGCAGCGGGAGATCACGGTCGGAAGGACCTTGTTCACCTCGGTTGTCGCGAAGATGAATTTTGCATGCGCCGGCGGTTCCTCGATCGTCTTGAGCAGCGCGTTCCATGCGCTTTTCGAGAGCATGTGCACTTCGTCGATGATGTAGATCTTGTATTTCGAGGCGATCGGGAGATGGAGGACGTCCTCGCAGATTTCGCGCGCCTTGTCCACCTGCGTATGGGTCGCGGCGTCGATTTCGATGATGTCCACGTTGGTTTCATCCGCGATCGACTTGCACGAGGAACATTCGCAGCAGGGTTCGCCGTCGACGGGACGTTTGCAGTTGAGCGCCTTCGCGAAGATCCGCGCGGAAGTGGTCTTTCCGATTCCGCGCGGGCCGACAAAAAGATAAGCGTGAGCGATATGTCCGGTGCGGATGGCGTTTTTCAGCGTGCGCGCGATATGTTCCTGTCCGACCATGTCGGCGAAGCGCTGCGGACGCCATTTTCTGGCTGTTACCTGATAGGCCATTTTCGTTTCCTGTGAGAGAGTTTCTGTTTTTCTGTCAAAAATCCGAATCGTCCGCCATCATGTTTTTCAGGGCTCCCGGCTCCGCAAGAACGGAGAGTTTCTGAATGAGTTTCTCCGTGATGAGGAATTGGAGGCGGACATTGTTTCCTTCCGCTTTTACGACCGCGCTTTTATTGAACTCCTGTGCAAGATCAGGATCCAGATTGTTGATGAAGAATCCTGTAAGAAGTTGGAGCTGCTGCGCGTGCATCACTGTTTTTTTCGCCGCTTCGGCGTCGGTGCAAACGGCGTCGGCGCGGAAGATCAGATCCGGGGATGTGGCGGAAGCGGTTTCCAGCGAGCAGGTGATCAGATTCAGTCCGGCCGCGGCCGGGCTTTTCTGTTTCAGCTCTTCCGTCAGCGCCAGAAAACCGGAAGCAAGCGTATTCTCATTCTTTTTCTCAAACACGCCGGCGAATTTTTCCGGCAGTCCTTTTTTCGCATCCAGAAAGTTTTTCACGGACGATGTCGAAGCGCAGATCAGGTTTTTTCCGGGGAAGGCGAATTCCATCCCGTTCGGCATACGGTAGGCGGTAAGGGCAGTGCATTTGACGGGCAGGGCCTCCTTGTCTCCGGCAAGTTCTGCCTGTATTGCTTTCACTTCCGCATCCGGTATCTGGACAAGGGCATTGACGGATTGGAAAAGCGGATCAGAAGAAACAACCAGAAGATACTGGAGATTCTTCAAGGTGTTTGCGGACTTGCTGTCGATTTTCTTTTCCAGGTCCTTGAGCAGCGCCGCCTCCTCAAAATATGTATGAAAGAGCGGATGGCTGCGGAGTTTCGCACAGTCGACGCCGAGTGCGAAAACCGTATCGGACGGGATCATGCGGAAAAGTCCGGCAGTTTCCTCTGCCGCAAGCGCGAACGTCAGAAGTACGGAACAGAAAAGAATGCGGAATACTTTCTTCATGTGCGGTAATTCCTTTTCTTCTTTTAGCTTTCAGAAGTGTTTTCTTCCCGGGCTGTGAGATAGAAGGGATTTCCCTCCGGATCGTGGAGGCGGTAGACCGGGAATCCGGCCTGATCCGTCGAAACCTTCTGGGTGATGTAACCGTAGGAGGCGAGTGTCTCTTTGAGGCCCTCCGGGTCCTCGGAGCGGTAAATCCAGGAGAGGCGCCCGTGTTTTCCGGGGTCGGTGTCGAGCACATCGGATTTTTCCAGGAACAGTGAAGCGTGTGCATCCAGTTTGAATTCCACCCAGAACGTGCTGTCCATGACCGGCGCGCCAAGACCGAGCACGTCTCTGTAAAATGCCTTGCACAGTTCAAGATTCGATACCTGTATCACAATGCCGAAAAGAGATTTTTCCATTTTTCTGTCCTGTTGCGCTGCCACTCCGTAAAGGTGTCAATAGAACACCGGAATGGTGAAAAATCAAACGGAGAAATGAATTATTTTGCAAGAGCGCTCTTGAAGATTCTCCTCTTTCATGGAATATTATAGCGGAAAACTTTTCAAAGCGGAACGGAGACGGGAGTGTCATGCGTTTTTTAAGACTGGGAAATCTCGGCATGCGCGGCGTCGCGGGAACCGGACTGACGCCGCACAATGTGATCGCCTATGCTTCCGCTGTGGGAACTTATTTCAGCGGCGGTCGTATCGCCGTCGGCATGGATTCCCGGATCTCCTCGAAGATGTTCCGGAATGCGACGGTGTCAGGACTTCTCGGAAGCGGTGCGGAGGTTATCGACGCCGGCATCTGTCCCGCGCCGATGCTGCATCACCTTGTCTGCCGGGAACGTCTGTCCGGCGCGGTGCTGATCGGAGCCGGTCACCATCAGGCGGGATGGAATGCGATTGTTCCGCTCTCCCCGCGCGGTTCCTGCTTCAGCCATCTCCAGACGCAGGAACTTCTCGGCATCTACCACAGCGGCATCTACCACAGTGTGCCGTGGAACGCGGTCGGAAAAATCCGCCCGTGCCCGGAGGGACTTGCCGACTCCTATCTGGATCTGCTCTGCTCGCTTGCGGACGCGGAAAAAATCGCGGCGTGCCGCTTCAAGGTGATCGCCGATTTCTGCAATGGATCAGGTTCGGTTCTTGCGGAATCCTTTGCAAAGCGCTTCGGCGTGGAGCTGATCCCGATCAACCAGATCCTTTCCGGCGTTCTGCCGCACGATCCCGAGCCGCGTCCGAGAACCGCGATGCAGGTGCAGTCGCTCATCAAGGTGCTGAACGCGGACATCGGATTCGTTTTCAACAGCGACATGAGCCGCGCCTCCATCGTAACGGATTCCGGGGAGACGCTCTCCGAGGAATACAGCTTCCCGATTGTCGCCGACCATGTGCTTCGCCTTGCCGGGCCGGGTGCCGGGGTCGTCAGCAACTGCTGCACGACGCGGACGCTCGACGACATCGTCCGGATGCGCGGCGGCGTGCTTTTCAAGGGAAAAGTCGGTCAGGCGCACACGATCGACCGGATGTTTGAAACTTCTTCGGTTCTTTCCGGCGACGGCTCTGGAAGCATCGCTCTTGCGCGCGGCGTGCCCGGATTTGACAGTTTTCTTCTGATGGCGCTGGTGCTTGAGTCGATGGCGTTCCGCGGGAAAACCTCGTCGCAGCTGGCTGCAAGACTGCCCCGCTACAACATTATCAAGCGCGCGGTTCCGTGTTCTTCCTCGCATGCGTATTCCGTTCTTCGCAGTCTGCGCGGAAGCCTCTTTCCCGACGCCGTGTTCAGTGATGAGGACGGTCTGCGGTTCGACTGGCCGGACGGCTGGGTGCATCTGCGCGCGTCGATGACCGAACCCATCGTCAGAATGATCGTCGAGTGGAAGACGCGCGAGAAGGCCGAGGAGTATGCTGCGAAGGTATCCTCCGTAATCGAAAGGGTGGCGGCGTCATGAAAAGGGAAGTGTTCCGGCGTTTGAAAATCGGGGTGAGCGGCGTCCGCGGCGTGGTTGGAGAGAGTCTCTCCCCGATGCTGGTTTCGGACTTCGCGGCGGCGTTCGGCGAATTTGTCGGCGGCGGGCGCGTTCTGGTCGGGCGCGATACGCGCTCTTCCGGGGAGATGTATGAAAACGCCGTTGCGGCGGGGCTTCTTTCCGTCGGGATTCAGCCGGTGCTGACCGGCATCCTGCCGACGCCGAGTTTACAGTTCGCTGTGCGCGCGACATCCGCGTCCGGCGCGATCGCGATTACGGCGAGCCACAACGGAAACGAATGGAACGCGCTCAAGTTCATCGGGCCGGACGGTTTGTTCCTGAATCAGACAGCCAACGACGAATTGCTGGATATTTACAACCAGCCGGATCCGAATTATGTTTCGGAAAACCGGATCCGGACCGAAAAATTCCTTCCCGGCGCGTTTCTCATGCATCAGGAGAAGATTCTGGCTTCGGTCGATGCCGAAGCGATCCGCAGCAGCCATTTCAAGGTTGCCGTGGACTGCTGCAACGGGGTCGGAGCGCTTTATTCGCGGAAGTTTCTCGAAGCGCTCGGGTGTGAAACCGTAAGCATCTTCGATTCCTGGGGGAACGGATTTGAACGTCCTCCGGAACCGGTTCCCGCGCATCTGGGGGTGCTTTCCGCATGCGTCAGAGAGCATAATTGTGCAATCGGTTTCGCGCAGGACCCGGACGGGGACCGGATTTCGCTGGTTTCCGGAAGCGGCGCGATTCTCGGGGCGCAGGACTCGGCACTGCTGATCGGTGCGTATCTGATCCGGAAGCATCCGGGCGAAACCATGGTTCTGAACATTCAGACGACGCGTGCCCTTGAGCTCGTCGCAAAAGAATACGGTGTGAAGGTGGTCTACTCTCCCGTCGGGGAGGTCAATGTGACCGACGCGATGGGAGCTTCCGGCGCCTTTCTCGGTATCGAGGGAAGCAGCGGCGGCGTCATCTATCCGGAAATCAGCATGTGCCGCGACAGCTACGCCGCGATGGCGCTGGTTCTGGAAATGCTTGCTTCCGGCGGCCGTTCCGTTGACGCGCTTCTGGAGTCGTTGCCGCGCCTTTCCAGCGTTTCCGCAAAAGTGGTCTGCCCGTCCGCGCAGGCGGGGGTCAATGCGCTCCGCGCACTCCGGGACCGCTGGAGCTCCCGGAATCCGATCACAGTGGACGGCGTCCGGATTGATCTGGACAATGGCGCGTGGGTGCTCCTGCGGCGTTCGAACACGGAACCGGTGATCCGGATTCTCGCCGAGTCCGCCGATCCCGCCGCGGCCGAGGCGCTGGCTCGTGATTTTGAGAAAGAATTGTCCGGTTTGCTGAAAAAATGAGCCGCGCGCCTTGAAAAAACACGGTTTTATGATACAGTTCCATCCGATTGAGTCAATCTGCATCCGGAGAGGTGACCATGCACGAAGAAACTATGACAAAACACATCATTCTCGGCGATCTGCTTTCCGCCGACCGCATCGTGATCTTCAACGGGCGCCGCTCCAAGGCCGAGGTGCTCAACGCGCTGATCGACCGGATCGCGAAAACGGGCGAGTTCGGCGACCGCGACGACCTGGAATGGGCGATTTTCCATCGGGAAAGCCTGCTGAGCACCGGAATCGGAAACGGGATCGCCACACCGCATATCATTCTCCAGAACGGAGACAGGAGCTGCATGGCGCTGGGCATCTGTCCGGACGGAATTTCCGATTATGAGTCGCTGGATTCCAAACCGGTGAAACTTGTATTTATGATCATTGCCGGAAAGGACCGGAAACTGACCCATCTCAAAGTGCTTGCCGCGATCGGTTCGCTCTTTTTCGACGGCCGTCTCAAGGCGGCGTTTCTTGCCGCGACTGATCCGCAGACCTGTCTGGAGATTCTCGCCCGCGCCGAAAAGTGAACGCCGGAGCTCATATGACGGGCTCCGGCGGAAGAAGAGAGGGGTTTATTTCACGCAGTGAACCCAGCCGAGGTGGATCGCCGCGCCCCAGAGCGTCGCAAGCACGAACCAGAGCACCACGCCGTGAATCACGGGTTTGAGCCCGAGTTCCTTGAGTTTTTCCCGGCTGAGATTGGCGCCGATCAGGAAGAGCGTCAGGATCATCAGATATTTGGAGAGTTCCTTGATGAACCCGCCCGCCGGAGCTGTGACGGGAAGCCAGGTGACAAGAGCCGCCGCCGCGAGAAATCCCGGAATGAACCACGGAATCTTCAGCTTGATTTTCCGTTTTTCGCCTTCCGCGACATTGGCTACAAAACAGGAGAGGAACAGTGTCACGGGCACGATCCAGAGCGCCCGCGCCAGTTTCACGGTTGTTCCGACCTCAAGCGCGGTCGGGCCGTACTGCATCGAGGCGCCGACGACCGAACTGGTGTCATGAATGCCGAGCGCCGACCAGAAACCGAACTGCACCTCGGTCATGCCGAGCGCGTGTCCGATCGGCGGGAAGATCAGAAGCGCGACCGCGTTCAGCGTGAAGACCGTCGCCGATGCAATGGCGACATCGTGCGCCTTCGCTTTCAGCACGGGCGCCGCCGCGGCGATTGCACTGCCGCCGCAGATCGAGGTCCCGACGCTGACCAGATACATCGTATCCCGTGCCAGTCCGAGCCGTTTCCCGAGCCATACACCAAGTCCGATGCCCAGCGTGATGCCGATTGCCGTATAGAGAATTCCGTTCGCGCCGGCGTGGAGCACGTCGATCAGGTTCATGCCGAAGCCCATGCCGACAATCGCCGCGCCGAGGAGCGGGGAGGTCAGTTTTCCGGTCATGGCGGAGAAGGGATTGCCCCAGGTCACTGCGAAGATCACGCCTGCGATTACCGCCACGCCTGGTGCGTAGTCCCGCACCGGCGCGCAGACCCACGGAACGATGAAAAATGCGGCAGCGACCGCAAGAAATCCGCCGCGCCGGATCCACTCTTTCACATCAGCCGCCGATGCCTGTGTTTCCGCCGGATGGCCGTTCTTCTTTTCCTCCTCCATTTTCCGAAACCCTTTCCTGTTGTTTTTCTTGAAGATTGGGTGATAATATAATCCTGAAATTTGAAAACAAAAATTATTATTTATTATTGTTTGATAAATAAAAATTATTGATTTCGAATGAATAATGATCCGGAACGGGCAAATCAGGCATGAAAATGCGTGGCCTGCCGGAAAAGAACGCACTGAGATTTTCCTTCCGGCGGATGGCGGATCAGCGAAGCACCAGATTGTATTTTGTTTTCAGTGTGACGGATTGGCAGGGAGCAAGTTTCATCTCACGCGAGATGAGTTCCGCCGTATAGCTGTCTCCTTCGTTCCACCAGGAGTAGACGGCGTCGATCGCGGGATCCGGCGTGATGGTGAAATTGGTGTGTGCCTTTCCTTTTGCCGCGCGCATGAGAATAGCGGAACCGTCCCATTCGCCCGCTTTCATCGTTCGAGTTGCCGCCCAGGCGCATGTTCCGCCTTTCCGGAGGAAAAAGTTGTTTGAGGGGCTGCCTGCGCGAACGGTGCTGCCTCCGATTTTGACCGAACCGATCGTTGTGATCGGTTCCGCATGGGCCATCCGCCAGCCGAGGCGCGGATAGTTCTGAATCCGAACCGAGGTGGTGATCGTGCGGTCGGTCGGATTGTGCAAAGTTGTTTCCAGTTCCGCCGTATCTCCTTTCAGCAGGGTCCAGCGCTGCGTTACCTTGAGTCCCTCCAGCGGACGGACGATGACATCGGCTCCCGTATAGGCGGGATAGGTGTATTCAAACACCGCCGACGGGTTTCCGTTTTCAATTTTCGATCCAGCGGGTGTGAAGGGGCCGGCCGGAATCATGATGCCGTTTTCCTCGCAGCTGATCCCGCCGAGAATGCCGCGGACGGTTCTGCGGCGCATGATGTCGACCTTCGCCGGATTGATCCAGGCGCTGACGCCGCCCCGTTCCCGGTTGATTGTGAACACCCATTTGTCGCGTGCGAGCGTCGGCTGCATCTGGCCGTCAAGCACGCGCCACTCTGCGGAGACGCCGTCTTTTTCCAGCGCCTGGAAGTTGGTGGAGGCGCGCAGCTCCGCAAGACGTTTCCCGAGTTTCTCCTGAAGCTGTTTCTGCCCTGAGACAGAGTGCACGATTTCCGCCGTTCCCGGCGGAACTTCGGCAAGGACGCCCTTATAAAATCCGGGAACGTCGATTTTCACGATCAGCGTTTCCGTCCTGTAATAGTTCAGCAGCGTCACGACGCAGCGTTTTCCCAGAGAGTGAACCCGGAAGCGGAGGTTTGCGTTCAGTTCCGGCACCCGCACTTCCGCCGGTTTACCATCCGCGCCGGTCATTTCGAGCGTGATCCGGTTCACCGGTTCGATCCGCGCCTGTTTCGTGATATCCTTTCCGTTCATCAGGATCTCCTCGACGGGGGCTAAATCGGCGAAACCGTCGGCAATTCCCTGCAAATAAGCGCCGTCGTAACTTTCATAGGGATAGAATCCGATTCCTTTCGCACCCATCGCGGCTGCCGCGACGATGCTCTGGCGCAGACTCTCCGGCGAGTAAATCTGATAGAAGTCCTTCCGGATTTCATTCGGATCGACAAGAATCAGAACCGGTTTCTTCGTATATTTCACAGTTGCCGCGCTCTGATCGAAAAACGCAACCGTCTGAATGTAGGACATCGGCACGTGCCAGTCGACATATCTGTCATAGTCCCGGGGATCGGTGGCGCAGTACTGATCGCGCATGTCCGGCTGTTCGGGCCGCAGATTCCCGCCGCAGAGCATCAGCTTCACTTCCGGCCAGTATTTCCGGAATGCCGCACTGACAAGGCGGATTGTTTCCGTGCTCTGGTCGAAGGCGAATTTTTTCCATTCCGCATGGTGGGAGCGCCGGATCTCCTCCGCGGACAGGGTGCGCGGCAGTTTCAGCTTTTCACAGAAACGCTTCCGGTCGTAGGCGCTTGTGAACTTCACGCCCGGTTCAAAGTTCCAGAAAATGTATTTTGCGCTCGGATAGCTTTTGCGGTAGAGTTCGACGCCGTCTTTCAGATATTTTGCGAACATGCCCTCGGGATCCTCGTGCATGTAGGCCGGACTGAGCGCGCGGTTGATGTAGGGCGGCACGAGTTCGGTATGCGGATATTTGTCCAGAAGTTTTCCCGTGCGCACAAGCCGTTCGAATTCCAGCGGGCGGAAGGCGGGCATTCCCGCCTGCGAGGGCAGTGAAACCCATCCCTCGTAACGGGGATCCTTCAGCTCCCGGCAGTAGGTATGCAGCATGGTCGGAACAGGCGAGGCGCTCAGGCCCGGCCAGAAATCCGCGAGTTTCGCCGCGATCTCCGGAGATGGCGCGCCGATTACGGAGTAGCGCATCGTGATGCTCGCCTTGAACTGTTTCAGCGGGCTTGACGGCATTTTCAGCGGCGGAAGAACCCGGAATGTGACTTTCTGTTCCGGCATGGGCACACCGTCCGCCGTGACCTGCCAGCGCGCTGTTCCACTCCGCCCGGAACTGCCGGGAAGCGCGGAAAAATAGAGACGGAGGAACTGGTGCGACAATTTTGCCGGACCCGCCATTTTCAGCATTGCGTCGGAGAGTTTGACCCGGTAACGGATTCCGCCGGAAATCTTTTCCGTCGCGATCGGATCCTGAAGAGCCTCGGAGGTCCCGTCCGACTTCAGCTTTGTGCTCCAGAGATAGGAGGAGCCGTTGAGACGGATGAATCCGGGCAGATCAATCCGCAGTTCGCCTGTTTTCCACGGGCCGTTCCAGGCGAGGAGATAAAGGACGCCCGGAAAATTTTCACAGATGTTGAACTGATGATTCTGGAATTCGGCGGGATGCAGAATCGCCTGCGGGATTTTTCCCGTTCCGGCGCCGGACAACGTATTCAGGCATACAAGCATCAGCAGGACAAAAATCTTTCTCATAAATTAGTTCCTCCTTAAATGAAATAAAGTTTCAAGCGGATCAGAATCCGGTATAGAAGCGCTGTCCTGGCAGGACGGCGCAGCGAAGCTGTGATACAACATGTCCTCCGTAAGAGGATTCATAGTTCGGGAAATAATATTTGCGCCCCGCAAGATCACTGTATGCGATCTGCGCGACATGGCCGTCGAGCATTGAGGCGTTTGCACGTTTGGAATGGTGGAGATAGGCTGCCGACATTCCCCATGTGTTGGTCGAACCTGTGGCCACATATCCCATGTAGGCCGCATTATACTGGCTGTCCAGAGTTGAGCAGACAGTCTTTGCGCATACGACAAGGACAATGCTGGTCGTTGCGATTTTCCGGGTTCCCTGATAGGAGAGATTTTTTTCCTTGAGGCGCATGTCCAGAGGATTGCCGTCGGAACCGTTTCCCATGCAGTTTGCGCCGAAGGTGCGGTCCTGATCCTTGCGGATCTGGGTTTCCGGGAACGTGCAGCGCAGCGCCTTGTAGTTCGGGATATATTTATTGTCGACCAGAAGATAGCCCCATGTTCCCGTTGCCGTGCGCTGATTGACGAACCAGTCGTCGAAATCGCTCCGGTAACTGGCGAGAACCATTCCCGTCTGCCGATGGTTCCCGACGCAGGAAACTCCGCGTGCCCGCTCTCTGGCCGAATTCAGCGCCGGAAGCAGCAGCGCGGCGAGAATGGCGATGATCGCTATCACGACCAGAAGCTCGATCAAGGTGAAAACTGTGACGCCTCCGGATATGACGGAATGCGGCGGCATGGAATTTTTGTTCCGATTCTTTCCTTTCCCTTTTTCCGGTTGGAAGAAAAAGAGGAGATCCGTTCTCATGATTTGCCTCCATCTTTATGCAGTGGATTTCTGAAATATTCATTATTATATGCAGAAAAACATTTGCATCAATCTGGTTTCAGATATAATATATATGGAAGTTCTGCAAAAAATATATGGAAAACAATCATTGAGCGTATCATGTCCCGGACAACCGATCGAAAACATACGCTGCGGACGCCGCAGCCGCTTCTGAAACCGGATTTTTCCCGTCATGAAATCTGGAATATGGGCACATCAAACGAATATCCGCTTTATCCGTTCTGCGTGGAGGAGATCGAACGAAGCAGCCGCACCTGGTTTTCCGAAACCTTCTGCCGTTTCATGATCGTGACGATCGTGACGGAAGGCGATATCATTTACCGTTTCGAAGAGAAAGAACATCTGCTGGTTCCGGGACAGATACTGGTCATACCTCTGCACGCCTCGTATTTTTTTAAGAACGGCCCTTCCGGAGGATACAAGAAGATCGTTGCGGAGTTTCAGGGAAAAAATCTCCAGTCTGTCATGGAAACGCTCGGGCTGAACCGTTTCCTGATTCTGGAGAATGTCGACTGTGCTTATTTCATCCGGGAGATGAGAGCAATCGGCAGTCTGCTGCATCACCAGACCAGGGATGACATTCCCGATCTCCTCGGCCTTTCCCACAAGTTCATGACGGCGCTTTCCATGTGCCTGCCGCAGCAGGATGACTCCCGGGGAATGCTGGCAAGGGCGCAGATGCTTCTGGAGAACACGCCTGACCGAAAAATGGATGTCCGGACACTTGCAATGGAACTGGGAATCAGCACTTCCACCTTGAACCGCCTCTTTCAGGAGCGCCTGGGAATCTCCCCGATGCGCTATCGTCTCGAATACCGGATTGCACGGGCACTATACTTGCTGCAGAACACCTCTTTGTCCATCAAGGAGATTGCCTATAAACTCGGTTACTGCAATCAATTCTACTTTTCCAGAGAGTTCAGCAGGATCAACGTATGCCACCAGTGAAGCCCATCTGGAAATCGTCTAAAAGTTGTAATAAATTGCCTCTGGAACTCAAATCTGGAGGTAAGGTATGGAACGCGAAAGACGGAGTCGTGAATATTGGGAGCAGGAGTTGTCAGAATATTGGGATAGCGGCTTGACAGTTCAGGAATAC
>CASEFP010000116.1 GCA_949287225.1 uncultured Lentisphaeria bacterium
CCCCCAGTCGCTCATGGCATTGACGATCGGCACGAGGGTTTTGCCCAGATCCGTCAGCGAATATTCCGTTTTCGGCGGAACAACCGGATACAGTTTCCGCCGGATGATTCCGTCGCCCTCGAGTTCTTTCAACTGCTGGCTGAGCATTTTGGCTGTCGCCTGTGGAATGGCTTTCTGGATCTCGTTGTAGCGCATGACGGAAGAAACGTTCAAATGCCAGATGATGATGGCCTTGTATTTCCCGCCGAGCACCGCCATCGCGGCTTCCACCGAACAGTGAAACGACAACGCTTTTTTCTTGTCCATCTGAAAACTTTCACTTTCATTCCAGAAAAAATCAATTTTTCTTTTACTATATCCCGCAATGTTCCGAAAAGCAAATTCTGAGCATAAAACATATACTAACTAAAAAGATAGTATTACACGATTATGATATTATGATACAAAATAGTACATTCTTGACAGGAAAACTTATCGGGTTATATTGATTGGACAGAGAAAATTTGATCGGACGATCCGGGAGGAGCGAAATCATCTTCCTGAATTAATGCATAAAACATCAAGAAAAGGAGTTGGAAAATGAGCAGGAAAATTCTGGTTTTGAATGGAAGCCCGCGTCTGAACGGCAATACGGCGGCCCTGATTCAGGAGTTCACCCGCGGTGCGGAAGCCGGCGGCAACACGGTGGTCCGCTTCGATCTGGATCGGATGTCGATTCACGGCTGCAAGGGGTGTCTCGGCGGCGGTCGGAATCCGGACTCTCCCTGCGTCCAGAAGGATGATATGGAGAAGATCTATCCGGAGTACCGGTCGGCGGATGTTCTGGTATTCGCCTCGCCGATGTACTACTGGGGATTTTCCGGTCAGTTGAAGTGCGTGCTGGACCGTCTGTTCGCGGTGACCGAGTCCGATCCGAACTGGGCTACTCCGCACAAGCAGGCGATTCTTCTGATGGCATCGGAGGGCAGCGGGCGGGAGAACGAGGAGCCGGTTCTCCATTACTACAAAGCGCTGCTCGGATTTCTGGGCTGGGAGGATCTCGGCACGCTGATTGCGGGAGGGGTTTTGAAACTTGGCGACATCACGGGGCATCCGGAGCTGAAGAAAGCGTTCGAGCTCGGGGAGAACATTCATTGAAATCAAGAAGGAGCGAGTTTCCATGAAAGTGTTACTGGTCAACGGGAGTCCCCATCGGGACGGCTGCACATTCACCTCTCTTTCGGAGGTGGCCGGCGCATTGAACAAAAACGGCGTTGAGTCGGAGATTTTCTGGATCGGCAACCGGGCAATTCAGGGATGCATCAGTTGCTGGAAGTGCCATGAAGAGGGTGCGGACGGCTGCGTGTTCCGGGAAAAACTTTACACGGATTTTGTAACGAAGATGAAAGAGAGCGACGCCCTGATCATCGGAGCGCCCGTCTATTATGCGGGGCCTCCGGGGGCTCTCTGCGCGATTCTCGACCGGGTGTTTTTCTCGGCTTCGGAATATTTCCAATACAAACCCGCTGCCTGCGTGGTCAACTGCCGCCGCGGTGGAGCGAGCGCGACATTTGACCGGTTGAACAAATACTTCACCATTCTGCAAATGCCGGTCGTCTCAAGTCAGTACTGGAACTCGACCCACGGATTGACACCGGACGAGGTCCGGCGTGATCTCGAAGGACTCCAGACCATGCGCACTCTGGGGAACAATATGGCGTATCTGCTCAAGAGCATGGCGCAATCGAACCTGCCGCGCCCGCCGCAGGAGCCGTGGATTGCAACCAATTTCATCCCGCAGGCACAGGATTTGTGATTGGAGAAATCATCGAAATTCAATTTCGGGAGACAGTGCCCGGGGGGCTGTTCTGATGTTCGAGGAGAACTTGGCAGTGGCCCGCGTACTGAAAGAAGGCTGGGTCGGCAGCATCGACCTCACCGATGTGCTGCTGATGCTGAAGCTGGATGGGCAGTGGAAGGTGTAGGGATAGGGCAATCCGCCTACTCGACAGGATTTGATCTCTTTTGTCTTCCGGCTCAAAAGAGCAGCCGTAACGGAGTAACTCCCGTTACGGCTGCTCACAACGTCCTTTCCGACGCTCCGATCATTTCAGAGCTGATTGGAAAAATCCTTCGATCCTGTCAAACGGAATTTTTTCAAAATTGTCGTAGAGATCCACATGGGAAGCACCGGGAACGATCATCAACTCCTTGTTGCTTCCGGTCAGCTTTTTGAAGGCGTCTTCGCTGAAATAGCGGGAATGCGCCTTTTCGCCGTGGATCAACAGGCATGCCGAACGGATTTCGCTGCTGTACACAAGAAGCGGCGTGTTGAGAAACGAAAGAGTCGAAGTCTTGTTCCATCCCCGGTTGGAGTTCAGGGAACGCGCGTGATAGCCACGCGGCGTTTTGTAGTAGGCGAAATAATCCTTGACGAACTGCGGCGCATTCTCCGGCAGAACGTCCGGAACCCCGCCGGCGGTTTCAAAGGTTCCGTTTTTTGCATCAATCAACCGCTGAGCGTTGAGCTGTCGGCGCAGTTCATAACGGCCGTTGGCGTCCATGGAGTCGAAATATCCGTTGGCACTGACGCGGCTCATGTCGTACATCGTCACGGCGACGGTTCCTTTGATTCGCGTATCGTTCGCGGCGGCGTTGAGCGCCATGCCGCCCCAGCCGCAGATGCCGAGAATTCCGATTCGTTCCGGATTCACATAAGGCAGAAGAGAAAGACAGTCCACCGCGGCGGAGAAATCCTCCGTATTGATATCGGGAGATGCCACATAACGGGGCTCGCCGGAACTCTCCCCGGTATAGGATGGATCAAATGCCAGCGCGACAAAACCGCGCGCAGCCAGTTCCTGCGCATAAAGTCCGGAAGCCTGTTCCTTCACGGCTCCGAAGGGACCGCAGACCGCGATTGCGGCATACTTCCCGGCCGGATCAAACTTCGCGGGCCAATAGAGATGACCGGCAAGTTCAATCCCAAAACGATTTTTAAAGCGGATCCCGCCCGCCTGGATTTCGGGATTAATCTTGAAAATGCGAGTATCTTCTGCAATGGGATTCATAGTTACTTCTCCTTTTTTCTGAATATCCTCCATCCCGGCCTGTCCGGAGATGGAAAACAATACGGACACCGCCGCGGCAAACAAGCTTGTTTTCATCTGAAAACTCCTTGATTTTCTGATGATTGTCCAATCTCTCAGACCTGTTTTCCCATTTCATAGGCTTCCCGGTAGGCTGGAGTGTTTTTCACCATGCCGCGGTCCATGACCCCGAGACCGAGGAGGACGCCCTTTTCCCGCGAACCTTCCAGACAATCTTCCGTGAACCCGCGAAGACTTTCGAGAGTCCGGTTCATTGCGGAACGATTGGTGTCCGCAGCTGTCAGAATAAAATAGAATTCCTTGTTTGAAATCGCCGTGTAGCGCGGACAGCTGCGGTCTATCAGTGTTTTCAGCTGGGCGCACATCGTATAAAAATAGACCGGCGTCGCCAGGACGATGACATCCGCTTCCACCATTTTTTCAAGGATTTCCGCGACATCGTCTTTCTGCACGCAGGGCCGGGTCGCATTGGCACAGGCACCACAGCCGGTGCAATAATGAATTTTCTTTTCCGCCAGGAAAATTTTCTCCGCCCGGTGCCCGGCGTCGCTTGCTCCTTTCCGGAACTGGTCACAGAGCAGATCGGAATTCCCGTTTTTCCGCGGGCTGGAAGAAATCAGCAGAACTTTTTTCATGGTTTTCCTCCTCTTTTCATTGTATATTACCGGATCGTATAACCGCCGTCAACGGCGATGCCCTGACCCACGATGAAGCCGGCGGCGGGACTGCAAAGCCACAGAACCGTTGACGCCACCTCCTCCGGATGACCGAAACGGCCGATCGGTTCGGCGACTTCCCGGATTGCGCCGCTGGCCAGCATTTTTTCGACCATGGGAGTCTCAATCGTCGCAGGACAGACGGCA
>CASEFP010000117.1 GCA_949287225.1 uncultured Lentisphaeria bacterium
AGGACGCCTTGAGACAAAGTGTCGAAATGCATATGAGAAAAAGACAGAGTGCCCCTGATTCCATCAAAAAATTCTTTGAAAAAGACGAGGTTCGTTATGCATCTGAAAATTACTGACATTTTCTATGGCCAGCACAATAAACAAAGTCGCGGCAGAACTCAAAAAATTTCGTCCGGGGTATCGTTTGCAGACACTGGGTTATTTTGCCACCACCGATCCGCCGCGAGGCGGGGTCAAGCCTTTGGACAACATCATGATCCGGACATGCAATACGGAGACCTTTCTGCATGAAACGATCCTTTCTCCCGTAAATCGGAAATTCCGTGCGCAAGTGGCGAGTTGGGCTGCACACGCATCCATGCTCTTCCCATGGGAATACGGCATCACCTATGGATCTGCCGGGGCGCTCCCGTATCCGAGCGAATTCACCTTGTCTGACAATCTCCGGTTTTATGCATCCAACAAGAGTGCGGGAATCTTTTTCGAGCACGAAAACCCTGAAATCAACGATATGTATGATCTCAAAGTCTACATGGAGGCACGGCTCATGGAAAATCCTTGGCTGGACAGCGATGCGCTCATGCTTGATTTCTGCTCGAAATACTATGGAAAGGCCTCGTCCCACGTTCTGGAATACCGGCGCGAACTCCGGCGGACCGCCTTTGCCAATCATGCGAAAGTCCGTTATTTTTTTCCCTCTGCGGAAGATTTCCGGTATATCGACTGGGAGGCAATGAAAAGGCTTCAGGGAATTCTTGCGTGCGGCACTAAAAAGGTGAAGCGGAATCCTGTCATGAGACATCGCCTGAATCGCGCATGCGGAAGTCTGGATCTCGCTCTTGTCACTTCCCTTTCCTGGTATTACCGGGTTCAGGCGGAAAAATGCGGAGAAAGCAGACTTTTTGAACAGATGCATGATTATTCAAGAAGGCGGCTGTTCCGCACATGGGACAAAAGCGTAAAAAATTTGGAACTTCTTGAAAAACGGAGCGTTTCGGAGAAAAGGCTTGCGCTTCTTGAATTCTGGCGGAAACGTTCCGCTGTACCAATGAAAATCCGTCATGACCTCTTTCCGGGAACGCATGTTTTTTTTGCTCCGGATTGTTGGAACGTCCCCTCGTGGAACGCCATATTTTTACGCTCTGAAGCAGCTTCCGCCGGAGCCTTCTGCCGTATTTTCCCGGAGCTTGGAACAGATAAGAAAATCAGGCTGGTAATTTCACAATACAATGTATCGTCCCAGACGGATCCTGTTCTTTGTTCTTCCGAATACGACAACTCGGATTTCATGGAATCGGCTTTTTCCTGGTTTCCGGCTGGAAAAATTTCCCTGGAATACGACGACCTGATACTTTCGGTCATGGACCGCCATCATCTCAACTGGCGTTTTGAATACCTTCGCGACTTATATCCGGATCAAGAAGCGCTTCTGTTGGTAGAACTTCGTTTCAACAGAGGAACGAAATTTTCACTGGATATTGGTTCTGTGGCGGTAAGGCTGCTGGATCGTTGAAACGTTTCTTGCAGAAGGCGTATGGGGAAAGAATTGTCAACGAAGTAAAGCAGATTTTTTTCAAGTCTGTTCAGGAGAAAAGTGTTTATGAAAAAAGAATTTGCGGATCTCTTTGCGGTCTTGTTTCCATGACAATATGTACGGCGGATGCCGTCCTGATCCCGGCGATGAATCAGAAGTCTGCAATCTTCAGTGCAGAAATTTTACAAGTTCATCGGCAAAAAGGAATTTCTGAAACTTATGGAGGAAAAGGAAAAACTGATTTCCGAAAACCGCCGGAAAGCTTGCATGGAAACTTTCGGAAAACATGTCGAAACCTTCTCCCCGGACTGGTTCGAAGAGTTCTCCGGTATGGATCGGGCTCTGGAACTTTTCCCCTCTTTTGCCATATTTGAAATAGACATGGGTTTTTCGGAATTGACGACTTTTTTTCTCGCGTCTGGAATGCCGCAAAAGATGATTGCAATTCCTCCCTCCGTTGGTGCATTCGCCCTGCCGGAGGATATGTTCAGCGGGAAATGGACCGCCACGGGGTTTGCCTTCAAGCAGAAAGCGGGTATGGACCACACAAAGCTGACAGAGCTGTCTGCCGTTGAAAATGAACTCTGCTCTGAGTATCGGATTGTTCGGGAGCAGGCGCGTATTGTCCTGTATAAGGGGGGAACGCGCGAAAGCTTCTGGTCTGCTCCGGAACACAGTAAAAAATCTGGTTACCGCGATGCTTTGCATCGCCAAAAATTGCTTTGTGCTTTCCTCTCAGTCCCGGTGCGGCCCGGCGGCACAAGCTGGTTGCCGCAGGCGAAATCCCGGATAGTGCGTATGCTTGCATCACGGTAATTCATTATCCGCTCATTTTGTCCGGGAAAAAGAGGCTTTTGAAAAAACAACTCTGAGGAGGTGATTTTTCGGAATTTTCAATAAAACATCACATTCGTCCAAATCATTCTGGAAACACCGAAGAGAAATAAAACAGTTTCTGCCCTTTTACGAATTCAAACGAGGATCTTTCATGAGAACCGCTTACAAGATACGCGCAGTCCAGATGGATCTGGCTCGCCAGATGGAAACCATTCCCTTCATCAAGGAGTTCATTGACTTTATCGCGGAAAACCATTACAACACGTTGTTTTTGTATCTGGAATGGCGCGTCCGCACCAAAACATTCGACATCGGAAAGAACAGGGGATACAGTGCTGCGGAATTAATGGAAATCACAGACTATGCCGCCGTCCGGGGCATTGATGTGATTCCCGGTCTTGCCACCCTCGGACATGCGGAACAGATTCTTCAGCGAAAAAAGTTCGCCTCTTATTCCGAACGCAGGGAAGGAATTCCCGGACGCTTCGGAAAAGGGCTTGATCATGTTTTCTGTCCTTCTCTTCCGGAAACCCGCCGGCTTCTGGAATCCTATCTTACCGAAGTTGCTGCGATCTTCCCGAAAACATCATATCTCCATGTCGGCGGAGACGAAGCATATGACTTCGCCTTGTGCTCCAAATGCCGGAATGTTGTCCGGAATTTCGATGAAGAGCAGAGACTTTATCTGGAACACTTCAAATTCATCCACAGTGTCGTGAAGAAACTGGGAAAGCGGATGATGCTCTGGGACGATATGTTTGAATATTATCAGGATATTCTTCCCGAAATGCCCCGTGATATCATCATGGTCAACTGGCAGTATCAGAATAATGTGCGCAGCTATCTCGGTCATCTCTGCAATCTTGCATTCTATGATATTTTTTCCATGTATGACAAACTGGGATTCGACTATCTGACCGCCCCGGCGGATTTCTGTTGGAACAACATCGCAACATCTACAGCGCACGGGGATAACTATAAACCGATGGGAGGACTTCTGACTACCTGGTCAAAATCCACTTCGCTTTTGTATAAATCTTTTCCGAGTATAGCGGCTGCCGGGCGGCTTTGGAGCGGCATCTCTTCTGATGCCGATGGAACCATGAAATCAAGTATGAAACAGCTGTTCGGAATCGGGGACGAGTGTTTTCTGAACGCCGTAACGCAGTATGCGGAAACAGCGTGCAGCATGCCTGCGGTTTCCCTGAAGTCTCTCACGTCTTTCGCATTCCTCGGTCCCGACAAAAGTTATCTGGCTTCCCTCCTGACGATGACTTCCACCCTCATGCAATATCCCGGAAAGCTGAAGGATGTCCGGGCGGAAACCGTTTTGGCGGATATCCTGAGCGACTGCACCCTGAAGATTCTGAAAGAACGTGCAAAAACGGCCTGCTGGAAGTTGTTCCAGGGGCAGCGGTGCGAATCGCTCGGAAAAATTCTCACGGAAGTGGAAAACGCAGGCAAAAAGTATATGGATTTCTATACAGAGCACCGTCGCAAAATGGATGTGAAATCTGTTGAAAAAATGTTGAAGCACTGGAAAACCGCGATCCTTGAAGTAAACTCCTCACTGAAAAACAAAGGGGTGCTGACCGTTCTTTTTGCTCTGCCGGACGGCTATGGTGTGGAGCTTACCAAAATTTCCGTCCGTTCCAAAGGCAGGATGATTCCGATTGCTGATGGCTGCTTCAAAATGGGAGATGAACCCTTTTTTGAATTTAACTTTTTTCTCCCCAAAAATATGAAAGTGGAGGCAGTGCGTGTGGAGGCGTCCGGTTTTAGTGGTGAAGGTGTCGCCTATGTTTCCGCAAAGACCGCCAAAGGGACGTTTGTTCCTTCCGGAATAACAGAAGTGATTGGAAATGTGGAACATCCTGAATTCATTCTGAAACCGGACGTGAACTATGCATTCTTCGGTTTTCATGATGCGCTGGAGCTGTTTCGCAATCGAGCAAAATCGAAAGTGGTCAATTCCATAGAAATCTCCATGAAAAAACTGAAGTAACCAGTGCATTGCAGTCGGCTGTCCCGGGGTAACGGATGACGTTTTCCCGCGTGAGCTGCTTCTCCCGGTCCGCACAGGATTCGACCAGTATGTGAACATGCGTCAAGTCAAACTGCTTCCGGGTCTGTGCTCCCCGCCCCGGAACGACGCGATTGATTCAAAAAAAACAGTTTCATACAGCGATGCTCTGCATCGCAAAAATGCTTCGTGCAGGACTCTCAGTCCTGCCGCGGTCCAGCTGCGTAAGCTGGTCGCCGCAGGCGAAATCCCCGATACCGCGTATGCTTGCAT
>CASEFP010000118.1 GCA_949287225.1 uncultured Lentisphaeria bacterium
AAGTAAGCCACAAAAGACTGCTTGAGCAGTTGTCAGTGGAAGGGGTGCGACTGGCGAACCAAGTTCAACGCCCCTTGAGGGGCAGGCCGGTATCATGCCCTTATAGGGCAAGTGCAAGCCACCGGCTTAGCCGGTGGTTTTGACTACCCTCCGGAAGCGATTTTCTCCGGGAAAACCGCGCTCCCGGATTGAAAAAGTTCCGATCCTGCTGTATTTTATATGGTTTTTTATCGAAATATTTCTGGAAAGGATCAAAAGGAAATGAGTGAGGAAAACATTCAGGATACACCGCAGCAGAAAACTGAGGACATTTTCGCACAGCGCACCGCCAAAGTGCAGGAACTTTCCGCCGCCGGCATTCTGCCGTTCGGGAAACGGTTTGACAATGTGCGGATGACCGCGGATGTCCGGAAGGCATTCAAGCCGGAAGTCGAAAATCCGGAGGAGGTTACGATCGCGGGGCGCATGACCGCGTTCCGCGCGATGGGCAAATCCATTTTCGCGGATGTCCGGGACTCCTCGGGCAGAATGCAGATCTACGTCCAGCGCGACCAGGTCGGCGAAGAGGAATTCAAACTCTTCAAGAAACTTGATCTCGGCGACATCATCGGAGTGACCGGAGTGCCGTTCACAACCCGCACCGGAGAATTGACTGTCAAGGCGCACAAGGTCACGCTCCTGAGCAAATCGCTGCGTCCCCTGCCCGAAAAGTTCCATGGATTGACCGACATTGAACAGCGCTACCGCCAGCGTTACCTCGACCTCATAACGAACGACGAGAGCCGCAAAGTGTTCCTCCAGCGTTTCGCGATTCTCTCCGAGATCCGCAAGTTCCTTGCCTCCAAGGGCTTCCTTGAAGTCGAAACGCCGATGCTCCAGCCGATTCCCGGCGGTGCAAACGCCAATCCCTTCAAGACCTTCTACGAGGCGCTCAACAGCCCGATGTATATGCGCATTGCGCCGGAACTCTACCTCAAGCGTCTGCTGGTCGGCGGTTTCGAGCGTGTATTCGAGCTCAACCGGAACTTCCGCAACGAAGGTATCGACCGCCGTCACAACCCTGAATTCACGATGCTGGAAATCTATCAGGCCTATGGCGACTGCCGCAGCATGATGGATCTCATCGAGGAGATGGTCACGACGATCGCAATGAACCTCTTCGGAACGCTGGAGATCCGGCATCCCGGCGGCAAGGTCATCAACCTGACGCGTCCCTGGCGGCGCGCTCCTTACCGCGACCTTATCCGCGAACGTGCGGGCAATGACTGGTTTGAACTTTCCAGAGAGCAGAAAGCCGTCAAGGCGCGGGAGATGGGACTCACGATCCCCGAGGAGATGGAGGAGCGCGACATCACGCACGAAATCTATGAAAAGCTCATCGAGCAGACGCTGATCCAGCCGACGTTCGTAACGCGCCTTCCCGCCTATCTCGTGCCGCTGGCGAAGGCCTGCGAGGACGATCCGACCGTGGTCGACGTCTACGAACTCGAAATCAACGGTCAGGAGATCTCCCCCGGCTACTCCGAACTCAACGATCCCATCGAACAGCGCAAGCGTTTCGTCGAGCAGGCCGTGCACGACGGCAAGGATCTTGCAACGGCAATTGACGAGGACTTCCTGACTGCAATGGAACACGGCATGCCTCCGGCCGGCGGACTTGGCCTCGGCGTCGATCGTCTGATCATGCTGCTGACCGGAGCGGAATCCATCCGCGACGTTCTTCTCTTCCCGCAGATGCGTCTGAAACAGTAAACGCGCATTTCCGGACAGAAAAAAGAGTTTCACGCTGCGTCTCTTTCCTGCGTGAAACTCTTTTTTTATCGTCCGGGAAGGGAGATTGCTCCGGATATGCGCCACTTTGCAGAGCTTTTTTTCAGGAATCACGCACGGAGCGTTTGTTTCCTCGTTGTTTGCGATTATATTATTGAATCGAGAATCATCAACTTTCTGTGAAAGGATCAAACCTATGCGCAAATGCAGGATAGCCATACTGCTGCCGGCCCTTCTTCTGCTGGTCGTCTGCGCGGCATGCCGGAGCGATCATACCGACTATGCCGTGGAAAAAGCGCGCGCCTATGCGCTTGAACGGACCAAGGATCTGACGGAACCGCAGAGAAATTTCATCCGCTACACCATGCCGGAAATCTGGGAAGATGAAATTTTTCCCTATGAACCGATGAAATTCGAGGAATACGCCCATCTGCCGCGTAATCTGGAGGACGACAAACCGATCAAGGCGCCGTATCATGATTACATGGCGGCGAGTTTCGTCTGGAATCCGCCGGGCCTCGGGCATTCCGTGGTCGTCATCGGCTCCGGAGAGCGTTCCATGCACTTCTGGGAACCGCTGAAACTGGTGTACAAGACACTCCAGCCGATCGACAAGGCCTACGAAAACGCACGGAAGGCCGCCATCATGTATGTGATGAACAATATGCTCTATCTTACGCGAACGGAACGGAACCGCGTGCGCTTCTCCGAAGCGGAAGTCATGCGCACCGATTTCAACATGAAATACATGCAGAACCGCGACGAAGCCGACGACACGGCATGGGAATCCTATCTCAAAAGTCTTGCCCCGCAAAAGGATAACGTGCAGTATTCCCTGGTATGGAAGGCGGACGACCCCAATCATTTCATCGTCATCACCGGTTTCGCCGGAGATACACTTTCCGGCTGGTCGCCGCTCAGCGGCATGTATCTGACAAAAGCGCGTCTGGAACGTTTCACCGTAAAGAATCCGCCTCAGCAGGAAGAAAAAACAGAGAGTGCGGACACACAAAAACAGGAAACAGAGAAACCATGAGAAGCATGACCGGTTTCGGACGCGGTGAAGCGTCCAGTGCGGACGGAGCACTTGCATTCCGCGTTGAAATCTCCTCGGTGAACCGCAAACAGTTTGAACTCAAATTCAATCTTCCGCGCGACATGGCTTCCTGCGAGGGAATGCTCCGGCAGGCGGTCGCGGCACGGGTCAGCCGGGGAGCATTGACGCTCCGGGTGGAGTTTGTTCCGGCGAAGAATTCCACGGCAGGTGCGACTGTCAGCATCAACCGTGCAAATGTCCGTGCACTGGTTGATCAGGCACTTGATCTCAATGCGGAATTCGAGCTTGGCGGAGGATTGCGCCTCTCGGAAATGCTGCTTGTCCCCGGAATTGTTGACCAGGCCTCCATCGACTTCTCCCTGCCTGAAAATTCCGAAGTGCTGCTCCGCGCCTGCTCGAACGCGCTGGACAGACTCCTCGAAATGCGGGAAACCGAGGGGGAAAATCTCCGCCTGGCGCTGGCCGCGAAGATCGGGGAACTCGCCGGAATTGTGGACAAAATCGAACCGCTGGCAAAGGATCTGCCGCTCAAGCAGCGCGACAGGCTTCTCCAGAAACTCAAGGACGCCGGGCTGGAACTTGATCTCGACGACGAACGCGTCCTGCGCGAGCTGGTGATCTTCGCCGACAAGTGCGATGTCACAGAGGAGATCACGCGCCTCCGCAGCCATTTC
Source organism: uncultured Lentisphaeria bacterium (assembly GCA_949287225.1). Classification (GTDB taxonomy): domain Bacteria; phylum Verrucomicrobiota; class Lentisphaeria; order Victivallales; family UBA1829; genus UBA11452. Next base: position 3,502 of record CASEFP010000118.1, read on the forward strand.
AGTCATTACCTCGCGTTTCTGAACGACAAGGGCGATTCCCGCGGCAGGAACATGGACTTCCTGACACAGGAGATTTTCCGCGAAATCAACACGCTCGGCAACAAGGCCGCCTCCGTGGAGATTTCCCCCTTGATCGTCCGGCTCAAAACATTGACCGAACAGATCCGCGAGCAGATACAGAATATTGAATAGGAGTTTTTCAGATGAGCGAATGCAGCAGGGAAAATCCGCTGCCCGGAAAGGGCATTGCAAACGAATACATCGACGATCTGGTGGAGAAAATCTGCCGCACCTACTCCGACGGGAACGGCGTCAATCACAGCGAAGGAAGCAACCTGCCGCGCGAGTCGGAGATTCTCGCCATCCTGCACGATCTGTTCGAGATCGTTTTTCCGGGATTCGGGGAACGCGAACCGCAGTCGCTCGACAATCTGCGCTATTCCGTCGGGGAGATTGTTTCGCGCTGTTTCCACGAGCTCCGGGACGTGATCTACCGCTCGCTGCGCTACAACTGCGAGCTTCTGCGGAAACCCGGATGCGACTGCATGCGCGACGCCGAAGACGCGGCGCTCTTCCTTCTCTCCTCCCTGCCCGAGATCCGCGTGCGCATGAAGCTGGACATTCAGGCGGCGTTCGACGGCGATCCGGCGGCAAAGACGCTGGATGAAATCGTCCTGAGCTATCCGGGCATCAAGGCGATCACGATCCAGCGTATTGCGCACCGTCTGTATGAAAAGAAAGTTCCGCTGATCCCGCGGATGCTCGGCGAATACGCCCACCGGATCACCGGGATTGACATCCATCCGGGCGCGAAGCTCGGGCGCGGCATCTTCATCGACCACGGAACCGGCGTTGTGATCGGCGAGACCGCCGAAATCGGTTCCGGCGTGAAAATCTATCAGGGGGTCACGCTCGGCGCGCTCTCCTTCCCGAAGGACGCCTGCGGCAAGATCATCAAGGGCAGCAAGCGCCATCCGACGATTGAGGACAATGTGACGATCTATGCGGGAGCAACGATCCTCGGCGCGGTGACGATCGGACATGACGCGATCATCGGCGGCAATGTCTGGATCACGGACAACGTCGAACCGGGGACGAAAATCTCGATCTCCCCGCCGCAGCTCACGATCTCGAAGCCGAATCCGAAAAGCACCGTATCCTCCTGGGATCTTCTTCCGGAAGCGATGAGACAGGAAATGCTCGACGCGGCAAAGGCGGTTCTGACGAAATCCATTCAGGTCAAAAAAGACGAGACCGTTCTGCTGATCTACGACCGGACGACGCGGAACGTGGCGCATGCCTTCATCGACGCCTCCTGCTCGCTGGGGCTTCTCCTGACGCCGCGCATGATTGAGATCACCGCGCGCAACGGCGCGGATCCGGACAACGAGACGCGGGAGATGATGACGCATCACAATGTCGTGATCGGCGCTACCTGCAACTCGCTTACCCACTGTGCGGCCATGACCGCCGCCCGTGCTTCCGGCGCCCGCGGTTGCACCCTTCCCGGCATCACAGACGAAATTTTTGCACGGGCCATGAAGGTCGAGCCGGAACAGCTCCGCGCGGACGGGGAGAAGTGGGTCGGGTGTTTTCCAGAAAAGCACCACAAGGTCCGGATCGTGACGAAACTCGGAACCGACATTTCGTTCGAGATCGGGCTTGTGCCTTATCTGAATGATGACGCCATTTATGCGTCTTCCGGAAACGTCGGAAACATCCCGGCGGGAGAGGCCTACGGGGTCCCGAATCCGGGAACGGCCAATGGAAAAATTGTTGTGGACGCCACGGTTGACAGCATCCCGTGGAAAGAGGGCGACGCCCCCTGCTCCATTACGGTCCGGAACGGTTCCGCCTGCGGATTCGAAGGCGAGCGCGCCAAGGCTCTGGAGAAGATGCTGGGAGCCGTCGGGGAAAAAGGATTTGTTCTCGCCGAGTTCGGGATCGGCACGAATCCCTTCCTGAAAGTGAGCGGCAATCTGCTGGAGGATGAAAAGGTCAAGGGCACCGTCCATCTGGCTTTCGGGAACAGCCGGGGAATGGGCGGAAACAACGATGTGCCGGTTCATATCGACTGCGTCATCCGCAAGCCGTCGGTCTACATCGACGGACGCCTTGTGATCGAAGAGGGGGAATGGAGGATCTGAACATGTCCGCAATCGCACAAAATCTTGCTGAAGTCCGGAAAGCCATTGCAGACGAGGCACGGAAAGCGGCGCGGAAAGATGATTCCGTCCGGCTTCTGGCTGTGTCGAAGACGTTTCCCTCCGCAGACGTGAAGGAAGCCTATGACGCGGGACAGCGCATGTTCGGCGAAAACCGCGTGCAGGAGCTCGAAGCCAAGGCGCCGCTTCTTCCCGCGGACATTGAATGGCATCTGATCGGGCACCTCCAGTCCAACAAGGCGGCAAAGGCCGTCGAGTATGCGTCCTGGATTCATTCCGTTGATTCGGAAAAACTGCTGGAACGGATTGCGAAAGCGGCGGAACAGCGCGGAAAAATCATGAATATTCTTCTGGAAGTCAATATTTCCGGCGAGGAGTCGAAATTCGGGCTCCGCGATTATGAGGAAATCCGCTCCATCGCTTCCTCTGCGCTGAAAATGCCGAACATCCGCCTTCAGGGATTGATGACGATGGCGGAGTTCGACGCGACCGAAACGCGTCTGCACGAGACCTTTGCCGGATTGCGCGCCATGCGCGACCGCCTTGAAAAAGAGCTTGATATTGCGCTTCCGGAACTTTCGATGGGGATGAGTTTGGACTATCCGGCGGCCATCGACGAAGGCGCGACGATTGTCCGGATCGGCACTGCGATTTTCGGCCGCCGCTGAAACACCCGACTTTGAGACGGAAGAATGCGTGAGCATTCTTCTCGGGGTCAAGGGCCGTCGGCCCTTGCGCGGTCCAGCTGCGCAAGCTGGTCGCACAAAGTGCGAAATAAAAAAATGCGCGCGAAGCTGCGCAGTCAAAAAAAAATTGCGACAGCAATTTTGATTCGTGCAGGACTTTCAGTCCTGCCGCGGTCCAGCTGCGCAAGCTGGTCGTGCGGAGCACGAAATCCCCC
>CASEFP010000119.1 GCA_949287225.1 uncultured Lentisphaeria bacterium
AACAATTACAAGGTTCATCTACGCCATAACAATCGCGCCAACGCGGCCATGTGCGACGGAAGCGGACGCTCTCTTTCCAGTCAGGAGATCCTCTCGACGCATAAGGGAAACATCTCCAACCTGATGACGGAAGAACTCGTCCCCCTCCAGTAAACATAGAAGGATCTCACATGATGCGCCAAAGCAGTTTATCCCCGGTAGAACAGAGTGTTGCAGGCAAAGCCTGCCCGGCGGCGATCTCCCTGGCATCCGTCGCCAACCGTTCCTTCGCAACCGATGCAGACGGCAGAGGCTGGACGGATCAGGGGCCGGGAAACGATCTGCGGATGTTTCGCCGGGAGTCCCTGGAAGGGAAGCCGTTCCGGTTTGAAATTCTCCCGGACGGGGAAGCGCAATGTCTGGTCCTTTCCAGAAAATTTCCGGATTTTCTGCCGGAAGCAGAAGTTGACGCAGGGAATCGGACGGGGAACCATATTCTGCTGCTCCATACCGGGGCCTGGCTTTCGGCATCTGTAGCCGGACGGCTGATCGTGATCTATGCGGACCGTTCCCGCGATCAATTTGAGATTCAAAATGGACGCGATCTCAGCGACTGGTGTCAACCGCAGAGTTTTCCCAATTATAAGCCGGCATGGTATGGGCTGGATGGCGGACGGTATCGCAATCTCGGGATTTCCGCATTTCCCATTCAGCCCAAACCGGTTCATTCCCTGAAGTTCATTGCGGGAGATCAATCGATCTGGATGGTCGTTGCGGTAAACTGCGAGACATGCGAACCCGATCCTCTGAAGTGGTACACCTCTCCGCATATTCTGGATGCGGAAGCGAAAACCTTTTACTGGACGAAAGATCCTCTCGCGGAGATTCCCGACGCGAACTTCCTGGGTTTCCTGAAAACAAAGCACGCGCGGGAAATCAAAAACTCCCCGGTCGGGATCGGATTCGAGACCCTGGATCGCGATACCTTTGATCCGGAACAGGTGTACGATGTTCTCGGCGAGTCCGGCATCAAACATGTTAGAGTTCAGAGCGGCTGGCGCAAGATTGAAACCCGGCCGGGCATCTATGACTTCACATGGCTCGACGGAATTGTAGAGAATCTCCGCAGGCGCGGACTCAAAGTCTGGCTTCAGCTTTCCTTCGGCAATCCGCTCTACACGCCGAATCGGAAATATGAAGCATTCCGGAAGGCGCATCCCGGAGAAGAACCTTCCTCCGGTTTTCTGCGCGGATTTACCGGGGATACGCCCTTCTATCATGGTCCAGGCGCGATGAACGCATGGATCCGTTTTGTGTGTGCGCTGGTGGAGCATTACAAGGATCGTATCCGGGAATATGAAGTCTGGAACGAACCGGATGGGACAGGTCTGTTCTGGGGATTCCACGGGGAAGCGCCTTATTCCGGCATTTCACGAGAGGAGATGCTGAGGCGGACCGCAGGAGATTTTTTTGAATTTACAAGACAAACAGCCGACGCTGTGCGCAGAATCAAACCGGATGCTCAGATCGTCGCCTGTCCCGCTGTTTTTCACGGGATCTACATGCGGGAACTGGGGAAACTCGGCTTCGGGGATGTGATCGACATCCTCGCCTGTCACACCTACGATGCCACGACGCAGGCGTTTGACCGCGCACATTATGAACAAATCAGATCGATCATCCGACCGAAATCCATGTGGATGGGGGAGGGCGGAAGCCTTTCGAAAGGCGATTCTGCGACCTTCACGCTCCACGGCCTTTTTGCCGCAACGGAACTTTCTCAGGCGAAACATAATGCACGCAGATTGACTGTGGATGCCGGATCGGGGATGCAGCTTTCATCGATCTACAGCATGAGCGACCTGAAGAGCTACTGGTCCGGCGGGGAGGATTCCACCTGCGGAATATTCTGCAACAGGGAGAACCGTCCCAAACTCGCCTACTACGCCATGCAGTCGCTCGCAACTCTGTTCGAGGGGCTGGAAGCCGCTCCGGAGCTGGGACTTTATCCGAAAATAGAGCTCAACAACATCTCTGTTCTGGAGAAGAATGCATTGCAGTGTTTTGCATTCCGCAAAGACGGCGTTCCGCTGTTCGCGGTGTTTTCTCCCGAAATGGTTCTTCTGAATCCGGACCCCATACGCTGTGCGTTTGACTGTTTCATGAATGGACGCGAAATTACAGATCCCGTCGTGATCGATCCTCTGCGGCAGAAGGTCTACAGCCTGCCCGCCGGCTACACCCAATCGGCTTCCGGAGCTCTTTCCATTCCAGTTCTGGATGTGCCGAATTATCCGGTTTTCATCACAGACCGTTCCACCATCGATCTGCAGTAAGGATTGCCGGAAGAGCAGAGCCCCTGCCGCGCCTCTCCCCTCTGCGGGAAAACGTTCCACGACAAGACCGGCGCAGGACTGCCAGGTTCAGAAACGCCCCATCGCCCGGCGTCCGGAGTTCACCGGAGCGGCGGGGATGATGTTGCCGCTCCGGGAGGCAGGACGGCTCGTCGAATTCCCCGCCGGACGTACGGTCTGGATGCCGACTCTCGACTGCGTATTCGGCCGGGAGGCAGGCTCCTGTGAGGGTGACTGAATGCCGACAGGACGTTGCGGTGCCGCGGCAGCGCCGCCTTCCGTCGGCCTCCCCGGCCGCGACACACCACCGTGCTCTCCCGGACGCTCCGGATGCTCCGGACGCTCCGGACGCTCCGGCGGACACGGCCAGCCGGGCTGGAACGGCGGGAAAGGCCGTCCGGGGCGGATCGGCGGAGGCAGCGGCCGCGCCGGATAGCGGTTCCACCATGTCCCGTAATACCACCAGACCGGATAGTAACTGTTGCCGAAGTAGTAGCCGGAATAGTTACGGATATTGCCGAATTCGATCGGTTCCGAGCTGCTTTTATCTTTGGTGTCAATTCCCGCGACGCCGGAGGTGGTGGTACCCGCGGTCGTTGTCGCCGGAGCGGACGCCTGTTTTCCGGCGGCGTCGTTCCCCCCGGAAGCGACGAACTGGTAGTAGATGTCGAGATATCCGGAGACGAGATCCGCGGCCATTTCGGCAGAGGAGCAGAAGACCGGCAGATTGGCATTCCCCTGAATGCGCGCCTTAAGTCCGGTCGGATAAAGGAAGCCGGTCCAGCTTTCATCCGCCTTGAGCTTGAGGCCGTCGGCGAGGATCATCATCGGCAGAGCGTCGAGACCGCTGTCATCCTGCAGGACACGCACGAGGGTACCGGATTCCGCCGCTTCGACGCCGTTGACCCGCAGGGCCCTGCGGTTGGAACGGATCAGAAAGAGCAGATCGTCGCGGCTCACCTCGACGTTTTTTCCATTGAACCGCTCCCGGAGTTTTGCCCGGATAGTTTCCGTGCGACCTGCCTGCTCGGAGGAAGCCTTCATCTCCTCGATGCTGTCGCGGCTGAGCTGTTCGCGCCGTTCCTCATACCGGCGGGCGCGTTCCGGATCGTAGCGATATTGCTGTTGGACGGCGGCATCCAGTTCCTCGAACGGGATCCGTTTGAGAACGGAAGTGCCGTTTTCGTTGATGAACCCGATCGTCAGACCGGCGGGATCGACCTGTTCGACAGTGACGTTCCGATAGATGGTTCCGTCCCGGGTTTCGAGTTCCGCGGTCACTGCGGCGGCAGTGAGCGCGATCGTCAGAAACAAAGTGAAAAAACAGCGTTTCACAGCATCTCTCCTTTTTTAAAATGGTCACAACATTCTTCGTTGACTATAAGCTGATCGGGTTCAAAAATCAAGATACGACGGCAAAAAAAACGGATTTTCGAAGTAAATACCGACCAGCCCCCCCGGGAAACGGCACTCATGTTTGGAAAATCCGGAAAAAGCCGCATTTCAGGGATTGACTTTTTTAAAAAAAGGTTTATAGTAAGCACCATCATTTGACAAGCCTCATGCGTCCCCATCGTCTAGAGGCCTAGGACACCGGGTTCTCATCCCGGCAACATGGGTTCGACTCCCATTGGGGATGCCAATTTTATTTTCCCCCTCAAACATTCTCGCGAGAATGCGTCTTTTTTCCCGCTACGGCATAATCTGGGGTCACATTTGGGGTCACAAATGCCCAGAGGAGGGAACCCATTCCGATGGTCACGTGTATAATGATGAAACGAGGGGTGCTGTATTTTCGGATGCGTCTGCCCAAAGCACTGGCTGATAGATGGCAAAAACGGGAAAT